>NZ_QBTZ01000001.1:4578571-4915000 GCF_003058055.1 Acidovorax sp. 107 | reverse complement strand
GGACCTCGACGCCTGCTTTTTCCAAGCCCTCGATTTCTTCGAACAACTTGGCTGCAGAGAGAACCACGCCATTGCCGATGTAGCACTTGACCCCCGGACGCATGATGCCGCTCGGAATCAAATGCAGTGCCGTCTTCACACCATTGATCACCAGTGTGTGACCAGCGTTGTGCCCCCCTTGAAAGCGCACAACACCTTGAGCGCTTTCCGTCAGCCAATCGACCAACTTGCCTTTGCCTTCGTCGCCCCACTGGGTACCGACCACCACCACGTTGCGACCTTTGGTTGCTTTCATCTCAAACCCAATTCAAATGACAATTGCTCAAACAGCCTGCACGACCCAACGGCCCGCAACCTGAACCAGTTCACGATCACAGTGGAACTCGTCCACCTCACTCTCGTGCCCAGGCAACACACACACCACCGTCTCGCCGGCGGACCGGAGTTCCGTGATCGCCGCATTCACATCCGCAGCCTCACCCCAAGGCGCACGGATCGCCGCCTTCAGCGCACGTGGCGGCACCACGCCAACCACCTGTTTAATATCCAAACTGAATCCCGCTGCAGGGCGATTTCGACCAAATACCGCCCCCACCTCGTCGTACCGTCCTCCACGCACCAGGGCATCGCTGGCACCCGTCGCGTAGATCGCGAAACGCGCGCCGCTGTAGTAGGCATAGCCACGAAGATCGGCTAAATCGAAAGTGACAGAAGCCCCCTCGAGGCGCGAAGCCAACCATTTCAAATTTGATAGCACCTCAGGCATGCCTGATATGCGCTTGAGCGCCTTTTCTGCCTCTGCCAAAACAGAAGAATCCCCATACAACTGCACCAGGGCAAGAAGGCCCTGTCGGGACTCCTCAGGGAAACCCTGCGTCAGAGAAGACAGCTCACCCGAATCCTTGGCGGCCAAAGCGGAATGAATGCTGCGCAACAGTTGCGGACTTACACTCACGCCAGCGAGCAGATTGCGAACGATGCGAACGTCCGCCAGATCAATGGTGGTGTCGCGGACATTGGCGACCCGCAGACACTCCCTGGCTAACTGCAACGCTTCCAGATCAGCTTCTACCCCAGTATGCCCATAGATTTCAGCTCCAAACTGAAGCGGCTCGCGGGTAGCGTGCGGGCGATCAGGGCGTGTGTGCAACACCGGGCCACAGTAGCAAAGACGTGTCACACCTTTGCGATTGAGCAGATGCGCATCAATGCGAGCGACTTGCGGAGTGGTATCAGCCCGCAGTCCCATGGATCGACCGGAAAGCTGATCTACCAGCTTGAAGGTCTGCAGATCCAGCGCTTCACCGGTGCCGGTGAGGAGAGATTCCAGATGCTCCAGCAGCGGTGGCATCACCAGCTCATAACCGTAACAACGGGCTGTATCAAGCAGCCCGCGACGCAATTCTTCGATGTGCCGCGCTTCGGACGGCAAGACATCGGCAATGTGATCCGGAAGGACCCAAGCAGACATGGAGAAAAGGGGAGGCTGTTAAAACCGTGATTCTACCGGGACCGGGCGAGACTCCCCAAGGAATCTCCTGGTCGGGACGTGTGACAGCCGTCAGAAGCAAAGCATCAGAACGCCCGTTACAAGAGCTAGCAATGCGAAGAAGCGTATCTGACCATCCTGCAATTGCGCAATCTGCCCAATCACGCGTTTCCAGATTTGAGGGGAAAGGAAAGGCAGAAAACCTTCAATCACCAGCACTAAGGCAAAAGCCGTCCAGAGACTGTCCCACATCATTCCCCCTCGCCTCCGGCACTATCTACTTGCGAGGTGTTGCAGGTACCGACGCGGCAACCGGGCCACGAAAGACCTTGAAGAAATCAGAAGACGAGGGGTCTACCACCATCACATCGCTCTTCTTGTTGAAGCTGGCTTTGTAAGCTTCCAAGCTGCGATAGAACTGAGCAAATTGCGGATCCTTGCCAAAGGCTTCAGCATAGATACGAGCCGCTTCCGCATCACCTTCGCCCTTGAGCTTCTGAGCGTCCCGATAGGCGTTGGCAATCGCGATCTCACGCTGACGATCCGCATCTGCACGAATTTTTTCGCCTTCGGCCGCACCGGTGGAGCGCAATTCGTTAGCCACGCGTTTGCGCTCGGCTTCCATGCGCCGGTACACGGACTCGGTGATAGCTTCCACATAGTCCACACGGGTAATGCGGACATCCACCACGTCAACCCCCCAGGGCTTGGAACCGCGAACTGTCTCCAATACTTCGCGCTTGACATCAGCCATCAGCGCCTCCCGCTTCAGAGAGAGCAGCTCTTTCACCGTGCGCTTATTGATTTCTTCCTGGAAAGCATTGCGAACCACCCGATTGAGCTGCATGGCTCCAGCCGTCTCGTCCAGCCCCACGTTACGAATGTACTCGGTGGGTTCGGAAATACGCCAGCGCACATACCAATCAATCACGACGCGCTGCTTTTCCGCAGTCAACATGGGCTCAGCATCCGTGCTGTCCAAGGTCAACAAACGCTTGTCGATGTAGGTGACGTTCTGGAATGGCGGAGGAAGCTTGAAATTGAGGCCAGGCTCAGTGATGACCTCTTTGATTTGTCCCAGCGCATACAGCACTCCGAACTGCCGCTGGTCTACGACAAAAAGCATGGAGCTCATGAGCGCAAGCACCACCAAGAGGGTGGACGCAATAAAACCGACTCTGTTCACGAACTGCTCCTAACGGGATTCACGTTCACGGGTACGACCAGTGTCGCGCGCCCGAGGGTCATTCGAAAATGTGGGGGCAGGGGCCACAGGAGGAGTCGCTGAAGCCGGACTGCTCGTTGCAGGCGCATCCAGCGCTCCAGAACCGCTCGCAACGCCCTGCATGATTTTGTCGAGCGGCAGGTACAGCAAATTGGAACCTTGGCGCGACTCCACCAGCACCTTGGTCACGCTGCCGTAAATCTGCTGCATGGTGTCCAAATACATGCGATCGCGGGTCACCTGCGGAGCCTTTTGATATTCCGCCAGAATGAATCCAAAACGCTGCGCATCACCCTGCGCCTGCGCAACGATCTTTGCCTTGTACGCAGCCGCCTCTTCGTTCAGACGGGAGGCCGAGCCCACAGCACGCGGAATCACGTCGTTCGCATAAGCCTGGGCTTCGTTCTTCGCGCGCTCACGCTCTTGCCCCGCCTTGAGCACATCATCAAAGGAGGACTGCACCTGCTCCGGGGGGCGCACGCCACCCTGCTGCAAGTTGATGCCGACAACTTCGACGCCGACCTTGTAACGGTCCAAAATAGTTTGCATGAGTGCGCGAACGCGGGGCGCTATCTGATCACGCTCCTCCGCCAGCGCCGTGTCCATGCGCATCTTGCCAACCACCTCGCGCACTGCGGTTTCAGCAGCTTGCACCACCGCGTCCGAGGGGTTCTTGCTTTCAAACAGCCATGCCCTGGCATCGCTCAAGCGATACTGAACGGCGAACTTGATCTCTACGATGTTTTCATCTTCGGTCAGCATGGCCGACTCTCTCAAGCCCGTACTCTTGATGACCGTATCACGCCCCACATCGGCAGAACGAATCTGAGTCACGAAAACGAGCTCATGGCGCTCGATCGGGTAGGGCAAGCGCCAGTTGAAACCCGCGCCCACAGTGCTTTTGTACTTACCGAATTGCGTTATGACGGCCTGCTGTCCTTCTTGCACAATGAAGAATCCGGTACCCATCCAGATCACGAATGCAATGCCAGCGATCAAGCCAACACCGACACCCGCGCTTTTCATATCTGGCTGAAAACCGCCGCCTGCCCCTCCTCCAGGGCCACGGCCAGAACCATTCTTGATACCAAACATGCTCCCAAGCTTGCGATTGAGGTCGCGCCACAGCTCATCAAGGTCAGGCGGCTGCTGGCCATTGCTGGGCCGCTGATCCCCACCTCTCTGCCCTCCAGGGGGGGTTGAGGGTCGGTCTTCGGGGCGCGCGCTACCGTCCTCAGCCTTATCATCCCCGCGACCCCAGCGTGGATCGTTCAGATTGAACATGCCCCGAATACGGTCTGGCAGTGAAGCCCAGCGTAGGGTGCGAGTATGAAAATTCATGCGGAAAATCTCTGGTTCTCTGATGGCATCATTCGATCTTGCATTGTGCCCAATCAAGGCAGCGCATCCGGCAATTCAAGGGCGTCTGCTGGGGTCATATCCGAATGCCCGGCCAGCAGCCTGGCAGCCAGAGCACGACGCAACTCATCAAGACCTTCACCCGAACGAGCACTTACAAACAAGCGGGAGAGTAGCTGTCCTCCCACTTCGTATTGATCCACGAGCACGGCTGGGCGCCGTTCTTCTGATAACGCATCAAGCTTGTTGAACACCAGTATCTGTGGAATGTCCGATGCGCCAATCTCCTGCAAAACCCGCTCCACCTGCTCCATCTGCTCTGGGAAATCGGGGTTGGAAGCATCCACAACGTGGAGCAGGAGATCAGCATCCACCGCCTCTTGCAGCGTGGCCTGGAACGCATCCACCAGTCCGTGTGGCAGATCACGGATGAAACCCACCGTATCGGACAGAGATACAGACCGCGCCGCATCTGCCAAATACAACTGGCGTGTCGTGGTATCCAGCGTCGCAAAGAGCTGATCAGCGGCATATGCCCGCGCTTTCACCAAAGCATTGAAAAGCGTTGACTTACCGGCGTTGGTGTATCCAACGAGTGAAATATTGAACGTATCGCGTCTCTTGCGCTGGCGCCGCTGGGTGGACCGCTGACGTTTGACCTTGACCAGGCGCTCTCTTGTGCGCTTGATCGCGTCGCCAATCATGCGTCGATCCAGTTCGATCTGCTTTTCGCCAGGACCGCCACGGGCACCAATGCCGCCCGTTTGGCGTTCCAAGTGAGACCAACGTCGCACCAGCCGGGTACTCACATACTGCAGCTTGGCAAGTTCAACTTGAAGCTTGCCTTCGTGGCTGCGCGCACGCTGCGCAAAGATTTCCAGAATCAGCAAGGTACGGTCATTGACCGGGAGTTCAATGTGGCGCTCCAGGTTGCGCTGCTGAGCGGGACTGAGCGATTGATCGAACAATATCTCCACCGCACCATGCATCTGGGCCAACGTGCGAATCTCATCCGCCTTGCCGCTGCCAATGAACAGTGCCGCATCTGGCGCCTTGCGCTTGCACGTGATCCGGGCGACGGGCTGCATACCAGCCGTCTGGGCAAGTAGCCCCAGCTCTTCGAGTTCTGCATCGAAATGAGGAAGACCAAAATCGACACCTACCAGCAGTACCGGGGTGCTAGTGGCCGAGGATGACACAGCCGAACTCAAAGCCACCCACCCTCTTTCCTCTTCGCCTCGCTCCGACAGCGAGATTCGCCCCCAGGCAACAACTCAAAGGTTGCCGCTGTCCGCATCGGGGGTTTCTGACGTGGAGAAATTGACTGCACGACCGGGCACGATCGTAGAAATCGCGTGCTTGTAGACCATTTGTGTCACTGTATTGCGCAGCAACACCACATACTGGTCGAAAGATTCGATTTGCCCCTGCAGCTTGATCCCGTTGACCAAATAAATGGACACTGGAACATGCTCCCGACGCAATGCGTTGAGGAAGGGGTCTTGCAAAAGCTGGCCTTTGTTGCTCACGATATTCTCCGTGTTCAAGTGTTGTTGTAAACCAGCACCTTACCACAGCCGAGGCTGCACACCAGCCTCAGCATGCATGCCCCCCTGGCTTAACAGCCTTTATCATCAGGCTTCGTCTTTGTCCGCAAACGGATTGTGAGAGGTCTTCATCTCTATGCGCAAAGGAGTTCCCACCAGATCGAACTCCTTGCGGAAACGCCCCTCCAGAAATCGCTTGTAGGCATCGGTCACATGCTCCAGCGAATTGCCATGGATCACGATCACGGGCGGATTCATGCCACCCTGGTGCGCATACCGCATTTTGGGGCGGAACATACCCGCCCTCTTGGGGCTTTGAAACTGAACAGCTTCCAGCAGCAGACGCGTGAGAACGGGCGTGGACATCTTGCATGTAGCCGCCCGGTGGGCCTGTGCGATGGATGTCCACAATGGACCAAGCCCCTGGCGCTTTTTCGCGGAAATGAAATGCAAAGAGGCAAACTTCAGAAATGCAAGCCGTGTCTCGATGGAACGCTCCAGAAGCTGGCGCTGGTAGTCATCCACGGCATCCCACTTGTTCACCGCTAAAACCACCGCGCGCCCGCTCTCCAAGATATAGCCAGCGATATGCGCATCCTGGTCCGTCACACCCTGGGTGGCATCGAGCAATAGCAGCACCACATTGGCAGATTCGATAGCCTGGAGCGTTTTCACCACCGAAAATTTTTCAATGGCCTCGAAAACCTTGCCCTTGCGACGCAAACCCGCCGTGTCCACCAGTTCAAAGCGCTGACCATTGCGCTCAAAAGGCACGGTGATGGCATCACGGGTAGTGCCAGGCATGTCAAATGCCACCAGCCGCTCCTCGCCAAGCCACGTGTTGATCAGGGTGGATTTGCCTACGTTGGGCCGCCCCGCCACGGCAAGCTTGATGACGCCCTTGTCCAGTTGTGCGTCCAAGTCGTCAGGCTCGGGCAAATTCAGCGGCTCCAGAGCAATATCTACCAAGCTCCGAATACCCTGACCGTGCGCTGCGGAAACAGGATAAACCTCACCCAGCCCCAGTTCATAAAACTCAGCGAGCTGAACGCCCTGGAGCATGCCCTCCGCCTTGTTGGCGACCAGCACGCAGGGCTTTCCCAAACGGCGCAAATAATTGGCGATGTCATGGTCTTGCGCAGAGACTCCCGCACGCGCATCCACCACAAAAATCACCACATCCGCCTCAGCAACCGCCTGCTGGGTTTGCTTGGCCATCTCACGGTAGATGCCACTGGAGGCATCAGGCTCAAAGCCACCCGTATCGATGACGATGTACTCGTGCTTTCCTTGCTTGCCGTTACCGTAATGTCGGTCACGCGTGAGTCCTGCAAAATCGGCAACGATGGCGTCCCGCGACTTGGTCAGGCGATTGAAGAGCGTGGACTTGCCGACATTCGGACGCCCCACGAGGGCGATTACTGGCTTCATTGAATAAGACCGATCAATCTGGACGGAATCCGTAAATGCCGCCATTGCGGGTAACAACCACCAGCGTATCGGCGGCCACCACCGGAGCAGCTGCGATGGCAGACCCATCTGTCGCCAGGCGGTTCAGGGGTGAGCCATCGGTACGAGACAGCAAATGCACTAGGCCGGCATCGTCACCAACCACCACCGAGCGCCCCAAAAGCAGGGGCGCCGTGAGTTTGCGGTACTTGAGTCTGTCGATGCTCCACAGCCGTGAGCCATCGGCACGACGCCACGCGACAAGAGTTCCGTTGCTCTCTGCACCAAAAATAGCTTCTGCATCGCCGTGAACACCATCCGCTCCGCTGGCGGGTTGCGTCCAAACTGTCTGCCCCCTGGCGGTATTCACACACCCGACTGCGGCCTGAAAGGATCTCGCACACACCGTTTCTCCTGCACGGCTGGTGCGGCCCACCAACTCCACGAGGCGCTCCACGTCATTCGTGCCCCGCGCGCTGGCAATGGGAGCTTCCCAACGCACACTGCCATTATCGGGATTCAAACCGACCAAACGGCCCGACAAACCAACCACCAGGGTATCGCCCACTGCAAGCAAGACACCGGCCTGGCGCAATATCAAGGGCTCCCCGGGGCGTTGCTGTGCCCAGAGGCGACGACCTGTTGACGAGTCAAAGGCAGACACCGAGCGGTCCGCTGACAATACAAATACACGCCCCCCTGCAACGAGGGGTGGCGTGAACACTGGGGCCGCAAGTGTCTCACGCCAACGCTCTCGGCCCCCATCAATCAAGATCAGAGCATTGTTGCGCGACACCACCGCAGCGTACTTCCCATCACTGCCCACAGCTGCCGACAGAGGCTCGGCAAGAGATGCCCGCCAGATATCTCCGCCCGTGCGCGCATCCAGGGCAGCCACAGTCCCATCGGCCGAGGCAACGGTCACGACGCTCCCTGCAACGTGCGCCTCCAGGGGCAGCCCCACAACACTACCGACGCGCGCAGTCCAGGCTTGTCGCACACCCAGCACAGCCACATTGGCTCCGAGGTCGGCGGGTACCGGCTTGGACTTGTCAGCACTCCACAATGAACAACCAGCCAGCGAGGCAGCCGCGACCGCCAGCACCAGACCACGTGCGAGAAATTGGCGTCCAGACCGAGTGTTGAGAGGCAATGTCATGTTTATTTGGACTCCGCGGATGTTGCGGTGGCGGCAGCGGCCACCCCTTGCAGTGAGACACCCAGCGCATTCAGCTTGATTTCCACCAGACGGCGATATTCGACACTGTCTTCAAAACCCTTATATGCCTTGGTGTACTCGGCAATCGCGTCTTGGCGCTTTTCCTGAAGCACCAGGACGTCACCTTTCCGATCAGCGACAACAGAGGAAAACCCTGGCGCAAAGCTGCCAGACAGTTGCTTGAGCGCTTCGTCGTAATTCTTTTGATCCATCAGCACGCCAGCCAATCGCAACTTGGCCAAGGCCTTCAGGCCCTCGTCTGATGATTGCTCGGCCACCCAGGTAAGCGCCTCTTTGGCGCCATTGACATTGCCAGCACCCTGCATGGCCTTGGCAAGGGTCAAGCCCGCCTGCCCCGCTTGAACGGTCCCGGCATATTTGGATTTCAAATCGGCAAAAGCTTGTTCCATGCGGGCGTTGTCTGCAGATCGCGCAGCCACATCCACCGCATCGAACAACGCAGCCGCCTGCGTGGCCTGACGGGTTTGCCAGTACTGGTAACCGTTCCATGCAGCGGCCGCACCCGCCACGACGATGACCACCGAGCTGATCAGTGTTCCCCAGGTGTTCCAAAAATGCTTGAGCTGGTCTAGCTGCTCTTGTTCTTCAAGGTCGAGATGATTTGCCATGGAATGTGATTGGTTTAGCGGGTGGATTGTAGGGTGGCAGACCATTGGGCGACCGAGTCCAGAGGACGCTCGATTTGAGCCCCCGCTCCGTCACGCAAAGCTTTGACTGTCACCATGCCACGGGACAGCTCATCATCGCCAAATACCAGCGCGTACGGGGCAGCACTGGCATCAGCCTTCTTGAACTGCGACTTCATGCTGCCCATACCCTCCAGCGAGGGGGCCGCATGCATCTGGACGCAAACACCGTGCTGGCGCAATTGCTCGATGGTGGCCACGGCCCGAGGTAAAACCGCAGCGGAGGGAACAATGGCATAGACGTCAGGAGCCAACGAGGGAGGCGCGCTTTGCTGCTCCTTGAGCAACTCCAATACGCGCTCCACCCCCAATGCCCAACCCACCGCTGGTGCAGCCTTTCCGCCGATCTGTTCAATCAGGTAGTCGTAGCGGCCACCACCGCAGATGGTGCCTTGCGAGCCCAGTTGATCCGTCACAAACTCGAAGACAGTGAGGTTGTAGTAGTCCATACCGCGGACCAAACGGGGATTCACGGTCCACGCTACTCCGTTCGCATCCAGAATGGCCTTGACCGCTTCGAAGTGGGCCAGAGACTGCGGCCCCAGAAAGTCGATCAACCGAGGCGCAGCCTCAACCACCGACTGCATGGCCGGATTCTTGGTGTCGAGGATACGCAAAGGGTTGCTATGGAGACGCCGACGTGCCTCCTCATCAAGAGCGTCTGCGTGCTGTTCCAAATACGCTATCAGCGCAGCCCGGTGCGCCTGGCGCTCGTCTGGCTGACCCAAACTGTTGAGTTCGAGGCGCACGTTTTGCAGACCCAGATCACGCCAAAGAGCGGCGGCCAGAAGGATCAGCTCGGCATCTACCTCAGCGCCCGGAAAACCCAGGGCCTCCGCGCCAATCTGGTGAAACTGGCGATAGCGCCCGCGCTGGGGGCGCTCGTGGCGGAACATGGGGCCCATGTAGTAGAGCCGCTTTCCACCTTCGTACAGCATCGAGTGCTCAGCCACCGCGCGCACAACGCCCGCTGTCGCCTCGGGGCGAAGCGTCAGCTGTTCACCATTCAAGCGATCCTCGAAAGAGTACATCTCCTTTTCGACAATATCGGTGACCTCACCCAACCCACGCACAAACAACGGCGTGGGCTCCACAATAGGAGTACGGATATTGCGGTAGGCGTAACGCGACATCAGATCGCGAACCTTGGCCTCCAGCCACTCCCAGCGGGCAGATTCCGGAGGCAGGATGTCGTTCATGCCCTTCACCGCGACCAGTTTTTCTGGCTTGGACGAGGCAGTGCTTTTTTCGTTGCTCACAGCGCTTCTTTTCTATGTCTGGCAAAAATTGACAAAAGCTGCACCGACCACCTTCCTGAATTTCACCTCAAGGCAGGCCACGGCAGCGCTATCGGTCAAGCAGGTACCTTGGCGCCAAAACGCTTTTCGATGTACTGCTCGACGATGCGATGGAATTCATTGGCGATGTCATCACCACGGAGGGTCATTGCTTTTTCCCCGTCGATGAAGACCGGGGCAGCGGGGGCCTCACCCGTACCCGGCAGGCTGATTCCAATGTCCGCATGCTTGCTTTCACCGGGGCCATTGACGATGCAGCCCATGACTGCGACCCGCAACGTCTCAACGCCCGGATAACGCACACGCCATACCGGCATTTGCGCGCGCAAGAAATCATCGATCTGCTTGGCCAAGTCTTGAAAGGTGGTGCTGGTCGTGCGGCCGCACCCAGGGCACGCGGTGACGCTGGGCACAAAAACCCGCATGCCCAACGCCTGCAAAATTTCGGATGCCACGACCACCTCCTGGGTGCGAGCCTCGCCAGGCTGGGGCGTCAGCGACACACGAATCGTGTCGCCAATACCCTCTTGGAGCAGCACGGACAAGGCGGCTGCCGAGGCGACCGTTCCCTTCGTACCCATGCCTGCCTCCGTCAACCCCAGGTGCAAAGCGTAGTCACAGCGGCGTGCCAGTTCGCGGTACACGGAGATCAAATCCTGCACTCCACTGACCTTGCAGGACAGGATGATCTGGTTGCCATCCAAGCCCATGGCTTCTGCACGGCGCGCAGACTCAATGGCCGACGTGATGAGGGCCTCGTACATGACCTGACGCGCCTCCCAGGGAGTGCTGCGGCGGCTATTGGCATCCATCAGCTCAGCCAGGAGTTCCTGGTCGAGGCTGCCCCAGTTGACGCCGATGCGCACGGCCTTGTTCCAGCGCATGGCAGCCTCGATCATCTGGCCGAACTGCTTGTCGCGCTTGTCGCCCTTGCCCACATTGCCAGGGTTGATTCGGTACTTGGACAAGGCCTGGGCACAGTCGGGAAACTCGGTGAGCAGGCGGTGTCCGTTGTAATGAAAATCACCAACCAACGGAACACTTTCACCCATGCGGTCCAGCTGTTCGCGGATGTAAGGTACCGCCGCCGCCGCCTCGGGGGTATTGACCGTGATGCGGACAAACTCCGAACCCGCCTGGGCAAGCTCCTTCACCTGGATCGCCGTCCCGATGGCGTCGACTGTGTCGGTATTGGTCATGGACTGCACCCGCACAGGGGCGTCACCGCCTACGGTCACAACACGCGACCCCCAGGCGATCTTTGCCTGACGCGAACGCCGAGGCAACGGCGATGCAATCGCCACTGGTCCAAAATCAAGCGGGGAGTTTTCCACTATTTCACCTCGAAACGCGCCACGTTTTCACGAGCGACCGCCGTCAGATCAAACGGCTTTCCACGAACAATCACCTCGGTAGCATCCGCGCGACCGACTATCACCGCGAGTGGAGTGGGCGCCGACACCGACACCGACTCTCCCGCCGCCAGGTTGCGTTGCAATGCCAGTGCGCCATTGGCGTCTCGAACCTGCACCCAGGATGAAGCGCGTGCGCGCAACACCAACGCGCCGGTCGAAGCCTCAGCGCCCACATCCGCCGGAACTGCCATGCCAGGCGTTGCGTTGCTTGCAGCGGCAGCAGGCGCAGGATTGGACGCTGCAGCAGCAGGCGCCGGAGCCGCCGCGACCGCAGCGGACGGAACAGCAGCCACCGCCTCAGCAGGGCTCTGTGGAGCCGAGGGCTCCATCGCGGGTGTTGGCTCGGCAGGACCAGAAGGCAAGGCGTCAGGCACGGCACCGGGCGTCGAAATAGCGACATCCACCGGCGTGGAATGCCGTGGAAAAAGGAACAAAACCAGGGCACCGACCAACAGTGCTAGAACCACCAGCACCACAGGACGCGAGGTAGACCCTGCCCCACCGAACGAAGACGATGAAGAAGCAGACGATTTGCCCGCACTCCCCTTCACAGGCGCGTTGATACCAGCACTGTCCACGGACAAGCGAGGGCTCTGGCTTTGCGGCAACAAAGACAAAATAGGCGCAGGGTCCACCTTGAGGGTTCGGCACACGCTCGACGCGAGCGCTCGGACAAATACGGTGTCTGGCAGCACCGTGTAGTTGTCCGCCTCCAGGGCCTCCAATTTGCTGACGGGTACTTTCAGTGCAACAGCCAGAGCCGCGATGTGCATGCCTGCCGCCTGCCGAGCCTCTTTGAGCAACCCGCCCGCTGTCATTCCACTCTCTGCCACCTCACTCATTGAAAGCCCCGCGTTCGTATGCACCCAGCTCCCGGGAGTCCGGGAAGCGCTTGCGCAACTGGGCAGCCAGTTGTCTCATTGCCACGGTGTCGCCCAAAGCGCGCTCCACCTTGATGCCCAGCCACAGCGATTCGGAATTGGCGAAATCACTGTTGTTGAGTCGTCGAATGTAAAACTGCGCGCGCGACAACTCGTTGCGCCGCAACAGAAGAGCTGCGAGGTGGTAACCCACTACCGGATTCGCAGCATCAAATTCATAGGCCTTCAGGAACGACTGCTCCGCTTCAGGGAACTGTCCGGCCCCCGACTGGCACAGGCCCCGGGCCATCCATGTTTTGCCTCGGGCGGTATACGCGGGATTGGCAATGGCACGCACAAAATACGGGTCGGCCTCCACGTACTTTTGCTGCTGGCACATCAGCCAGCCGTAGTTGTGCAGTACGTTGGAGTCGTTCGCCCGCAACGAAAGGGCGCGGCGGAAACTGTCTTCCGCCTGCGCATAGTCACTCAGGCGCATGAAAATCAGGCCACGCAGATTGAACGCGTCGGCATAGGAAGGGTCCGCAGCCAGCGACTGCTTGACCTCGTCCAGAGCAACCGCCGTCTGTCCCAATTCGAAATAGTTGGAGGCCAGTTCCAGCCGAATGCGTGCGCGGCGCCGCGACTCGGGCTCATCGGACGGCGTCACCAGACCTGCATCGGCGTCACTGACGGCAGACGAGGTGTTTGTCGCACACCCCTGAAGCCCCCATACGCAAACCACCGCACTGCATGCCGCGAGTGTCCAGCGGCCAAAATGCTGCCAGCGTCCAACCAATCCCGCCATGTAGAGCCTCCTTGAAGTTTGCCGACTGCCTGATCAAGTCACCGGTTTGAGCACGATTGTGCGCTGCTTTGCCATGCGCTCAGCAGCCCTGGTGCGGTCTTTGACGTCTCCCGCCAACTGACCACATGCGGCATCGATGTCATCACCGCGCGTCTTGCGCACCGTGGTAACGATGCCCGCATCGCTCAAGACCTTGGCAAAAGCCAGCACCTGATTCTGCGGCGACCGCAACAGCCCCGACGCAGGAAAAGGATTAAAAGGAATCAGGTTGAATTTGCAGCGAATGCCACTGCGCTTCACCAAATCGATCAACTGACGGGCATGATCCATTTGGTCATTGACACCGTCGAGCATGCAATATTCGAAAGTGATGAAATCTCGGGGCGCGTGCTCCAGGTAGCGGTTGCAAGCATCCAGCAACTCATGAATCGGGTACTTGCGATTCAACGGCACCAGGTTGTCCCGCAAGGGGTCATTAGGCGCATGCAGAGAGACAGCCAATGCCACGGCGCAGTCTTGCGAAAGACGGTCCATCATGGGCACCACACCCGAGGTCGATACCGTCACACGGCGCCGCGACAGGCCATAACCGTGATCGTCCAGCATGACCCGCAACGCAGGCACCAGTGCCGAATAATTCTGCAGCGGCTCACCCATGCCCATCATGACCACGTTCGAGATCACGCGGTCTTCTGTCTGCAGGCGTTTACGCAGGGAATGCTCGGCAAACCACAGTTGGGCAACAATTTCGCCCGTGGTCAGATTGCGGCTGAAGCCCTGATGGCCTGTGGAACAAAAACGGCAGCCTACCGCACAGCCCGCCTGCGATGACACACAGAGGGTTCCGCGGTCATCCTCAGGGATGAACACTGCCTCCACGGCATTGCCATCACCCACATCAAACAGCCACTTCACCGTGCCGTCTGCAGAGACATGCTCGGAGATGACGGGCAAAGCCTCCACCCGCGCGCACCCCTTGAGTTTGTCGCGCAAGGCTTTGGCCAGATCGCTCATGGCATCAAACTCACTGGCACCGCGCTGGTGGATCCAGCGAAACAACTGGGTAGCGCGAAACCGCTTCTCCCCCAGCCGCTCACAGAACTCAGCCAAGCCGTCGAGGTCAAACTCCAGCAGGTTCGTGCTCATGGTGCCGAGCTCTCCATGGAGCGGGCACAACTAGCCCCATGACGCAGACTCCCCGCAATGACGGGAACAGGCATGGGGAGCATCAGCATCTCAGCGCGAGTAGATGTTCAGGCCAGGGAAGAAGAAAGCCACTTCTGCCTGGGCTGTTTCAGCGGCGTCGGAGCCATGCACAGCGTTGGCGTCGATGCTGTCAGCGAAGTCAGCGCGGATCGTGCCGGCTTCGGCCTTCTTGGGGTCCGTAGCACCCATGAGTTCGCGGTTCTTCAGGATGGCGTTTTCGCCTTCCAGGGCCTGAATCATCACAGGACCGGAAATCATGAAGTCCACCAGGTCCTTGAAGAAAGGACGCTCTTTGTGCACTGCGTAGAACTGTTCGGCTTCCAGGCGGGACAGGTGAGCCATGCGGGCTGCCACAACCTTGAGGCCAGCGGCTTCAAAGCGTGCGTAGATCTGACCGATGACGTTCTTGGCCACTGCGTCGGGCTTGATGATGGAGAGAGTGCGTTCGATTGCCATGTTGATTTCCTGAATGGTTGTTGCTGTGATTCGTTTGTCCATCGGACAAAGCCCTCGATTCTAACCGGGGAGTGTGACGGAAGTAGCGCTCAGCGCCCACCACCTCCACGCCGGGGACCACCGCCACCGGGGCGGCGTTTGTCCTGACGGTGGCGAGAGAGACTGTCCATGCCGATGTAACCCACGGAAGTTTTCATCGGATCGGGCTGCGCCGCACCTCCCCGCTGGCGATCACCACCAGCAGCGCTGTTGTTGCCACGGGCAGCGCTCTGGCCTCCATCGCGGCGCGGCTTCTGCCCACGGGGTCCGCCTGGGACCGGCGGTTGCGACATATCGCGGCGCGCGCCATCACCCCGTGGGCCACCACGACCACGGTTGCGAGGCTTGCCGCTACGCCCGCCAGCGTCGCCCCCTTCGGAGCGTCCCTCAACGGGCGCCGGGCGCCCGGCGCCTGCAGCCTGAACCAGGGCACGGATATCGCTCTCGTCCAGCTCCAGCCAGGCTCCGCGCTTCAGACCACGCGGCAATACCATCGCGCCGTAACGGATGCGGATCAGGCGGCTGACGGCATGGCCCACGGATTCGAGCATGCGGCGCACTTCGCGATTGCGCCCTTCGGAGATGGTCACCCGGTACCAGCAGTTGGAACCCTCTCCACCGCCATCTTCGATGGAGCCGAACGATGCCATACCGTCATCCAGGCGCACACCGTCCAGCAGCTTTTGCTTTTCCTCGTTGCTGAGAGCGCCCAGCACGCGCACGGCATACTCGCGCTCCAAGCCGAAGCGGGGATGCATCAGTTTGTTGGCCAACTCGCCCGAGCTGGTGAACAACAGCAGACCTTCAGTGTTCAGATCCAGGCGTCCTACGGACTGCCACTTGCCCTGCATAAGCCGGGGCAGCTTGCGAAAGACGGTGGGGCGGTTTTGCGGATCGTCATGGGTAACGACCTCACCGACGGGCTTGTGATAGGCAATCACGCGCGCTGGGGGTGGATCAATGCGGTAGCGGATCGGCTTGCCATTGACCTTGACCTGATCGCCAAATTGAATACGCTGGCCGATGTGAGCGGGCTCGTTATTGACCGAGATGCGCCCCTCCAGAATCAACTGCTCCATTTCCAGACGCGACCCCAGGCCGGCCTGGGCCAGCACTTTGTGCAATTTAGGAGTCTCGACCTGTGGCAGCAGCACCCGCTTGGGCGGCACCGCGTCTGTAGAGGCGTCCTCTTCGTCGAATCGACCCGACACCACGTCTTCGAACTGGTAGCCCTCTACCACGGCCGCAGCTTTGCGCTTGTCACGCCCAGCCCCCTCAGGGTGTGGAGAACGTCGGCGAACTTCGTCGCGGAGGCTGCGCTCTTGCGACAAGGGGCCGCCTTCGCCTTCTGCCGCAGAGACCAGAGCAGTCGACCCAATTTCCACGACCGCTGCCCGCACCTCCTGCGCTGGCGCTTCGGCCACGGGCGCGTCAGACGCAGGGCCTGAAATGGCAACAGGTTCCACAGCCGCGGCTTCGAGCCCGGCCGCCTCAACGGCGCCTGGGGCCGCTTTCTTGCGCGGGGCGCGCTTCGCTGCCGGTTTTTTGGCCGCAGGCACCGCGTCAGCAGCATTCAACCCAGGCAGTTCAGCCGGATTTTCGGGGGTCGAGTCGTTCATCAAGTATTTCCCTGGATGCCACCTGGGGCATCACCATGGTCGACGCGGAGATCAGTCTCCACATTCTCAAAAAAATCATCTACGGGCTGCACACTGCCCTCACCAGAGATAGCCCCCAGAGGCTCCTGCGCGCTGCTGGCTTCCTGCGGCAACACCGCCAGCAGATCGGGCTCGGACTCCAAGGCTCCTTGAGCGGCTGCGGCCATGGCTTCCAGCACATTCACGCTGCCCGTTGGGTCGTCGAGCACCGGCAGTTGGTCCAGCGACTGCAAGCCCATATCATCCAGAAACTGGCGGGTGGTAGCAAACAGCGCCGGGCGCCCCACCGTTTCACGATGGCCAATGACTTCCACCCAACCCCGGTCCTCCAACTGCTTGATGATCAAGCTGTTGACCGTCACGCCGCGAATGTCCTCGATATCGCCGCGCGTGACGGGTTGCCGGTAGGCAATGATGGCCAAGGTCTCCATCGTGGCACGGGTGTATCGTGGCGGCTTTTCAGGGTGCAGACGGTCCAGGTACTCCCGCATTTCGGGACGACTCTGGAACCGCCACCCGGTCGCCACCTGCACCAGCTCTACCCCGCGCTGTGCCCAGTCAAGCTGCAGCTCCTGCAGCAGCACTTTGAGCGTGTCGGACCCCAGCGCATCGTTGAATAACACACGCAACTCGCGCACAGGCACGGGCTGCTGCGCGCAGATCAACGCAGTTTCGAGGACCCTTTTGGCATCCACCGTGTTCATGGTTCAGCGATTCCTGGAAAAGTGCCACGCGTTGCAACGGGTGTCACATCAACAGCAGGGGCAATCATTGGGGCGCCGCGCAATGGCGCTGGAGCGTTGGTAGAGCCTGGCGGGATTCCGGCAGCAGGCTAGGGCCGGCGAAACCGGTCAGGGCGCATTGTAGCCCAGGCCCCATTCTGACAGTGCCTCGCGCATATCGGCTGGCACAGGGGCGCGAAACTCCAGGGCCACACCCGACACGGGATGCGCAAAAGCCAACCGGTAGGCATGCAGGGCTTGGCGTTGCAAGGCCCCGACTGGCGCACCACCGTACAGGGCATCACCCACCAGCGGGTGGCGCAACGAGGCCATGTGCACACGGATCTGGTGTGTGCGCCCCGTGTGCAAGGTGCATTGCACCCAGCACCCCTGCTCGGCCCGCTCAAGACAAACGAAATCGGTGCGGGCGGTTTTGCCCGGGTGCACCGCCAGGTCCACCACCGCCATGCGCAGGCGGTTTCGTGGGTCACGCCCGATGGGAGCATCCACCGAGCGGGTCGGTGCCCCGGCCCAGGCACCATGCGCCATGGCCACGTACTGGCGTTTGACCTTGCGCTCGGCAATCAGGGACACCAAAGCGTCCATGGCCGCACGGTCCCGGGCGACCACCATGAGGCCACTGGTGTCCTTGTCCAGACGGTGGACGATGCCCGCCCGAGGCACCAGAAGTGCCTTGTTGTCGCGGGCCAGCAGGCCGTTGAGCAGGGTGCCGCCCCAGTTGCCTGGCGCAGGATGTACGACCAAGCCTGCGGGCTTGTTCACCACCAGCAAGTGCTCGTCTTCGTACACCACATCGATAGCCATCGGCTCGGGCCGGAAGGCCTGGCTTTGGAGCGTGGGCCGCATTTCAAGCACCACTTGGTCGCCGGCCTTGACCCGCGCGGCTGCCTTGAGAGCCGGCCTGCCATTCAGGCTGACCAGCCCCTGGGCCAACAGTTGCTGCAGATAGCTGCGCGAGAACTCCGGAACCAGATCCACCAGCGCGCGGTCCAGCCGCTCGGCGTGCTGGGCTGGGCTTATCTGCAGCGAACGCAGTTCGCTCTCTGCCTCCGCCAGCGCCTCCGACTCCTCAGCCAGCAGGAGGGACTCCCCCTCCAACCCCGCACCACTCAAGGGTATATCGGGACCACCGCCCGGCGAGTGATCCGCCATGGGACTCAACGCGATGGCAGGTAGCGCGTAGGATCAACCGGCTTGCCCTGCCGGCGAATTTCAAAGTGCAGCTTGACGCGGTCTGCGTCGGTGTTGCCCATCTCGGCAATCTTCTGCCCCTTGCGCACGGCCTGGTCTTCCTTGACCAACAACGACTGGTTGTGCGCGTAAGCCGTCAGGAATGTGTTGTTGTGCTTGAGGATGACCAGGTTGCCATAGCCGCGCAGGCCTGCTCCGGCATACACCACGCGGCCATCGGCTGCTGCCAGCACCGGGTCGCCGGCCTTGCCGGAGATATCAAAACCCTTGTTGCGCGCTTCATCAAAACCCGCGATCAGCGAACCCGACGCGGGCCAGATGAACGCCAGATCATCCTCGCCCGCTGGGGCTGCCGCAGGCGCAGGGGATGCTGGGGCCACCGCCACCACCGTGCCCGACGCGGCAGGAGCTGCTGGCTTGGCGCCGCTGGCCGCAGATGCAGGAGCGGCAGCAGGTGCACTGGCAGGAGCAACGGAGGACGACGTGACCGGGCGCGTCACCACGCCACTTTCAGAGGCCACCGCTGCCGGTGCTGCTGACGGAGGAAGCACGCGCAGCACCTGACCGACTTCGATCAGGTTGGCGTTCTCCAGATTGTTCCAACGGGCGATGTCTTTCCAGCTTTGCCCCGACTCCAGGCCAATGCGAATCAGGGTATCCCCAGGCTTGACCGTGTAGTAGCCCGGCTTGCCGGCGTTTTCTGCGCCAGGCAGGGGCTTGATGGGGGTACCCACCACCACGCCCGGCTGTGTTGCGGGCGCCGGAGCCGAGGACGACGAAGAGGTGCCCCGATCTTCCACAGGAGCCTTGTTCATGCGGGTGCCACAGCCGGAGAGCACCAGCCCCGCCATTGCCACGGTAAAACCCACCACAAGACCACGCGATACGAACATAAGCAATTCCCTTTACGCAATCCCCGATTTTAGGGGGACAAAATGCACGGGCTCGAGCACGTTTTGTTTCAATCCGTGCGGGGTTTTGTCGATCACGAGCAACATTTGCTGCCCACCGGACAGCGCCATGGGCGCTACCAGACGCCCCCCCACGGCCAATTGGTCGCACCAGGCCAGCGGCACGGCATCGCCCCCGGCCGCAGCGATGATGGCTGCATAGGGAGCCCCCTTGGCATACCCAAGCATGCCGTCGCCAAACATCAGGTGCACATTGGCCAGACGGAACGGCCGCAGGTTGTCTCGCGCCTTGTCGTGCAGGCCACGCAGGCGCTCCAGCGTGTACACCTCGCGGGCCAGCAGACTCAGCACTGCGGCCTGGTAGCCGCAGCCCGTACCAATTTCCAGCACCCGGCCCAGCCCGCCCTGGCGCGCGCTCTCTGCGCCCAGCAGCAGTTCACACATGCGCGCCACCACACTGGGTTTGGAGATGGTCTGGCCCAGCCCTATCGGCAGGCTGGTGTCCTCGTAGGCCTGATTGACCAGGGCGCTGTCCACAAACCGGTGGCGCTCCACAGCGCCCATGGCCTGCAGCACAGGGGCCAACGTGACGCCGCCCGCCGCCAGCTTTTGCACCATGCGCGCCCGGACGGCCGACGAGTCCAGCCCCACCCCGGCCGGTGCTGGGGCGACGGCTGGCTTGCGCACGGCTGCGGACTGGGACGGCACCAGCGGCTTGCCCACTGCGGCGTTGCCGGATACGGGCAGCTTGGCCGGAAAGCCCGGGCGGCGCTGCATCACGCCCCAGGGGCGGCAGCCGCCCCCGCCGCCAACCGGGCGGCAGTCTGCGCCCAGTAGCCGAGGTTGTCGTGGTCGGTCAGGTCCACCTTCAGCGGCGTGATAGACACATGGCCCTGCGCCGTGGCATGGAAGTCCGTGCCCTCGGCATCGTCCTTGGCGGCGCCAGCGCCGCCGATCCAGTACATGGCTTCGCCCCGGGGGCTTTCCTGCACGATGACGCGTTCTGCTGCGTGGCGGCGCCCCAGGCGGCACAGCTTGGCCGGGCGCAAGGCCTCCAGCGGCATGTTGGGGATGTTCACGTTGAGCAGCCAGGGGGTTTCGTTGACCAGTTGCTGCGCACGCATCTGCGAGACCAGTTCCCGCGCCTTGGCCGCAGCGGTTTCCAGTTCGGCCCAGCCCTTGTCCACCTGCGAGAACGCAATCGCAGGGATGCCAAACAGATACCCCTCCATGGCAGCACCCACAGTGCCGGAATAAATGGTGTCGTCACCCATGTTGGCACCGTTGTTGATGCCCGACACGACTAGATCGGGCCGGTAGCCCAGCAAGCCGGTGAGTGCAATGTGCACGCAATCTGCCGGGGTGCCGTTCACGTAGCGAAAGCCGTTGGCTGCCTTGTGCACGTACAGCGGCGAATGCAGTGTCAGCGCATTGGACTTGGCACTGTTGTTGTGCTCGGGCGCCACGACCTCCACCTCGACCCCGTCGAGGGTCTTGAGCGCGTCATGCAGCGCCACGATGCCGGGTGCCTGGAAGCCGTCGTCATTGGAAATCAGAATCTTCATGGTCTGGGGAGAGGTTGCAACGGATTGTAGGTGGGCAGGCCGTTGCCGCACCGGCGAGCACGCGTGGCGACTCGGGTACGCAGCGGCCCGTCGCTCGTGGGACATCCGGCACGCCAGCGCCCCACCTATCATGCGGACCATCATTGACAAGACCGACCGACAGGAGACTTCCCCATGCATGCCTGGCTTTGCACCAACCCCACCGGCGTCGAGGCGCTCACCTGGACGGAGCTGCCCACCCCCACCCCCAACGCGGGCGAGGTGCTCATCGAGATCAAGGCCGCCAGCCTGAACTTCCCCGACCTGCTCATCGTGCAGAACAAGTACCAGATGAAGCCGCCGCTGCCCTTTGTGCCCGGCTCGGAATACGCGGGTGTGGTGGCCGCCGTGGGCGAAGGCGTCACGCACCTCAAGGTGGGCCAGAACGTGGCCTGCCTGTCGGGCACGGGCGGCTTTGGCACCCACACCGTCGCACCCGCCGCGCTGTGCATGCCCCTGCCTGACGGGTTCTCGCATGTCGATGCGGCCGCTTTCATCATGATCTACGCCACATCGCACCACGCGCTGGTGGACCGCGCCCAGCTCAAGGCAGGCGAGACCGTGCTGGTGCTGGGCGCTGCCGGGGGCGTGGGCACGGCCGCCATCCAGATCGCCAAGGCCATGGGTGCACGTGTGATCGCTGCGGCCTCCAGCGACGAAAAATGTGCACTGTGCACGTCCATCGGGGCCGACGCCACGATCAACTACAGCAAGGACAACCTGCGCGAGGCCATCAAGACCCTCACGGACGGCAAGGGCCCCGATGTGATCTATGACCCCGTGGGCGGCGACTTTGCCGAGCCCGCCTTCCGCTCCATCGCCTGGCGCGGCCGCTACCTGGTGGTGGGTTTTGCCTCGGGCCCCATCCCGGCGCTTCCTTTCAACCTGGCGCTGCTCAAGGGCGCATCCATCGTCGGCGTGTTCTGGGGCGATTTTTCCAAGCGCGAGCCCAAGGCCAACGCCGCCATGATGGGCGAGCTGGCGCAGTGGTACGCGCAGGGCAAGATCAAGCCGGTGATCGACCGCACCATGCCCATGGCCGAACTGCCCGCGGCCTATGCCCACATGGGTTCGCGCGGGGTGATGGGCAAGCTGGTCATGGTGAACTGACGGCCTGCCTGCCCCACTAGAACGTGTTCGCGATCTCGCAGGGGATCGTCTACACGTTCTTAACGGGCACACCCGCCCGGCCCGGTATGCCAGCACTTGCAGCGCCTTGCCTGTGTCACACTTGCGCATTCCAGCCTCCTGACACTGGTGCCCGCCCATGGCCGACCGACCACCTTCCGAGATCGCGCGCGAGACGCTCAAACAGCTGGCCGCACGCCGACTGCCCCCCACGCCAGACAACTACCTCGCGATCTACGATGAAATAGCGGGCGTCCGCAGCCCGCAACCCTTTCCCGAGGGACCGCTGAGCAGCATCCAGCGCGTGTTGCCCGGCCAGACACCCGCCCAAAAGCGCCTGCTGGGACAATTTGAGCGCGCCATCATCACCAGGGACTGGACATCGCTGCAAAGCGTGATGGTGGGGTATGCCAACCTGGGCCTGCATCCGGCCACCGCGTCCAAACCCATCGAAGTTGCCGATGCCCCCTCCGCGCTGGGCGAACTGCCCGCCGAGTTTGCCGAGGCCCTGGCCCGCCTGATCGACAACACCCTGCCCGCGCTGGGCGACGACGACCCCCGCGTCATCGACATGGCGCAGAAGCTCGTCACCTTTCTACGCGAGCCTGCGCCCCTGTTGGCCACCGCGCAGCCCATGCTGGGCAACTTCAGCTACCGCCTGTCGTTTGCCACCGAAGAGCAGGCCTCCATCCGCACCAGCCTGCTGGAGTTGCTGCACATGATCTTCGAGAACATTGCCGTGCTCAGTGTGGACGACCGCTGGCTGCAGGGCCAGGCCGAGGCGCTGATGAGCGCATCGACCCCGCCGCTGACGCTGCGGCGGCTGGACGATGTGCAGCGCCGGCTCAAGGATGTGATCTTCAAGCAGACCGAAGCCAAGGCACGGTCGCTGGAGGCACAGGAGCAGATGAAGGAAATGCTGGCCACCTTCATCGAGCGGCTGGCACGTATCACCGCGTCCAGCACCTCGTACCAGGGTGCGATGGAACGTTGCGCCGACCTGATTGGTAAAGCCAGCACCCTGCAGGAGATTGCCCCGGTGCTGCAGGAGGTGATGACCGCCACCCGGGCCATGGCCCTGGACAGCCGCGTGGCCCACGACGAACTGCAAGACCTGCGCGAGCGCACCGAGGCCAAGCGCGCCGAGGTAGCAAAGCTGCAGGAAGAACTGGACCGCGCCAGCGCTCAGGCCCGCCACGACCCGCTGACCGGCTCGCTCAACCGCAAGGGCCTGGATGAGGCTGTAGAGCGCGAGATTGCCCGTGCCCGCCGCCTGGGCTCGACGCTGTGCCTGGCGCTGCTGGACGTGGACAACTTCAAGACCATCAACGACCGACTGGGCCATGCCGGGGGCGACGCTGCACTGGTGCACCTGGCCCAGGTCACGCGCGAGGTCATGCGGCCACAGGACCTGCTGGCACGCTATGGCGGCGAAGAGTTCGTGATCGTGCTGCCCGACACCACGGCCGAGGCCGGCGTGACCGCCATGACGCGCCTTCAGCGCGAACTGACCACGCGCTTTTTTCTGCAAGGTACCGAGAAAGTGCTCATCACCTTCAGTGCGGGCGTTGCCCAGCTGGGCGACAGCGAGAGCAGCACCGATGCCATCGTGCGGGCCGACCAGGCGATGTACCTGGCCAAGCGCTCTGGCAAAAATCGGGTAATGGCGGCTTGATTACCTCCCCCCTGTGTCGCCTTCGGCGCCTTCCCCCCAGAGGGGGGACGCCACCAGCGCGGCGGGGCGGCCCTTGCGCGGTGACGCTGGCCTGGGCCGTGCCAGTTTTGAGCGCCGCGCGGCGACCCAGCACCCCGCGATGACTCCGCAATTGAGGCGCAGGTTTCTGCGACAAGCAGCCCTGGCTGCCACCGCCACCGCCCTCCCTCGCTGGGCCTGGAGCACCCCGCCCACGCTGCAAAGCAACCCCTTTACCCTGGGCGTAGCTAGCGGCGACCCGGCACCTGATGGCGTGATGCTATGGACACGGCTCTTGCTGACCGACCCTGCGCAGATGCAAGCTGCCCACACCGTGCGATGGGAGGTGGCGCACGACGCAGGCTTTGCCCAAATCGTGCAAAAGGGCGAGGCCCCCGCGCTGCCTGCGCTGGGGCACAGCGTGCATGTGGAGCTGCAGGGCCTGCAACCCGCGCGCTGGTACCACTACCGCTTCATGCTGGGCGACGCGGTGAGCCCCACGGGCCGCACGCGCACCGCGCCTGCGGCGGGCGACCTGCCCGGAGCGCTGCGGGTGGCGTTTGCCTCGTGCCAGCGCTGGGAACATGGGCACTACGCGGCTTGGCGCCATCTGGTCGCCGACCAGCCGGACCTGGTGCTGTTCCTGGGCGACTACATCTACGAATACGCCACCCCCAAAACCACCACCGACCTGGCACGCACCCACAGCCTGCGCCACGCCACCACGCTGGCCGACTACCGCGACCGGTACGCCCTGCACAAGAGCGACCCCGCACTGCAGCTGGCCCACGCCACCTGCCCCTGGGCCGTGACCTGGGATGACCACGAGGTGCAAAACGACTACGCCGCCGATGCAGGCCGCGGCGAGGCTGCGGGCAGCGCCGCCTTTCTGGCCCAGCGCAGTGCGGCGTGGCAGGCGTTTTACGAGAACATGCCGCTGCGCGCGGCCAGCCTACAGCGCCCCGTACTCGACACCCGCTGGGATGCGCTGCAGATTTACCGCCGCCTGCGCTGGGGCCAGCTGGCACACATCCACCTGCTCGACAGCCGCCAGTACCGCAGCTGGCAAGCATGCCGCACGCCCGACGCCAGCAGTGCACCCGCTGTGCGCCCCGCCGACTGCGCCGAGCTGGCCCAGCCACAGCGCAGCCTGTTGGGCAGCTCGCAAGAGCGCTGGCTGGACGCAGGCCTGGCCGCCGATACGGCGAGCGCACAGGCCACGCGCTGGAGCGTGATCGCACAGCAGACCCTGTTCTCACCACGCCACTACCCCTCTGGCACGGTACCCACCGATGCGTGGGACGGTTACCCCGCCGCACGCCAGCGCCTGCTGCAATCCGTGGCCCGGCACACGCCGCGCAATACGGTGCTGCTGGGCGGCGACATCCACCAGAACTACGTCTGCCGCGTGCATGCAGACGCCGCGCGCGCCGACTCGGCCGTGGTGGCCAGCGAGTTCTGCGGCACTTCCATCAGTTCGCGATCGGGCACCACGCAGGCCAAGGTGGACGCCATCGTCCGCCACAACCCGCATGTGCTGCTGGCACGCTGCGACCAGCGCGGCTATGGCCTGGCCGACATCACCCCCGCGCGCTGGACCACCACGCTGCGCGTGGTGGACGACCCGTTGCGCGCTGACAGCGGCGCATCCACGCTCGCCCGGTTTGTGGTGGAAGACGGCCGCGCGGGGCCCCAGGCGGCCTGAGAGGGCGTGGCGCAAGCCTCCAGGCCCGGGAGCCCCTTGTCACTACGCCGCACCAGGGCTCAGAGATGGCCAGAGAACAGCCGCTGACGGTCGGTAACAACTATCTTTTTGATAGCTACTCAGGCATATTGCACTAGCGCTACCGCCACAAAATACATTCAATCGCTGCGCAAACCCCTCCAGCAGCCCCTGGCACGCCCTCGCAGGCTGCAGCAAGGCCCCTTACCATGGCCGCTTCGCTGCTTGCACCCACAGGAGACCCGCATGTCCCCCACTGCCCTGCCTGCCACGTCACCCCTGCGCCGCCCGTTCAGCCGCAACCTGCTGGCCCCTGCGGCCCTCGCCACCCTGGTGGCCCTGGCGGGCTGCGTCAGCGCTCCCTCCCAGTTCGCCTACACCGTGCCCGCACAGCCCGAGGGCTCGTCCGGCTACACCGAAAAGCCGGGCTGGGCCACCGAGAAGTTCGCAGTGGCCGCTGCCAACCCGCTGGCCACCGACGCGGGCTACCAGATCCTCAAGGCCGGTGGCTCGGCCGTCGACGCGGCCATTGCCGTGCAGATGGTGCTGACGCTGGTGGAGCCCCAGTCCAGCGGCATCGGTGGCGGTGCCTTCCTGCTGCACAGCAACGGCAAGGTGGTGGAGGCCTACGATGGCCGAGAGACCGCGCCCGCTGCCGCCGATGAAAAACTCTTCCTGGGCGCCGACGGCAAACCCGTGCCGTTCTACGACGGCGTGGTGGGCGGCCGCTCGGTCGGCGTGCCCGGCACCGTGCGCATGCTGGAAATGGCGCACAAGCAGCACGGCAAGCTGCCCTGGGCCACGCTGTTCCAGCCCGCCATCACGCTGGCCGAAGGCGGCTTCAAGGTCAGCGCGCGGCTGAACACCCTCGTCAAAGCCGACGCCCACCTCAAGAAGGACCCCGTGGCCGCCGCCTATTTCTACAAGGCCGATGGCGACGCGCGCGATGTGGGCGTGAACCTGCGCAACCCCGAGCTGGCCACCGTGCTGCGCCGCATCGCCGCTGAAGGCAGCAAGGCCCTGCACGAAGGCGAGATCGCCCAGGCCATCGTGGACAAGGTGCAAAAGCACCCTACCAACCCCGGCAAGCTCAGCCTGGCCGACATGGCTGGCTACCAGCCCAAGAAGCGCGATGCGCTGTGCCACGACTACCAGGTGGCCAGCAAGGACTACCGCGTGTGCGGCTTTCCGCCCCCCAGCTCCGGGGCCATCGCCATCGGGCAGATCCTGGGCATCCTGAAGAACACCGACGCCGCCGCCAAGCCCCTGCAGGACGGCCTGCCCAGCGCGGACTGGCTGCACCTCTACACCGAAGCCGCCCGCCTGGCCTTTGCCGACCGCGCCCAGTACGTGGCCGACCCCGACTTTGTGCAGCCTCCCGCCGGCAGCTGGACCAGTCTGCTCGCGCCCCCCTACCTGGCCGAGCGCGCCAAGCTCATTGGCACGCAGAGCATGAAGGTTGCCCAGCCCGGCAACCCCGGTGCCGTCAAGACGGGCTTTGCACCCATGCCCAACCAGCCCGAGTACGGCACCAGCCACATCAGCATCGTCGATGCCTTTGGCAACGCCGTGGCCATGACCACCACCATCGAAGACCAGTTCGGTGCGCGGCAGATGGTGACCACGAACGCCGCACGCAGCGGGGGCTTCCTGCTCAACAACGAACTTACCGACTTCAGCTTTGCCCCCACCGACGCCCAAGGCCAGCCCATTGCCAACCGCGTGCAGCCCGGCAAGCGCCCCCGCTCGTCCATGTCGCCCACGCTGGTGTTCGACAAGGCCACGGGCGAGCTGCTGATGAGCGGCGGCAGCCCCGGCGGCGCGGCCATCATCCACTACACGGCCAAGACGCTGTATGGCGTCTTCAACTGGGGCCTGATGCCCCAGCAAGCCATCAACCTGCCCAACTTCGGCTCGATGAACGGCCCCACGCTGCTGGAAGAGAAACGCTTCCCGCCCGCCACGGTCGAAGCCCTGCGCGCCCGGGGCGCCGAGGTGCGCGAGATGAACATGACCAGCGGCCTGCAAGCCATCACACGCGGCCAGGCACATGGCAAAAAGCTGTGGCTGGGCGGGGCTGACCCGCGCCGCGAGGGCGTGGTGATGGGCGACTGAGCGTCTGCGCTGCAACGCTCGCACGCTGGCCTGCACGCGCGCCAGCGAAAATCCCCACCATGAACCTCTACCGATTCATCCCGACACTACCCATGGCCGCGCGCCGGCACCTGTGGCGCGGCTGCCAGGGCGCAACGCTGGCCTGGGCCCTGTGCGTAGCGCCCGCGCAGGCCCAGGTGCGTGAGACTGCGCCACCACCCGCGCAGTGGCCCGCTACGCTGGCGATGGCCGCGCCGTCCCCCTCGCCCACCCCGGCCCCACTGCAACCGCTACCAGCGGGCGTGGAGCTGGGCATGGGCGCGGACGCTTTGCGGGAAGCCGTGCCCAGCGCGGCCCGCGTGCCGCGCCCGCAGCGCCTGGCTGGCGGGCTGGCAGGCCTCTGGAGGCTGGAGCCTGTGGTGATCGCTGGGTTGTCCGGTGCCCAAACCTTCTTCTTCGGCGGGCGAGAGCTGCGGCGGGTCGAATTCGTCGCCGATGCCAGTGACCTGGCCGATGGCGGTGCAGCCGCATTTGGCGCCCTGCTCGCGTTTGGCCGCAGCACCTACGGGCCTGAGACTGCCGCCAACGACCCCAGCGGCACCTATGCCGCATGGACCAGCGGGGGCCTGGAGCTGTACGCCCAGCGCGTGCCCGCACCGCGCGCCACTGTGCGGTGGGTGATCAAGCAAAGCGAGGGTAAGGACGCCAGCGAGCTGTGATGTGCGGCCGGGCCATCGCGCACCCAGCTTTACGCTCCCGACGTCGTGATCTTAGTGAAAAAGGCTGCTAGCGCTTATGAATAAAGCGCTGATAGCTCCCAACTAAATAGCACCAGCATCAGCTGCAAAGCACCACCAGGCGCCTGTCAGCCCAACGGACCTGCGACACCCCCATCGGCCAGCGGGCTCAGTGCGGTGTCGATGCTGAACCGGTTCTTGCCCGCCTGCTTGGCCGCATACATCGCGGCATCGGCCTGGGCCAGCAGTGCATCGGCATCGGCGCCATGGCGTGGGTACAGCGCAGCACCCACACTGGCCGAGATGTGCGCAACAGCCCCCTCCAGCACAAAAGGCTGGTCCATCGCCAACAGCACCTTGCTGGCCACAACCTCGCAGTGGTCTGCCCGCTCGATGGTGGCCAGCACGATGCCGAATTCGTCCCCGCCCAGGCGCGCCACCGTGTCTTCGGCGCGCACGCAGTCTTCCAGCCGCCGGGCCACCTGCTGCAGCAACAGGTCGCCTGCCGCATGGCCCCACTGGTCGTTGACGGACTTGAACCCGTCCAGATCCACATAGAGAACGGCGGCGTGCCGCCCGTGGCGCCGGGCCGTTTCAAGCACCCGCGCCAGGCGGTCGTGGAACATCACGCGGTTGGACAAGCCCGTGAGCGCGTCGTGCAGCGCGTCGTGCGACAGGCGCATCTCCAGCTCCTTGCGCGCGCTGATGTCCTGCGTCACCACCACCAGAAAGTCCGGGTGACCCTGGGCGTCTTTGACGAGGCCCAGCGCTTCATACACCCACAACAGGCCGCCATCCTTGCGCCGGTAGGCCTTTTCCATTTCGGGTGAGAACACGGGCGAGTGGGCCACCAACCGTCGCGCGAGGAAACGGCGCAGGGCTTCGCGCTCGCCCTCGTCGCTCAGTGCAAACAGGTCGCGCTGGCGCAGCTCCTCCAGCGAATAGCCCAGCATGCGGCAGAACTTGTCGTTGGCACGCAGGATGCGGCCCTCCGGCGTGATATGGGCAATGCCGGTGGCTGCCTGGTGGAAGGTGGCGCGGAACAAGCCTTCGCTGGACTCCAGGGCATCGGCCACGGCCCGCTGACGCGCCAGCACCATGATGAGCAGCGCGCCAAAACACAGCAGCGCCACGCTGGCAGCCGCAGCCAGAACCAGGTAGTCAACGCGCCGCTGCATCACCGGCGCCAGCACCTCGTCGGAGGCCGAACCCACCGTCACCATCAACGGGTAGCCCGCCATGCTGCGGTAGCTGAGGATGCGCGGCACACCGTCCACCGCGCCTGCGTCATCGATCAGTTCGCCTTCGGGATCCTGCGTGCGGTGCTGAAACCAGGGCAGGCCCCGTGCATCGGCGCCAAAGCTGGTTTGGCCCCCCGCCTTACGGCCGCGCACCACACCGTCCAGCCCCGCCAGTTCCAGCAGCCCCTGCGCGCCCAGGTCGGCCTGGCGGTAAAAGTCGGTGAAGTTCGTTGGGTCCACCGACATCACCACCACGCCGCCAAAGCGCCCCCCCTCGCTCACGATGCGCAGCGCCATCGGAATGCGCCACCGGCCCGAGACACGGCCCAGCACGGGCTCGCTCACAAACAGGTCATCGCGATCACTGGCCCGCAGTGCCTTGAAGAAGGCGCGGTCGCTGTAGTTGACGGCCCCGGTCTCCTGGCTGCTGCTGACGATGTCGCCCTGGTCGTTGACTACGCTGATGATGGTGAACATGGGCTCGCGGACCACCCCCCGCTCCACCCAGTCGCGCAGGTCGATGTCGGTGCCCTGCTGCAGGTATTGCTCGCGCACAAAGGCGGCCACCTGCTCGGCCGCCTTGAGGGTGCGGAACACCTGCTGCTCGAAGGCAATCGCCAGGTTGGCGTTGGACTGCATGGCCGAGGCCACAGCCTGCTCGCGCTCGAACGCCACGCGCTGCAGCGTGACCAGCCACAAGCCCGCCACGGCAACGATGCAGCCCAGCGCAATCGCCAGGCTCAGCGGCGTGGCGAGGCGATAGCGGCGACGCGGCGCCCCGGCCTCAAGACGGTCGTTCGCGCCCGGTGGCCGCGTGGTGTCATCTTTTTGCTCCATGCACCTCGCAATGTAGCGGGGCATGTGCGGCAAGTCGACAACAGGATGGCCACCGGGGGCGGCCCACGCACATGGAACCCTACGCCAGCCGCACCAGCACCTTGGGCAGACTGGCCACCAGCATCGCTACGCCCGACAAGGTCAACATGCCCAGCACGATCTGCCGGAACCGCACATCGCTGATACCGTGGTACAGACGCGCACCCAGCAGCACAGGCACCAGCATGGCGGGCACCACGATGGCCAGCAGTGGCAGCGCCTCGCGGGTGACCAGGCCGGTGGCCAGGTAGGTGATGAAGGTCACCAGCAGCATGGCCAGGTTGAAGTTCTGGATGACGGCGCGCTGCACGTCCTTGTCCAGGCCACGCAAGGTGCACCACAGCGTGGGCAGCACGCCGGTGAAGCCGCCCAGCCCGCCCATCACGCCGCCCGCCATGCCCACCAGCGCGTCGGCCACGCGCCCGCCGCGCGTGATGCGGGGCAACTGCTTGGCCATCAGCATCGCCGGGCACCACAACACCAGCAGCGTGCCCAGGATGGCCTTGAACGCGTCCATGTCCAGCCGGGGCAACACAGCCACCCCGATGGGGATGCCCACCAGGCCACCCAGCACAAAGGGCAGCAGGCGCACCCGGTCAAACCCCCGACGTACCGTGGCCGCCGCCACCAGCTGGCCGGTGAGCGCGCCGCACACCGCCAGCAGCGCGGCCAGGCGGGGTTCCAGCGTCCAGGCCCAGAACGACATGGCGACCATGCCAAAACCAAAACCCGACAGCCCCTGCACAAACCCGGCGGCCACTGCGCCCAGGGCCACGATCAACAGCACGGAATCCATGTCTCCCCCTCACTTGGTGTGAACATGCGCGGGGGCTGGCTTCAAGCCCCACGGAGCCCCACGCTCCTTAAGCATCTGCGTGTTCGGCCGCTGAGCCCATGAAGCGCAAGCCCTGCGCACCCAGCCGCCATTGTGTGCGCTGGCGGCGGGGGCAGCGCTGTGGCGGCGGATCGCAGGGCCCGTTCAATACAGCGTGGCCTGCTGGCGCGCTGGCAGCTCGCGGTCGTAGGTCACACCGTCAAACTCGCCCTGCGTGATGGACGCCAGAATGGCGCCCGGAGTGGGCACGGGGCGCGCGGTGCCAGGCGGCACGGCATCCCACAGGCGCGAGCGCTGAATGGCGCGGGCGCACTGGAAGTACACCGCCTGCACATCGACCACGATCACACATTTGGGGGGCTGGCCATTGACCACAAACCGCGCCAGCAGGTCGGGCGCGACGCTGATGCGCGCGTGGCCATTGACGCGCAGCGTCTCACCCACGCCGGGGATGAGGAACAGCAGCGCCACGCGCGGGTCGGCCACAATGTTGCGCAGGCTGTCGGCGCGGTTGTTGCCACGGCGCTCGGGCAGCAGCAGGGTCTTGTCGTCCAGCAGTTGCACAAAGCCGGCCGGGTCGCCGCGCGGCGAGGCGTCCAGCCCGCCGGGGCCGGTGGTGGCCAACACGGCGAAGGGCGACGTCGCGATCATGGCGCGGTAAGCGGGGTGCACATAGGGCAGTTCTTTGTAGACGGACGCATCGCTCAGCGGGCCCAGCAGGGCCTCCAGACGTGGCAGGGTGTCGATGGCGTGCGCGTCGTGGGCGGGGGTCATGGGGGCGGCTTCCTTCGGGTGGGGTGGCAAGGGAGCGGCCATGGTGCAGCAGGCCTGCCGGGCTGACAAACGACTTTGCAGCCGGTGATGCGTGCAGAAAACGCACGCATCGGCATCGTCGCCATGGATGCGCCCCAAGCCCTGCCCCAAAGCCCGCGACGGCATCCGTTGGGGAGGTGGGCATCCAGCCTACGGGCCAGATACGCACCGCCCCATCGTTCAGCGCGCCGGGCGCAGCTTGACGCCGGGGAAGTCCACCGGCACGGCCAGCGCCACGTTCACGTAGTTGGTGAAAAGGTTGAGCGCCACGTGGGCCACGATCTCGACGATCTGCTCGTCGTTCACGCCCTGGTCACGCAGGGCCTGCACATCGGCCGCATCGACCTGGCCGCGTTCGTTGACCAGTTGCAGCACAAAGCGCAGCACGGCCGCCGTGCGCGGGTCGGCCGACTCGCCCGACTGCGCGGCGGCCAGCGCCTCGCCACTCACACCCGCCTTGCGGCCCAGTGCGGTGTGGGCGGCCAGGCAGTAGTCGCAGGCATTGCGGTTGGCCACGGCCACGGCGATCTGCTCGCCCAGGGCGGCGCCGATCACGCCGCCGCCCAGCGCGCCAAACGCCCCCCACATGCTTTGCAGCGCGGCGGGCGAATTGGCCACGGCACGGAACATGTTGGGTGTGGCGCCAAAGGCTCCGTGGACCTGGTCGAGCACGGCGCGCACAGTGCCCGTGGCGGCGTTGCGGTCGACGAGGGGGACACGGGCGACGGAGGAAGAAGTAGCGGACATGGTGTGTTCCTTGAAGGTCATGAAGGGTTGGTGAGAACTTGTGCCTGTTCTCGGCACCCCTGCAGTGTCCGGCGCCATCGAGTACCATTAGGCACATAAAATCCACAATTCGTACCAAATCATCCAAAACCATGCCGCCAAGCGTTCCTACACCCGCGCAGGCCTCCACCCCGCTCGACCGGTTGTCGCCGCTGCTGGAGCGGTTTCGGGTGCGGGCGCACCTGTTCCACCACGGGCCGCTGTGTGGCGTGACGCACTTTGCGGCGGCGCCGGGCCGGGGCTTTTTACATGTGCTGCGCCGGGGCGAGATGGTGGTCACGCACCAGCCCCAGGCGGGCCCGCCCGAGCGGCTTCAGGTGTGCGAGCCCAGCCTGCTGTTCTATGCCCGGCCGCTGGAGCACTTCTTTCACAACGCGCCCACCGAGGGTTCGGACTTCACCTGCGCTGCGCTGGACTTTGATGGCGGCGCCAGCCACCCGCTGGCGCGCGCCCTGCCCCCGCTGGTGGTGCTGCCGCTGGGCGCGGTGGACGGGCTGCAGCAGTCGCTGGACTTGCTGTTTGCCGAAACCGACCGCCTGCGCTGCGGCCACCGCGTGCTGGCCGACCGTTTATTTGAAGTGGTGCTGCTGCAGCTGCTGCGCTGGCTGCTGGACCACCCGCAGCAGGCGCAGATGCCCCCTGGCTTGCTGACGGGCCTGGCCGACCCGCAACTCTCGCGCGCCCTCACGGCCCTGCACGAGACGCCCGGCGACCCATGGAGCCTGGCGCAGATGGCGCAGCAGGCGGGCATGTCGCGCAGCGCGTTTGCCGCACGCTTCAAGGCCGTGGTGGGGGACACGCCAGCCGACTACCTCGCGCACTGGCGGCTGACGCTGGCACAGGCCCACCTGCGCGCGGGCCGGTCGCTCAAGTCCATCGCCCACGAACTGGGCTATGCCAACCCCTCAGCGCTGTCGCGCGTGTTTGCGCAAAAGCTGGGGATGTCAGCGCGGGACTGGCGCGAGGCGGTGGACGAAGGGCGCTGACACGCAGCCCTGGCAGCGCCGCAGGGGCACCCAGGAGCCCCTGGCCCCGGTTTTCAAGCCAAAAGCGGCGGATGCGCTAGTGGAATATGCGCCACCAGCTATCAATTGGATAGCATATTGATAAACCACCGCGCGCGGCCCTACCCTGCAAGGCGCCAGGGTTCCTCTGCACGAATCGAGCGGTAAGTGCGCGCTGCGGATCGGGATGGGCTGCAAGGCGCAAAGCGCAGCAATAGCCTTAGCTATTGCGAGCATTTGCAACGCGGCAGGCCGCCCGAGTCCGCAGATGCGCACGGCGCGGTGATTTGTGCAGAGGATCCCTATTGCCCTCTCAGACGTTGATGGCTGCTGCCGACCCGGCCTGCTTGCGCAGCTCGAACTTCTGGATCTTTCCGGTGCTGGTCTTGGGCAGCTCGCCAAAAACCACGGCGCGCGGCACCTTGAACCCCGCCAGGTGCTTCTTGCAGTGCGCCACGATGTCTTCGGGCGTGGTCTGTGCACCGGCCTTCAGTTCCACAAACGCGCAGGGCGTCTCGCCCCACTTGGGGTCGGGCTTGGCCACCACGGCGGCGGCCAACACGTCAGGGTGGCGGTAAAGCACGTCTTCCACCTCGATGGACGAGATGTTCTCGCCGCCCGAGATGATGATGTCCTTGCTGCGGTCCTTGATCTTGATGTAGCCGTCGGGGTACTGCACGGCCAGGTCGCCGCTGTGGAACCAGCCGCCCGCAAAGGCCTCGTCGGTGGCCTTGGGGTTCTTGAGGTAGCCCTTCATGGCGATGTTGCCCTTGAACATGATCTCGCCCATGGTTTCGCCGTCCTGCGGCACGGGCTGCATGGTCTCGGGGTCCAGCACGCGCACGTCGCGCTCCAGGTGGTAGCGCACGCCCTGGCGGGCATTGAGGCGGGCGCGCTCGCCAATGTCCAGGGCATCCCAGGCCTCGTGTTTGGCGCACACGGTGGCCGGGCCGTACACCTCGGTCAGGCCGTACACATGGGTCAAATCGAACCCCATCTTTTCCATGCCTTCGATCATCGACGCCGGTGGCGCGGCGCCCGCCACCATGGCCTTGACGCCTGCAGGAACGCCCGCCTTCATGGCCTCGGGCGCATTCACCAGCAGCCCGTGCACGATGGGTGCGCCGCAGTAGTGCGTGACACCGTGGTGGCGGATGGCGTCGAAGATGGCCTGTGCGTCCACTCGGCGCAGGCACACGTTGACACCCGCGCGCGCCGCAATGGTCCACGGAAAGCACCAGCCGTTGCAGTGGAACATGGGCAGCGTCCACAGGTACACCGCGTGCTTGGGCATGTCCCACTCCAGCACGTTGCTGATGGCGTTGGTGGCGGCGCCCCGGTGGTGGTAGACCACGCCCTTGGGGTTGCCGGTGGTGCCGCTGGTGTAGTTGAGCGCAATCGCGTCCCACTCGTCGGCGGGCAGGCTCCAGGCAAAGGCCGCATCGCCGCTGGCCACAAAGGCTTCGTAGTCGGTGCCGCCCAGGCTTTGCACGGCGGGGCCGTAGAGGGCGTCCTGCACCTCGACCACGCGCAAGGGCGTGGTGGCGGTGCGCAGGGCCAGTGCCTTGGCCATGGTGCCGCTGAACTCCGGGTCCACGATCACGGCCTTGGCCTCGCCGTGGTCCAGCATGAAGGCGATGGCCTCGGGGTCCAGCCGGGTGTTGAGGGTGTTGAGCACGGCGCCTGCCATGGGCACGCCAAAGTGCGCCTCCACCATCGGGGGCGTGTTGGGCAGCATCACGGCCACGGTGTCGTTCTTGCCGATGCCGGCCTGGGTCAGCGCGCTGGCCAGCTGGCGGCAGCGTGCGTAGGTCTGGGCCCAGGTCTGGCGCAAATCACCGTGCACGATGGCCAGGCGGTCAGGGTAGACCTCGGCCGTGCGTTCGATGAACGACAGGGGCGACAGGGCGGCAAAGTTGGCTTCGTTGCGGGGCAGGTGCTGGTCAAAGATGGAGGTCATGGGTCAGTGCAAGAAGGTGAACGACACACAGCCTAGCGCCGCAGGCTGACACGAAAGCAACACGGGCCGGCGCGTGGGCAAGGTTGGTCGCAGCACGCCGCCTCACAGCTTTCGCTTGTGGCCTTGCTTGATGCGGTACATGGCCGCGTCGGCGCTGGCCATGAGTGCGCGCGCGTCCTGTGCATCGCGGGGGAACAGGCTCAGGCCAATACTGGCACGCACGGCCAGGGGCTCGCCGTCGATGGCAAGCGGCGGCTCGAACGCATGCTGCAGCTTGGTCACGATCTGCAGCGCAGCCTCTTCGGAATCCACGTTTTCGCACAGCACCGTGAACTCATCCCCGGCGAGCCGGGCGACGGTGTCCACCTGCCGCACGGCGCCCACGATGGTGCGGGCCACCGCCTGCAGCACCATGTCGCCCACGGCATGCCCGCGCGTGTCGTTGATGGCCTTGAAGTCGTCCAGGTCCACGAACAGCAGGGCACAGCTGCGGCCGCTGCGGCGCGACAGCTCCAGCACCTGGGCCAGGCGCTGCTCGAACATGCGGCGGTTGGGCAGGCCGGTGAGCGCGTCGTGGTGTGCCAGGTGGGCCATGGCGTCGCGGCTCAGGTTCAGCTCGGCCAGCTGGCGGCTGATCTGCCGCTCCATGTCCTGGAAGCTGCGGGCCAGCTCGCCCACTTCGTCGCCCCGGTGCACCGGCAGCGCGCCATGGGACTCCCCGCGCGAAAACGCCTGCGCCGCCCTCACCATGGCCTGCAGCGGCTGGGCGACCAGGCGCGACACCCCGGCCGCCAGGGCCACGCCCACCACGCTGAGTACCAGCAAGATCTTGAGGATGCTGCGCCCCAGGTCCAGCACCTCGCCCTGCACCACCGCCAGCGGCTGCGAGAGTCCCACCACCATGAAGCGCCCCTCGTCCTCATTGCCAAAGGGCATGCGCACAAACGCAAAGACGCGCGCCTCTTCGTCGTCGGTACCGGGTTGGCTGAGCACCGCCTCTTCGGCTCGCCCCTCGACCAGCGCCGCTACCTGCGGGAACGACTCCTGGATCAGGATGCGCTGGCCCCGGTCAAAGCCGAAGGTCTGCGCGGCGTCCGGGTGCACCAAAAAGTCGCCCCAGCGGTTGCCCAGATAAAACCCGTAGGGCGTGGGCAAGGCAGCATTGAAGTTGTGCAGGAACGGCGCGGCCGCCACCCGCACCACCACCACGCCCCGCAGCTGGCCTGCCTGCACCACGGGCGACGCCATGTTGAACACGGGCACGGCAGCCTCCTGCGCGGCGTCTTCGTGGTTGATGCCGAATTCGGACACATACACCTCGCCATCGGGCAGGCTGAGGGCCTCGAACACGAACGGGAAGTGCGACTTCTCCTGCAGCAGGTCATCGGGCACGCGCACCAGCTTGTCGCCCTGGCGGTCGATGCGCACCAGCTCCAGCCCATAGTCTTTGGCGCTGATGAAGCGGATTTGCAGGTACGAGGGGTGGGCCTGCAGGTTGGCTTTGAACAGGTCGGCCAGCCGCGCCTGGTCTTGCTCGACGGCAGCGGCGTCGGCCAGAAAGGCCGTGTCGCGCGCCACCGTGCCAAAACCCGCCTGCATGTGGCGCGCCAGCACCTGTGTGGTGGCCAGCAGCGAGCGTTCGGCCCGCCCCTGCAGGCGCTCACGGCTCGAGTCAAACGTGTAGTAGCCCGCCAGAATGGCCGCGAACACGCTGAAGGAGGCCAGCAGGGCCCCCAACCTCAGCGCGATGCTCCATTTCATGCGGGCCATGGGTCAGGACCGATCAGAACCGGTTGGGTCGGTCGCCCGACACGATGCGCTGCCACAGCCGCGCGCGCAAGGCTTCGTCTTCCACCGGCTCCAGCCACACGATGGGGCCCATCGGCACATCGCCCGCCAGCGCCGGTGGCTCGTCCAGGGTGTTGGCCAGTCCCTGGCGCCGCGTGAATTCACGGCTCACAGCGGGGTCGAGCATGTAGTTGATCCACTCGGCGGCCAGGTCCACCTGGGTGGAGCGGCGGGTGATGGCCCAGCAGTCCAGCCAGGCCAGCGCGCCCTCCTTGGGCACCACATAGCCCACATCCAGCCCCGCGTCGCGCAGCTGCTTGAGCTGCTGCTGGCCGTAGTTGGCATGCATCACGGCCACCTTGTGCTTGCGAAACAGCTCCACCGACTCTTCCGGCAGGCTGTAGAACGACCGCACGTTGCGCCGCAGGGCAACCAGGTCCTTGGCCAGCGGGCTGAAACGGTCGGCATCGATGCGAAACGGCGGCAGGCCGCGGCGCATGGCCGCCAGCGAAAAGCCGTGGCTGCTGCCGTCAAACGCCAGCACCTTGCCCTGCCAGCGCGGGTCCCACAGCACGGCAATCGACTGCGGCGGCGCGCTGAACTGCTGCCGGTCATACACCAGCCCCATTTCGGAATAGGTAAAGGGCATGGCATAGACCTCGCCCCGCCAGCCAATGCCCGAGATGGTGTGCAGCTGGCGAAACCGGGGCAGTTGCCCTGCGGTGTTGCGGATGTTGCTCAGCGGCAACGGCGCGAGCTTGTCATGCAGGATCAGCCGCGCGATTTCTGCGGTGTTGGCGGCCACCAGGTCAAAGCCCGGCCCGTCCGTGCTGTCCATCTTGGCGCGCAAAACATCGTCCGACGCTACCGTGGTGATCTCGACCTTGACCCCATGGCGCTTCTCGAACACCGCCACAAAGTCCGGGTCGGCATAGCCCGGCCAGGCCAGCACCCGGAGCACCGTCGCGGCCTGGGCGGCCCCCGGCTGCAGCAACGCGAGCCCTGACAGGGCCAGCAACAGCCCGGGCAGGCTGGCGCGCCACCTGTGCAGCGCCCTGCCCACCAACGCCCGCCCACATGCCGCGAACCCCATGCCAAAAGCCTTTCCAGCAATAACTGGTTACAAAGAGTTTACGCGGACAATAGGCCGTGTGACGATCCCTCAGTCTTTCATTCAGGAACTGCTCACCCGTGTGGACGTGGTGGATATCGTGGGGCGCTACGTGCAGCTCAAGAAGGGCGGCGCCAATTTCATGGGGCTGTGCCCCTTCCATGGGGAGAAATCGCCATCCTTCAGCGTCAGCCCCGCCAAGCAGTTCTATCACTGCTTTGGCTGCGGCAAGAACGGCAACGCCATCAGCTTTCTGATGGACCACGCGGGCATGGGGTTTGTCGAGGCGGTGCAGGACCTGGCCCAGAGCGTGGGCCTGCAGGTGCCCGATGACGACATCTCCCCGCAAGAAAAGGAACGGGCCGCCGCCGCACGCCAGAAGCAGGCCACACTGAACGATGTGCTCGAAAAAGCCGCCGACGCCTACCGCCGCCAGCTGCGCGAGTCGCAGCGCGCCATTGGCTACTTCAAGGGTCGGGGCGTCTCGGGCGCGGTGGCCAAGCGCTACGGCCTCGGCTACGCCCCCGAGGGATGGCGCAGCCTGGCGAGCGTGTTTCCGAGCTACGACGACCCGCTGCTGGAGGAAAGCGGCCTGGTCATCGTCAACGACGAAGACGGCGGCAAGCGCTACGACCGGTTTCGCGACCGGGTGATGTTCCCCATCCGCAACGTCAAGGGCGAATACATCGGCTTTGGCGGCCGGGTGCTGGGGGACGACAAGCCCAAGTACCTCAACTCCCCCGAAACCCCGGTGTTCCATAAGGGGCGCGAGCTGTACGGTCTGTTCGAGGCCCGCACGCCCATCCGCGAGGCCGGGTACGCGCTGGTCACCGAAGGCTACATGGACGTGGTGGCACTGGCCCAGCTGGGCTTTCCAAACGCGGTGGCCACGCTGGGCACGGCCTGCACGCCCGAGCATGTGCAAAAGCTGCTGCGGTTTACCGACGCAGTGGTGTTCAGCTTTGACGGCGACAGCGCTGGGCGGCGTGCCGCGCGCAAGGCGCTGGACGGCGCCCTGCCCCACGCCACCGACACGCGCAGCATCAAGTTTCTGTTCCTGCCCGCTGAGCATGATCCGGACAGTTTCATCCGCGAGCACGGTACGGAGGCCTTTGCACGCCATGTCGAGCAAGCGACGCCGCTGAGCCGCTTCCTGGTCGAATCAGCCAGCGAAGGCTGCGACCTGGCCACCGCCGAGGGCCGCGCCCACATGGCCAGCAACGCACGCCCACTGTGGACGGCGCTGCCGGACGGCGTGCTCAAGCGCCAGCTGCTGGGCGAGCTGGCTGAGCTGACCCAGCTCAATGCCCGCGACCTGTCAGACCTGTGGGGCCAGGCCGCCGCCCGCGATGGCCTGCGCGCCGCCCACCACGCGCCCCCGCAGCGCCAACAACCCCGCCCAGCTGCGGATGACGCCCCCAGCTGGGATGCCCCGCCCGACGCCGATGGCTGGCAGCCCCACACCGAGTCGGCAGGCCCCGCCTACGACCCCGCCTACGACCCCGGATACGGCGGCTACAGCAACCAGGGCGGCTACGGAGGCCAAAGCAGCTATGGGGGCAGCAAGCCCCCATTTCGCAAAGGGGGCGACTGGAAAAGCGGCGGAGGATGGAAAAAGCGCGACAAGGACGCCCCGTGGCCGCCCCAACCCCGCCTGCCTCGCACACCGGCCATGAGCCGCGCCGACCACGCCGCGCGGCTGCTGCTGTCGCACATGGCATTTCTGGAAGAGCTGACGCACGACGACCACACCACACTGGCGGCCCAGCCGGGGTCCCATGGGCCGCTGTTCGCGTGGCTGGAAGCGCAGTTCCATGAGCATGGCCCCCTGGCCTGGGCCGTGCTGCGCGAGAGCCTGCGCGACCACGAGTGCGAAGAGCTGGCCGTCAAGGTGATGACCGGCTCGCACGCGCAGACCGAGGGCGAACTGCACGAATTGCGGCTGGAGCTGCGCGACTTGCTCACCCGCATGCAGATCGAAGACATCAAGGAGCAGCAAAAAGTGCTGGTGCTGCAAGTAGCACAAGACCCGTCAGCCCTGGAGCGCTACCGAGCGCTGGCCGAAAAGCGCAAGGAATTGGAGCAAATAGCGCCAAAAGCCGCTTGAATCGGGCGCTGGCGGTATAATATAAGGTTAGTTATTGGCAAGAGCGACAGCAGCACCTCCGAGCCGGGCCACCGTGACAAACGCGCACCTATGCGCTGATGGGCCCACTTATCGCAAGGACTGCACACCAAATGATCGCCCAGACATCTTGCCGCTGAGGGTGTCCCCTCCAGGCGCAAAGCCCTTGTTGCTTTGCGTTGCCACCCGCGCCGGGATCTGAGGCGCTTGCGTTTTCTTTGTGTCCGTTTTTGATTCTGAGGTTGCTCCATGCCCGCTCAAAAGTCCGCGAAGTCGCCCAAGTCTGCCTCAGGCACCTCCGCAAAGGCTGTCTCCAAAACCGCGGCCAAAGCGCCGGCCAAGGCGGCCCCCAAAAAGGCTGCTGCCGCTGCGCCCGCCCCGGTCGCCAAGAAAGTGAAAACTGTGCCCGTGAAAAGTACTGCCGAGCTGATCAAAGCTGCCGATGAATTGCTGAAGAAAAAGCCTGCCCGCGCCAAGGCAGCGGCTGCCGACGACGAAGAAGCGCCCAAGAAAAAGCCCGGCCGCCCTGCCAAGGCCGCAGGTGCCGCCGAAGCCAAAGCCCCCGCCAAGCGCGGCCGCAAGCCCAAGGCAGCCGCCGGCGGCGATGAGAGCGTGGACGACACCGACCTGTCCGACATCGAAGCCGACCTCGAAGGCGAGATCGAAGAGACCCCCGAGGCTGCCGCCACGGTCGAGAAGGTCAAGCCCCTGCGCATGAAGATCAGCAAGGCGAAGGAACGCGCCTTGATGAAGGAATTCGGCCTGGACGAAACCGTCCTGTCCGAAGAAGACATGCAAAAGCGCCGCCAGCGCCTGAAGGCTCTGATCAAGCTGGGCAAGACCCGCGGCTACCTCACGCACGTTGAAATCAACGACCACTTGCCCGACAAGCTGGTCGATGCCGAAACCCTCGAAGCCGTCATCACCACCCTGAACGACCTGGGCGTGGCGGTGTACGAGCAGACGCCTGACGCCGAAGCCCTGATCATCACGGACAACGCTCCCGCAGGCGCCACCGAAGAAGAAGCCGAAGAAGCCGCCGAAGCCGCGCTGTCCACCGTGGACTCGGAATTCGGCCGCACCACGGACCCGGTCCGCATGTACATGCGCGAAATGGGCACGGTGGAGCTGCTGACGCGCGAAGGCGAAATTGAAATCGCCAAGCGCATCGAAGGCGGCCTGATGGCCATGATGGAGGCGATCAGCGCATCGCCCGCCACCATCGCCGAGATCCTCAACATGGGTGAGGAAATCCGCGAAGGCAAGGTCGTCATCTCCACCATCGTGGACGGCTTCTCCAACCCCAACGAGGCCGACGACTATGTGGCCGAAGAAGACTTCGACGAGTTCGACGAAGCCGACGATGACGACGGCAAGGGCGGCTCCAAGGCGCTGACCAAGAAGCTCGAAGAACTCAAGAAGCAGGCGCTGGAGCGCTTCGACAAGCTGCGCGAGCTGTTTGAAAAAGTGCACAAGGTGTACGACAAGGAAGGCTACGGCACCCCCGCGTACGTGAAGGCCCAGCACGCCCTGTCGGCCGAGCTGATGACCATCCGCTTCACCGCCAAGACCATCGAGAAGCTGTGCGACATGGTGCGCGGCCAGGTGGACGACGTGCGCAAGAAGGAGCGTGAGCTGCGCCGCATCATCGTGGACAAGTGCGGCATGCCCCAGGAGACATTCATCAAGGACTTCCCGCCCAACCTGCTGAACCTGCAGTGGGTCGAGAAGCAGGCCGCCGCAGGCAAGCCCTGGTCGGCCGTGATTGCGCGCAACATCCCGCCCATCCAGGACTTGCAGCAAAAGCTGATGGACCTGCAGTCCCGCGTTGTGGTGCCACTGGCCGAGCTCAAAGGCATCAACAAGCGCATGAACGAAGGTGAAGCCACCTCGCGCGATGCCAAGAAGGAAATGATCGAGGCCAACCTGCGCCTCGTGATCTCGATTGCCAAGAAGTACACCAACCGTGGCCTGCAGTTCCTCGACCTGATCCAGGAAGGCAACATCGGCCTGATGAAGGCGGTGGACAAGTTCGAATACCGCCGGGGCTACAAGTTCTCGACGTACGCCACCTGGTGGATTCGCCAGGCCATCACCCGCTCGATCGCCGACCAGGCGCGCACCATCCGTATCCCGGTGCACATGATCGAGACGATCAACAAGATGAACCGCATCTCGCGCCAGCACTTGCAAGAGTTTGGTTTTGAGCCCGATGCATCCATCCTGGCGGCCAAGATGGAGATCCCCGAGGACAAGATCCGCAAGATCATGAAAATCGCCAAGGAGCCGATCTCCATGGAAACGCCCATCGGCGACGACGACGACAGCCATCTGGGCGACTTCATCGAGGACGGAGCCAACACCGCTCCTATCGAAGCCGCCATGCAGGCCGGCCTGCGCGACGTGGTCAAGGACATCCTGGACGGCCTCACGCCGCGCGAAGCCAAGGTGCTGCGCATGCGCTTCGGTATCGAGATGACCAGCGACCACACCTTGGAAGAAGTGGGCAAGCAGTTCGACGTGACCCGCGAGCGCATCCGCCAAATAGAAGCCAAGGCGCTGCGCAAGCTCAAGCACCCCAGCCGCTCTGACAAGCTGCGCAGCTTTATCGACTCGCTGTAAGCCTCGCGAACCAGCCTTCGTTGGCACGAGCGCCCTGCCCCGCATCTGCGGCGCAGGGCGTTTTTCATGGTGCACAGATCCGCTCGACCGCTCTGTTTGGCACCCCAATCTCCGCGTTTACCCTGATGCCACCGACAGCAGACTGACAGCTTGGATGGCGACCATTGCGCGCACAGCCCGGGTGGTGGCGTGCGCGCCCCTTTGCATGCCACCGCAGGCTGACTGCGCTGCTTCGGCGTGGCAGCGCGTAAGCAGCGCAGCCAGGGCGCTCCGGCAGCGGCCTGGGCTCTGACTCGCAACGCCCTTCCTGCCTCCCCTTTTGTCAAAGGACTTTCCATGTCTGCAGAGATCGACCGCCGCCGGGCCATCGCCCAATCCGTTGCCGCAGCCCTGGCCTGGACCACACTCGGCCCCTCCGCCGCCTGGGCGCAGAGCGCTGCGACGACTGCACGCCCTGCCCCTGCAGCCGCCAAGGCGGCCAAGCTGGCAGGCACCGTGCGCATCGTGATCCCTGCCAATGCGGGTGGCGGCTGGGACCAGACAGGCCGTGCTCTGGGTGCCGCCATGGTCGCAGCTGGTGCTGCGGACCAGGTGGAGTACGAAAACATCGGCGGCAAGGGCGGCACCATCGGCCTGGCCAAGTACGCCGAAAAGTACAGCAACGACCCCAACACGCTGCTGATGGGTGGCATGGTGATGGTGGGCGCCGTGGCGCTGCAAAAGCCAGCGGTGGACATGACACACATCCAGCCCCTGGCGCGCCTCACCAGCGACTACCTGGTGGCAGCTGTAGCGGCCAACTCGCCCATCAAGACCACCAAGGACCTCGCCGATGCGCTGCGTGCCGACCTCAAGGCCGTGCCCATTGCCGGCGGCTCGGCCGGTGGCGTAGACCACATCTACGCAGGCGTGCTGGCCCGCGCCGCCAAGGCCAACCCCGAAGGGCTGGTCTACAAGCCCTTCCCCGGCGGTGCCGAGGTGGTCGAGGCCGTGCTGTCGGGCAACGCGGCGCTGGGCCTGTCGGGCTACAGCGAGTTCAACGACGCCATCGCGGCAGGCAAGCTGCGTGCCGTGGGCGTGTCGTCGCGCCGCAGCGTTTTTGGTCTGCCCTCGTTCCGTGAACAAGGGCTGGACGCCGTGATGGCCAACTGGCGCGGCGTGTTCACCGGCAAGGGCGTGCCCGCTGCGCGCACCGCTGAAATGCTGGCCGCCGTCGAGGCGGCCACCCGCCACGAATCCTGGCTGCGCACGCTCAAGCAGAACCGGTGGGAACCCTCTTGGCTCACCGGCAAGGATTTGGCAGAGTTCATGGAACTGGATCTCACCACCGCCCGCGTGATGGTGTACCTGCTCAAGCTGAAGGCCTGAGCCACCAGCGCCTCTTAGCACCAGCCCACGGGCCTGCTGCAGAACCTTTGGAGCCCCTGATGAAAATGTCCAACTACTCCATCGGTGCACGCATGGCCACCGCCCTGGGCCTGGTGCTGGCCCTGCTGCTGGGGGCCGCACTGTTCGGCATTGCTGCGCTGTACCAGACCCTGGGCACGTACGACACCACGGTGCAACAGCGCATGGCCCAGGAGCGCGCCGTGAGCCGCATGGAAAGCGAGTTCAAGACCCAGGTGCTGGAGTGGAAGAACACCCTGCTGCGGGGCGAGGACTCGCGCAAGCGCGAACTGCACTGGAACGCCTTCCAGGCCAGCGAAAAGCGGGTGGCCGATGCGGCCAAGGCGCTGGAGCCCCAACTGACCGACGCGCAGGAAAAAGCGGCGCTGCAAAAGTTCACCCAGGCCCACGCCCAGATGGCACAGGGCTACCGCAAGGGCTTCGAGGTGTTCCAGTCGCTCGGCTTTGTGCCGTCGGCCGGCGATGCCGACGTGGCCGACATCGACCAGGGCCCCGCCAAGCTGCTGACGGCGCTGAGCGAGCAGGTGGCCGCCAGCAGCGCGGCCATTGCCCAGCAGGCGGCGCAGGATGCGCGCCGGGCGCTGGTGAGCAGCCTGGTGGCACTCGCCCTGGTCACGGCGCTGGGCGCCTGTGCGGGCTGGCTGCTGACGCGGTCGGTGGTGCGCCCTCTGGGCGTCGCGGTATCGGTGGCGCACAAGGTGGCGGCGGGCGATCTCACCACCCGCATCGAGGTGGAGGGCAAGGATGAGCCCGCGCGCTTGCTGGAGGCCCTGCGCGCCATGCAAGACAACCTGGAAAACGTGGTCTCCGGCGTGCGCAGCAACGCCGAAGGCGTGGCCAGTGCCAGCGCTGAAATCGCCCAGGGCAACGCCGACCTGAGCCATCGCACCGAAGAGCAGGCCTCATCGCTGGACGAAACCACCTCGTCCATGCAGCAGCTGCAGTCCACCGTGCAGCAAAACGCGTCCAACGCCCTGCGCGCGAACGAGCTGGCCAAAAACGGGGCCTCGGTGGCACAACGCGGTGGGGATGTGGTCACGCAGATGGTGGAGGTGGTGCAAGGCATCCAGGACAGCTCGCGCCGCATTGCCGACATCATTGGCGTCATCGACGGCATCGCGTTCCAGACCAACATCCTCGCGCTCAATGCCGCTGTCGAGGCCGCGCGCGCGGGCGAACAAGGCCGGGGCTTTGCCGTGGTGGCCAGCGAGGTGCGCAACCTGGCCACCCGCAGCGCCAGCGCCGCGCGCGAGATCAAGCAGCTCATCCAGACCAGCGTGGAGCGTGTGCAGGCCGGCTCGGACCTGGCGCGCAATGCAGGCATCACCATGGCCGAGGTGGTGTCGTCCATCCAGGGCGTGAGCGCGCTGATGGAAGAGATCAGCCAGGCCAGCGCCGCGCAGACCAGCGACATGCTGCGTGTGACACAGGCCATCGTGCGCATGGACGAGGCCACGCAGCAGAACGCCGCCCTGGTGGAAGAAAGCGCCGCCGCCGCAGGCAGCCTGAGCGGGCAGGCGCAGCAACTGGTGCAGGCCGTGGAGGTGTTCCGCCTGCGCCACGCCCACCCTGCACTGCCCGCGCCGCGCGCCTGATGCGGGGCCGCAAGGCAGCCGCCCCTCACACTGCTCTGCGATGGCGCCGCAGCCCTGTGGGCGCTGGGCCTCGGCACCCATGCAATTGCTATCAATAAAATAGCACCTCAGGCATATTGCACTAGCGCATGTGCCCAAAAACCCTCAAAACCTGCCTGACGCCCTGCAAAAGCACGCCGCACACAGCCCCTGCGCTGCGTCAGTCGATTTTCACGTTGGCGTTCTTCACCACCTGCGCCATGCGCGCTGCTTCGCTGCGGAAGAAGGCGGCAGCCGGCTCGGGCGGCGTGAGCTTGATCTCGTAGCCCTGCGCAATCAGCGCGTCGCGCGCCTCGGGCATCTCCATGGCGGCCTTGAAGCCGTTGTACAGCCGCGCCAGCTCGGCCTTGGGCAGGCCCGCAGGCGCCACCGGGGCAATCCACCCGTCCAGCTCATAGCCCGGCAGCCCTTGCTCGGCGATGGTGGGCACGCCGGGCAGTGCCGCCACGCGGGTGGCCGTGGTCACGCCCAGGGCGCGCAATGAGCCCGCTTTGATGTGCGCGGCCGCCGGTGCTACAGCCACCACACCCAGCTGCACCTGCCCTCCCAAAATGTCGTTCATCAGCGGGCCCATGCCCCGGTAGGGGATGTGCTTGATGTCGAGCTTGGCCTGGTCCACAAACATCGCTGCGCCCAAGTGCAGGATGGTGCCGTTGCCCGACGAGCCGTAGTTGAGCACGCCGGGTTTGGACTTGGCCAGGGCAATCAGCTCCTGCACCGTCTTGGCGGGCAGCGCAGGGTGCGCGACCAGCACAAACGGCGTGGCGCCCAGGATGGTGATGGGCGTGATGTCGGCCAGCGAGTCGAACGGGATGTTCTTGTACACGCTGGGGTTGACCACGTGGTTGTTGGACACCACGCCAATCACCGAGCCATCCTTGGGCGCGCGCACGATCTGGGTCGTGCCAGTGATGCCGCCCGCGCCCGGCAGGTTTTCGATGACCACCGGCTGGCCCAACGCCTTTGCCAGGCTGGTGCTGATGGCGCGGATGGCGCCGTCCGCGCCCGAGCCCGCCGACAGCGGCAGGATCACGCGCAGCGGCTTGCCGTCGCCCTGGGCGTGCGCCATGCGGGGCAGACCCCAGGCCGCAGCACCCAGCGCGGCGGCGCCGGTGGCCAGTGCCTGGCGGCGCGTGAGGAGGCCCGCTGCAGCAGACGCAGCGTGGGATGAGGCAATGAAAGAAGTGGTCTTGCGCATGGGGTTGTCTCCGGTCGTTGGTGGGGAATCCTGGGGCTGCGGTCTGCGCCGCGTTTTCATGCCACCAGTTCGTCAAAAAATCAGGCGATGGCCCCTGATGCCTGCAGCTCTGCCACGGCATCGGCCGTATAGCCCAGGCCCTGCAGCAGTTCGGCCGTGTGCTGGCCCAGGCGCGGCGGATCGCAGCGCACATCAAGCCGCTGGCCCGCCAGGCGCAGCGGCATCAGCGTGATCTGTGCGGTCTGCCCTGCGCGCTCCCCATCGGGCAGCGTGATGTCGGCCAGGCCACCGGTGGCTTGCAGGTGCGGGTCGTCAAACAGTTCTTCGGGCCGGCGGATGGGCGCAAACGGCAGGCCATGGCGCTCGAAGATCGCGGCCAGTTCGTCGGCAGTGTGCTGCGCCAGGCGCTCGCGCAGCACGGGCATCAGCGTGGGGCGGGCGCGTACGCGTTCGTTGTTGGTGGCCAGGCTGGCGTCGGCCTTCAGGTCGGCATAGCCCATGGCGTCGCAAAAGGTCTGCCACTGCGCATCGCTCACTGCGGCCAAAAAGATCTGCCCGCCGTCTTTCACGCTGAACACGTCGTACACGGCCCACGACGAAATGCGGTCGGGCATGGGCGCAGCGGGCTGGCCAGTGACGGCGTACTGCATCATGTGCTGCCCGACCAGGAACACGTTGTTCTCGAACAGGGCCGAGTCCACCTCCTGCCCGCGCCCGGTGATGCCGCGCTGCATCAGCGCCGCCATCGCGCCAATCGCGCCAAACATGCCGCCCATGATGTCGTTCACGCTGCTGCCCGCGCGCAGCGGGTCGCCCGGGCGGCCGGTCATGTAGGCCAGGCCGCCCATCATCTGCACCACCTCGTCGAGCGCCGTACGGTGCTCGTAAGGGCCCGGCAGAAAGCCCGTGTGGTTGACGTAGATGAGGCGCGGGTTGACCTGGCTCAGCGCGGCGTAGTCCAGGCCGTATTTCGTCATCACGCCGGGCTTGAAGTTCTGCGCCACCACGTCGGCCGATGCCGCCAGCTTGCGCGCCACCTCCAGCCCCTCGGGGCTGCGCAGGTCGAGCGCAATGCTCTTCTTGTTGCGGTTGAACATGGGGAAGAAACCGGCGCCTGCGCCCAGCAGGTGGCGCGTGCGGTCCCCATCCACGGGCTCGACCTTGATGACCTCGGCGCCCAGGTCGGCTAGCACCATGCCGCAGGTGGGGCCCATGACCATGTGGGTGAACTCCACCACGCGCAGGCCTTCGAGCGGCAGGCGGGGGGAAGGGGGAGTGGCGGGTGTGTCGTGCATGTTCAGAGCGTTCAGAAAAAGGGGTTCAGGCCGTTGCGGCTTCGCGCAGCACCGCAGGTGCGGCATTCTGCGGCAGCCCCGCTTGCCACAGCGTGCCGTGCAGGGTCTCGCCCGTCAGCCAGCCTGCCACGCGCTGGCGCAGCGCGAGCAGCGCGGTCACGTCGATGCCGGTGGCAACGCCCATGCGCTCCAGCATGAACACGAGATCTTCGGTGGTGACGTTGCCGCTGGCACCTGGCGCGTGCGGGCAGCCGCCAATGCCGGCCAGGCAGGCATCAAAGCGGGGGATGCCGGTCTGCCAGGCGGCATACACATTGGCCAGGCCCATGCCGCGCGTGTCATGGAAATGCGCGCAGGCCAGGCGGTCGCCCACCAACGCACGCGCCTTGCCGAACAGACGGGCCACCGAGGCAGGGTCGGCATAGCCCACGGTGTCGGCCAGGCTCACGCGGTCGGCGCCCGCATCCAGCAGCGCTTGCATCAGGCGCAGCACTTCGGTTTCTGCCACCTCGCCTTGCAGGGTGCAGCCAAAGGCCGTGCCAACGCCGCCTTCAATCAGGGTGCGGCTGCCGCTGGCGTCGCGCAGCGCGCGGATGCGGGCCACCTCGGCCACCACCTCGTCGGGCGTCTTGCGCAGGTTGGCCAGGCTGTGGGCGTGGCTGGCAGACAGGGGCACGATCATCAGGTCGGCGCCCTGCTCCAGCGCGCGCTCGGCACCTTTGTAGTTGGGCACCAGCACCGAGGCGACGAGGCCGGGCAGGGTCTTGGCATGGGCCAGCACCTCGGCCGTGTCGGCCAGCTGGGGCAGCAGGCGGGCGGGCACGAAGGAGCCCACCTCGATTTCGCGCTGGCCGGCGGCGTAGGCAGCGCTGATCCATTCAATCTTGTGCGCGGTGGACACCACGGTGGCAATGCTCTGCAGGCCGTCGCGCAGGCCCACTTCGCGGACGATGGCGCGGGGCATCTCGGAGGGGGTGTTCGCTGGACTCACGGTGATCTCTTTGTGGTGCGGTGAATGAACGTATTCTAGAAATTCCCTACGGAATCAGAAAATACATCTCGGAACCCGTAAGATTCCTAAAAGGAACATCACAACCCACCTGAGAGACCACGAATGCGCGATCTGGATCTACAGACCCTGCGGCTGTTCGCCGCCGTGTGCGAGCAACGCAGCATCGCGCGCGTCGCGGAGCAGGAGTCCATCGTGGGCTCGGCCATCAGCAAGCGGCTGGCGCAGCTGGAAGACACCGTGGGCACGCCGCTGCTGCTGCGCAAGCGCCGGGGCGTGGTGCCCACCCCGGCGGGCGAGACGCTGCTGGAGCACGCCCGCACCATGCTGGCCAACGTGGGGCAGATCGAGCGCGACATGGCGGCCTATGCCACCGGCACCCGGGGCCATGTGCGCATGCTGGTCACGGCCTCGGTCATGGCCGAGTCGCTGGCCGACGACGTAGCGGCCTTTCTGCAAGACCCGGCGTACCGCAACATCCAGATCAGCCTGGAAGAACGGGTGAGCCCGGATGTGGTGCAGGGCGTGCGCGACGGCAGCGCGTCCATCGGCATCTGCTGGGACGCGGCTGATCTGTCGGGCCTGGAAACCAGCGCCTACCGCAGCGACCACCTGGCCGTGGTGGCACACGAGTCGCACCCCGTGGCCCAGCTGCAGAGCGTGCGGTTTGCCGACGTGCTGGAGCATGAATTCGTCAGCATGCCCGCGCTGAGCGCGGTGCAGGTGCTGCTGGCGCGCGCCGCCGCAGTGGAAGGGAAAATGCTGGCCCACCGGGTGCTGGTGTCCAACTTTGACGCCGCCCTGCGGGTGGTGCGCGCCAACCTGGCCATCAGCGTGGTGCCGCGCGAGGTGGCCCAGCCGTTTGCCCAGCTGGCGCCGGTGCGCATCGTCCCGCTGAGCGACCCCTGGGCCCAGCGGCGCTTTGCCATCTGCTACCGCAGTGCGCAGTGGCTGCCCCCCGCGGCCCAGTTGCTGGTGGGGCATCTGGCGGGGCTGGGGCGCGCCTGACCGGGGCCGAAAACCGTGGCCCTGTCGCAACAGTTTGATACGTAACATGGCAATTTTCGCCACTAGCGCATGTGTGCTGTGCGTTCTGAGCTACTAAACTTGTAGCAAAATGGGTTCCGCGCTATAGTCTCAGCGCATCAGCGGGCCCGGTTGACAGCCACCCGCACTGAATCCAGATCCAATATTTGCGCGAGGAGAAGCGTCCATGAGCTCCAAAGAAAATGCTTCCATCAATCAGCTCTTCGAGAGACTTGAATGCCGCTATGCGCTGCGCGTGCTGTGGGCCCTGAAGGACGGCCACCCACAGACGTTCCGCCTGCTGCAGGACAGCGTGGGTGGCATCACCCCCAACACGCTCAACACCCGCATCAAAGAGCTGCGCGAAGCCGGTTTTGTGGACCACGGCAGCGACGGCTACACCGTTACCCCCTCGGGCGCCGACCTGCTCAAGCGCCTGTCGGACGTGCAGGCCTTTGCCACCCGCTGGGTCGCAGGCCGCGCCAAGAAGGCCTGACGCGCCACTCCCGCCCCGCCCTGTGCACGCAGGGAAAAGCCCCGCCGGGCCTCCGCGCGGGGCTTTCGTTAAAATAGGGGTCAAAATAGCTTCAAGCGCAATTAACACATGCGCCTGAAGCTATATTTTTAATAGCAACCAAGGAACTCCCATGGCACTGACCACCACCGCATCCGGCCTGCAATACGAAGACACCACCGTGGGCGAAGGCGCCGAAGCCACCAAGGGCCAGAACGTGTCGGTGCACTACGCCGGCTGGCTGTACAACAACGGCGAACAAGGTGCCAAGTTCGACTCCAGCCGCGACCGCAACGACCCCTTTGAATTTGCACTGGGCGCCGGCATGGTCATCAAGGGCTGGGACGAAGGCGTGCAAGGCATGAAGATCGGTGGCCAGCGCACGCTGATCATCCCCGCCGCCCTGGGCTACGGCGCACGCGGCGCGGGCGGCGTGATCCCCCCGAACGCCACGCTCAAGTTCGACGTGGAACTGCTGAAGGTGGGCCGCTGATCTCAGCGTCTGTCCTGCTTTCCTGCCTGCATCGGCAAAAACAAAAGCGGCCTTCGGGCCGCTTTTTCATGCTCGCGCATCTTGCGAACGGTCTGTGGAACTGGCGCCCCACCCAGGCTTCTATCCAGCAAGACCGCGCCGGAACCTCGGGGTCTCAATCAAACAGCGCCTTGTCCAGCCGCGCAAATTTGACATCGCCCACCGCCTCACGGATCTTGGGGGCCAGGGCGGCCAGGTCTTCAAAACTGCCGGCCCCCTCCACCGCCAGGTTCAGCCGAAACCCGCGCAAGCCCAGCGCTGCGGTCAGCTCGGTGGCAATGGGGTACGCCGCCTGGTAGCGCTCCATGGGCGAACGCCCGGAACCCTCCACGGGCGATGCCACCGTGCCCAGATCGGTGGCGGGAGCTTCTGCCAAGGCGGCGGGTGCTGGCGCTGCACTGGTGGCAACGGGGCTCACGGCGGCAGCAGAAGCCTGCCCCCCCACCGGCGCCAGCAGCCCTTGGGCGATCATGGACTGCACATCGTCCTGCGTGATGCCCATGGCTGCTGTGGCCGCCAAAATCTCCCCCGTGGTGCGCTTGCCGTCAAAGAGAATGAAGGCCGAACGCTGGCGCGAGCTCAGGCTGCCGTGACGGTCCTTGAGTGCTTCCTGGCCTGCGGGGGTTTTGACGAGAACCATGAGTCTCCTAGTAGTGGGCAATGCAGGGGACGGCTGCGAGGCCGTCACCCGCAAACCAGAATCCCATGTTTTGGCACCTCTGCAAATCGGGGTTTACACATAACCCCCATGACGTGGGCGCTACATCTCGGAACGGATGCGGGGTAGCGGCGGCGGGGGCCGGGTGATCCAGCTGACCACCAGGGTAACGAGCAGGCCACACGGCACACCAAACACACCTGCAGAGATGGGCTGGATGCCAAACCACAAACCATCGGCCAGCAGCCAGCGCGGCAGTACCTGCATGGCCGGCACATGCGACAGCATGTAGTACACCGTGATGGCCAGCCCGCCCAGCATGCCGGCCACCGCGCCTTGCCGCGTGGTGCCCCGCCAGAAGATGCCCAGCACCATCACCGGTACAAACGCCGATGCCGCCAGCGAGAACGAGGCCGACACCATGGGCAAAATTTCAGACGGCTTGAGCGCCGCCACAAACGCAGCCGACAGGGCCACCGCCAGCAGCGTGAACTTGGTCAGGATCACCCGCTGCTCGGGAGACGCCTGTCGGCGTGTGTCCTGAAAATACAGGTCGCGCACCAGCGCGTTGCTGATGGTGAGCAACAAGCCATCGGCCGTGGACAGCGCCGCCGCCAGCCCCCCCGCCGCCACCAGACCCGACACCACATAGGGCAGCCCGCCCAGCTCGGGCGTGGCCAGCATGATGAGATCGGCACCGAGGCGGATCTCGCCAAACTGGATCAGGCCATCGCCGTTCACGTCTTCCACCGACAGCAGCGAGCTGTCCACCCGCGCCCACTGCGCCATCCAGGTGGGCAGTGCCTCGAAACTGCTGCCCACCAGGTTCTGCATGACCTCGAACTTCACCAGCACGGCCAGCGCAGGCGCGCTGAGGTACAGCAGCGCAATGAAAAACAGCGACCAGCCCACCGACGCGCGCGCCGCAGACACCGTGGGCGAGGTGTAGTAACGGGTCAGCAGGTGGGGCAGCCCGGCGGTGCCGACCATCAGGCAGAACATCAGCGCCAGAAAATTGCGACGCGTGAGCTCGTAGTCACGTTGCTCCTCAGGCGTGCCGTGGGGGTCACCCGCATAGGCCTGGCTGTGGGGGGGCAACCCACCCAAGGGGCGCGCGCGTTCGTAGTTCTCGCGCATTTCGCGGGTCCAGCGTTCGCGGGCCGAAGCCGCATCGCGCGGCAGCCCCGCGAGCTCGCGGCTGGCGGAGACGATGAGGCCCACATCGGCGTTCTGGGCACGCAGGGCACGGATGCGCTCCCGCCCTTTCTCACGCTCCCGCTCCAGGGCCGCCTCCACATCTTGCAGACGCGCCTCGAAGTCCTTGGCGCGCTGCAGGTAGGCCTGCACCACCTGGTGCTCGGCCGGAGAGTCGAGCAGCTGCGCCTCCAGGTCGGCAATCTTGCTGATCTGCGCGCCATACACCAGCGGCGCCAGCGGGCTGCCGAGCTGCTTGTATGCCAGCCACGACACTGGGATCATGAACGCCAGCAGCAGCACCACGTACTGCGCCACCTGCGTCCAGGTGATGGCCCGCATCCCGCCCAGAAACGAGCACAGCAGCACCCCGCCCAGGCCCAGCATGATGCCGATCTCGAACTGCACGCCGGTGAGGCGCGACGCAATCAGCCCCACGCCATAGATCTGCGCCACCACGTAAGTGAACGAGCACAAGACAGCCGCCAGCGCTGCAATCACACGCGGCCAGCGCCCGCCAAAACGCACATGGAAAAAATCGGGAATCGTGTACAGCCCCATGGCCCGCAGGTGCGGCGCAATCAGCATGGCGACCAGGCAGAAGCCCCCTGTCCACCCCAGCAGATAGGCCAAACCACCGGCCTGCCCTGGCGTGCCCGAAAAGCCCTGCAGGTACAGCGCGCCCGACAGGCTGATGAAGGACGCCGCACTCATCCAGTCGGCCGCCGTGGCCATGCCGTTGTACATGGGCGGAATGCGCCGCCCCGCCACGTAGTAGTCCTCGGGGTCGGTCGTACGGCCATACACGCCGATGCCGGCGTACACCATCACGGTGAGGAACAGAAAAATCGGGCCGATCCAGTGGCGCGACAGCCCCTGGTGCTCAGCCCAGGTCATCAGGGCCAGAAAACCTAGCACCCCCGCCACGTACAGCGCCAGGATGCGGTGCAGCCGCCACAAATAGGCGCGGTCCGCCGCAGCGCTGCCTGGCTTGCGCTCAGCCATGGGCGCGGTCTTCTGCGGCAGGGGCGGAAAGCTCCAGCGCCTCGCGCTGCTGCTGGTCCTGCCGCTCAAAGTGGTTCATGGCCCAGCCGTAAGCGACCACGATGGCGATGAACACCAGCACCGCACCCTGCGCCGCAATCCAGTAGCCCAGGGGCCAGCCCCCCACCACCAGCACCTGCAGGTCGCGGGCGAAGTAGGTAGCGCCAAACGACACCAGGGCCCAGAGCAGGAGCAAACCTGCCTTGAGCCACAGGTGGCGCACGTCGTGCAAATCGGGGGGAAACGGCCCCGCCATCTCGGCGTCGGCGGGGCGGTTGGCGGGCTGCTGCAACGGCATCACGGGCGCGGCATCACGGACGCGATGGCGGGTGGTGCAGTGGGCACATGGTGCACAGGGCAGCCCGGTCGGTGCGTCAGCCTGCCAGTTGCTGCCAGGTGGCAATCACGCTGTCGGGGTTGAGCGAGATCGACGAGATGCCTTCCTTGGCCAGCCACTGCGCAAAGTCAGGGTGGTCGCTGGGGCCCTGGCCGCAGATACCGATGTACTTGCCCTGGGCCAGGCAGGCCTTGATGGCCTGGTGGATCAGTGCCTCCACGGCCGGGTCGCGCTCGTCAAAGTCCTGTGCCAGCAGCTCCAGGCCCGAGTCGCGGTCCAGGCCCAGCGTGAGCTGGGTCAGGTCGTTGGAGCCGATGGAGAAGCCGTCGAAGAACTCCAGGAAGCGCTCGGCCAGGATGGCGTTGCTGGGCACCTCGCACATCATGATGACCTTGAGGTCGTCCTTGCCACGCTGCAGGCCATGCGATGCGAGCAGCTTGGTCACGCGCTCGGCTTGGCCCAGCGTGCGCACAAACGGCACCATCACCTGCACATTGGTCAGGCCCATGTCGTTGCGCACGCGCTTGAGCGCTTCGCATTCCATCGCAAAGGCTTCGCCGAAGTCTTCGCTGATGTAGCGGGCCGCGCCACGGAAGCCCAGCATCGGGTTTTCTTCCTCGGGCTCGTAGCGGCTGCCGCCGATCAGCTTGCGGTATTCGTTGGACTTGAAGTCCGACAGGCGCACGATCACGGGCTTGGGCCAGAAGGCGGCGGCGATGGTGGCCACACCTTCAGCGACCTTGTCCACATAGAACGCACGGGGTGACGCGTGGCCGCGCGCCACCGATTCCACGGCCTTCTTCAGGTCGGCATCGATCTGGGGGTAGTCCAGGATGGCCTTGGGGTGCACACCAATGTTGTTGTTGATGATGAACTCAAGCCGCGCCAGGCCAACGCCTCCGTTGGGCAGCTGGGCAAAATCAAACGCCAGCTGGGGGTTGCCCACGTTCATCATGATCTTGGTCTTGATGGGGGGCATCGCGCCGCGCTGCACTTCGGTGACTTCGGTTTCGAGCAGACCGTCATAGATCTTGCCCGTGTCGCCCTCGGAGCAGCTCACCGTGACCAGCGTGCCGTCCTTCAGCCGCTCAGTCGCGTCGCCGCAGCCCACCACGGCCGGAATGCCCAGTTCACGCGCAATGATGGCGGCGTGGCAGGTGCGGCCGCCCCGGTTGGTAACGATGGCGCTGGCGCGCTTCATCACGGGCTCCCAGTTGGGGTCGGTCATGTCGGTGACCAGCACATCGCCCGGCTGGACCTTGTCCATCTCGCTGACGTTGTGCACCAGGCGCACGGGGCCGGTACCGATCTTCTGGCCAATCGCGCGGCCCTCGGCCAGCACGGTGCCGTGGCCCTTGAGCTTGTAGCGCAGCTCGGCCTGGCCCTTGGCCTGGCTCTTCACCGTCTCTGGGCGGGCTTGCAGGATGTAGAGCTGGCCGTCGGTGCCGTCCTTGCCCCACTCAATGTCCATGGGGCGGCCATAGTGCTGCTCGATCACCAGCGCGTAGCGGGCCAGTTGCTCCACATCGGCGTCGGTCAGCGAGTAGCGGTTGCGCTGCTCGGTGGGCACATCAATGGTCTTGACCAGCTTGCCGCTGGCGGCCTTTTCCTCAGGCGTGGAGAACACCATCTGGATCAGCTTGCTGCCCAGGTTGCGGCGGATCAGCGCCTTCTTGCCCGCCTGCAGCATGGGCTTGTGCACGTAGAACTCGTCGGGGTTCACGGCGCCCTGCACCACCGTCTCGCCGAGGCCGTAGCTGCTGGTGATGAACACCACGTCTTCAAAGCCGGATTCGGTGTCGATGGTGAACATCACGCCTGCGGCGCCCAGGTCGGAGCGCACCATGCGCTGCACACCAGCCGAGAGGGCCACCACGTCGTGCTCGAAGCCCTTGTGCACGCGGTAAGAGATGGCGCGGTCGTTGTACAGCGACGCAAACACTTCCTTCATCTTGTGCATGACTTCGTCGATGCCCACCACGTTCAGGAAGGTTTCCTGCTGGCCGGCAAACGATGCGTCGGGCAAGTCCTCGGCCGTGGCGGACGAACGCACGGCAAACGAGGCAGCGGGGTTGCCAGCGCTCAGCTTGGCAAATTCGTCGGCAATGGCCTTTTGCAGATCCGCCGGGAAGGGCTGGGCCTCGACCATGGCGCGGATTTCCGCGCCGACCTGCGCGAGGGCGCGCACGTCTTCGGTGTCCAGGCTCTTGAGCTTGGCGCTGATGCGGTCGGCCAGGCCGTCGTAGGCCAGAAATTCACGGAACGCGTGGGCGGTGGTGGCGAACCCCGTGGGCACGCGCACGCCTTGCGGCAGCTGGGAGATCATCTCGCCGAGGCTGGCGTTTTTACCGCCAACGGCCTCGACATCGGTCATTCTCAGGTTTTCAAACGGTACGACCAGGGCGGTCGGGCTGAAAAGTGCAGACATGGGAAAGCTCCAGAAGTTGAAACTGGGTCTGCGTGCCTGGCCCCGGCGGGCATCAGGCAGGCGGCCATGCACAGGCTGTAGCTTTGTCGTTGTGGTTGTAGGCCGACGCGGTGCATGGTGAGAATTGGATAATTGTGACAATTGTAGGCCCGCGCATCTGGCAACGGGCTGACGCTTTCACGCGACTGACGCAAAACGGGGAATCTCCACTTCTTTGTGGTGCCCACCCCGCTGGCGCAAGCCGCATCAAAAAAAGGGGCTCCATGCACTCGCGCACTGTATTTTTTGTCTCCGACGGCACCGGCATCACCGCCGAAACCTTTGGCAATGCCATCTTGGCCCAGTTTGAGATGAAGCCGCGCCATGTGCGCCTGCCCTTCATCGACACGGTGGACAAGGCGCACCAGGCGGTGCGGCAGATCAACCACACCGGTGAGGTCGAGGGCAAAAAACCCATCGTCTTCACCACCCTGGTCAACATGGAGGTGCTCAAAGTGATCCAGGACGGCTGCAAGGGCATGCTGCTGGACATGTTTGGCACCTTTGTGCACCCCCTGGAGCAGGAGCTGGGCATCAAGTCCAACCACCGCATCGGCCGCTTCAGCGACGTGAGCCGCAGCAAGGAATACACGGACCGCATCGAGGCCATCAATTTCAGCCTGGCGCATGACGACGGCCAGAGCAACCGCGACCTGGCCGGTGCCGATGTAATCCTGGTGGGCGTGAGCCGCAGCGGCAAGACCCCTACCAGCCTGTACCTGGCCATGCAGTGCGGCCTGAAAGCGGCCAATTACCCGCTGATCCCCGAAGACTTCGAGCGCCGCCAGCTCCCCCCCGCACTGGTGCCGTTTCGCAGCAAGATCTTCGGCCTGACCATCAGTCCCGACCGCCTGGCCGAGATCCGCGCCGAGCGCCGCCCCAACTCCAAATACGCCAGCATCGAAAACTGCCGGGCCGAGGTTGCCGAGGCCGAGGCCATGATGCGCCGCGCAGGCATTCGGTGGCTATCCACCACCACCAAGTCCATCGAAGAGATTGCCACCACCATCCTGCAAGAGGTGCAGCCAGACCGGCTGGTGTATTGAGGTGATGCGGCCGCGCGCGGGCCCTCCACCTTCGCGCCCCCTCACACCCCCACACGCAACTGCATCAGGCGCTGGCGCAAGGCCTCTGCGGCGGGACCTAGCACACGTTCGCGCCGCTGCAGCAACCCCAAGGTGCGCCAGAGGTCGGGCTCTATCAGCGGCACGCCGCAAACCTCGGGGTGCTCAGCCGGCAGCGCCAGTTGCGGCAGCACGGCCAGGCCCAACCCGGCCTCCACCAGGGCCAGCGCACCGGCAACATGGTTGCACTCGTACCACGCCACGGGCTGCTCCGGCAGATCGGCCGTGGCCTGGTCCAGAAGCAGCCGGTTGCTGCTGTCGCGCGAGACGGACACCAGGCGCTGCCCCGCCAGCTCAGCCCACGCCACCTCCTTGCGCCCGGCCCAGCGGTGCCCGCGTTGCATGGCCAGGACGTAGCGCTCGCGCATCAATGCCTCGAAACGCAGTGCCGACTCCTGGCTGCCGGTAAAACTCAGCCCGAAATCGGCGTCCCCCCGCAGCACTGCATCGAGGACCTGGCTGGCGCTTTCGTCGATGACGTGCACCTGCACCTCCGGCTGCGCCACCGCGAAGGCCCGCAGAACGCGCGGCAGCAAATGGCTTGCCACGGATGGAATGCAGGCGATCGCCACCCGACCACGGCGAAGATGCACCTGGTCATTCACGCGCTGCACCGCTTCATCCAGACCCACCAGGGCCGCGCGCGCCTCATGCAAAAACTCCTGCCCTACGGCAGTCAGTTCCACACTGCGGGTCGTGCGCTCCAGCAACCGCACCCCCAAAGCCGCCTCCAACCGCTCGACCCTGCGGCTGAGGGCCGGCGGCGACAGGCACAGGGCTTCGGCCGCCAGGCGAAAGCTCGCTTTCTCTGCAGTGACCACGAATGCCTGCAGTTCACCCAGATCGAATTTGATGCGCAGCATGCAATAGTCCTGTCATAAATTGCAATTCACAGATTATTGCCCGCTACCTAGACTGGCTTCCTTTCGCAAGGCCGACCGTGCATCGGCCACTTCTGGAATCCACCATGCAACGACGCTCACTGATCGCGGCCGCCGCCCTGGCCACATGCCTCCCCCTGGTCCACACAGCCGCCCAAGCCCAGGACTTTCCTCCCAAGAAGCCGGTGACCCTGGTGGTCGGCTTTGCTGCGGGCGGTTCAGCAGACATCGCGGCGCGGTTGATCGCCAAGAAGCTGGGCGAGAACATCGGCCAGAGCGTGGTGGTGGACAACAAGCCCGGCGCGGGAGGCAACCTGGCCCACACCCAGGTCGCCACGGGCCCGTCGGACGGCTCGGTGCTGCTGTTCGGCTCCATTGGCCCGCTCAGCATCGCCCCCCATTTCATGAGCGTCCGCTACGACCCGCTCAAGGATCTGGCGCCCATCACCATGGGCGTGAGCTTCCCCAACGTGCTGGTGGTGCCCGCCAGCACCGGCATCAAGACCCTGGGAGAATTCGTGGCCAAGGCCAAGCGCGAGCCGGGCAAGTTCGACTTTGCGTCCACCGGCCCCGGTTCGGCAGCGCACCTGGCGGGTGAACTGCTCAACGACGTCGCCAAGATCGATACCGTGCACGTGCCCTACAAGGGCGGCGCCCCCGCGCTGCAGGATGTACTGGGAGGTCGTGTGACCGCGTTCTACGCAGCGCCCCCCACCGCCCTGCCCCACATCGAGTCGGGCAAGCTCATTCCATTGGCCACCACCGGACTGACGCGTCCCGCCTACCTGCCCAACGTACCCACGGTGGCAGAGACCTTCCCTGGATTCAACGCCACGAACTGGTACGCCTTCGTGGCGTCGGCCAAGACGCCCAAACCCTTGCTGGACCGCTGGAATGCCGAACTGGTGAAGGTGCTCAACACCCCCGAAGTGCGCGAAAGCCTGCTCAAGCATGGCCAGACCGCATCGCCCAGCACCCGCGATGAGCTGGGCAAATTCATTGCCTCCGAATACAGCAAGTGGGGCCGCATCATCCACGAGCGCAAGATAACCGCCGACTGACAAAGCAGCCCGCAACCCCAACTACAACAACCAGGAGACATGACATGCAACCCTTCAAGCCAGCCACTGTGAGCCCCCCCGGAATGCCCCGCCGCCGGGCGCTGAGCGCCCTGCTCGGCGCGGCGTTGAGCCTGGGCCTGGCGCTGGGCGCGGCAGCGCCCTCCGGCGCGCAGGCGGCAGAAATCCGCGTCGTCACCTCGGGCGGTTTTTCCGCCGCCTATGACCAGCTGATTCCCCTGTACGAACAGGCCACCGGCCACAAGGTGGTCACCGCGCGGGGCGCGTCGATGGGCAAGGCACCCGACTCCATCCCCAGCCGCTTCGCCCGCGGCGAGCAGTTCGACATCGTCATCCTGGCCGATTCAGGACTGGAGGCTTTGGTGGCGCAGGGCAAGGTGCAGCCAGGCAGCCGCGTGGACCTGGCCCGCTCCATGATCGGCATGAGCGTGCGCAAGGGCACGCCCAAGCCCGACATCAGCACGGTGGAGGCACTCAAACACACCTTGCTGAATGCCAGATCGATCGCCTATTCCGCCAGCGCCAGCGGAACCTACCTCTCGGACGAACTGTTCCCGCGCCTGGGCGTGGCCGAGCAGATCAAGGGCAAGGCCACCAAGATCTTCAGCGAGCGCGTGGGCGCGGTGGTGTTGCGTGGCGACGCCGAGATCGGTTTCCAGCAGGTCAGCGAGCTGCTGCCTTTCAAAGAGCTGGAGTTCGTCGGACCGCTGCCGGATGAAGTCCAGCAGCGCGTTTTCTTCTCGGCTGGCGTGGCCGCAGGGGCAGAGAACCCCGACGCGGCGCGGCATCTGATCCGCTTCCTGGCGGCACCGGCGGCAGCACCCATCGTGCGCAGCACCGGCATGGAGCCTGCGGCCGCCCGCTGACGCTCAGTCGATAGCGCGGCAGCCATCCTGGCGCCGCGCCAGGCGTCCACTGCGGCGCCACCTTCCAAAAAAAAGCAACCCACCCCACCGCACGCGGGCACTCCGTGCGGCGCACCGCTGTGCGCGCCACAACAACGACAAGGAGACCTATGAAACCCCAACATCTGGCATGGCTGGCCGCACTGGCCACGCCCGCACTCACCCTGGCGCAGAGCAGCACCACCCTGTACGGCATAGCCGATGCCGGCGTGCGCCACACCACCGGCATGACCGCCGCCAACGCGCCCAGCGCCGCCTCTGCGACCACCCTGGCCACCGGCGTCAACAGCACCAGCCGCTTCGGCTTGCGGGGCCGGGAGGAACTGGGGGACGGCCTCTACGCGCTCTTCAACTTCGAAACCGGCCTGAACATCGACAGCGGCAGTACCGCCAGCACCAAGTTTTTTGACCGCGCCGCCATCGTCGGCCTGGGCAGCGCCTGGGGCCAGGTGACGGTGGGCCGGCAGACCAATTTGCTGGCCGACGCCGTGAGCCCCGTTGACGCAGCCGGCATGCGCTTCGCGTCGTTCAACCCCAACATCGCCACGGCGGCCTTGAGCAGCCATGGCCTGGGCATTGAATATGGCACGGCAGGCTCTTCCAGCGGCTCTTACCGGCTGGACAACGCCCTCAAATACACGGGCCGGTTCGGTCCCGTCACCGCGCGCGCCATGTACAGCTTCGGAGAAAACGCCGGGAGCACCTCGGCCCAGTCCTCGGCAGGTGCGGGCTTGACCTATGCCACAGGGGCCTGGACCGCTTCGGGCGCCGTCCAGCGTTTCAAAACGGCAGACAACCTGGCACTGCAGGCCTTCACACTGGGCGCCGCCTACCAGCTGGGCAGCGTGCGCCTGGCCGCCAACACCGCGCGCAGCGAAGCCGACACATCCACCACGGCACGCACGGAGCAGCGGGTGCAGTCAGCGGGTGCGACGTGGTCTGCCACGGGCCTGCTGGACATCACCGTCGCCGTGTACCGCCTGGACCGCCAGCGAACCGGCAAGCAGGAAGACGGCTACACCCGGGCCCTTCTGTTTGCCGAGTACAAGCTTTCACGCCGCACCAAACTGTATGCAGAGCTGGACCGCACCCAGTGGCGCGACGGCTTCCAGGGCACCGCCAACAAGGACCGCGCCACCGGCATCACCACCGGCGTGCTGCACACCTTCTGACCCGGATTCACACGCGGGCATTCAGGGCAAAAAGAAAACGGCGGGGCTGCTCTTCACAGCTCCGCCGCTTCTAATTTGATAGCTTGATAGGTTTATTGGATAAGCACTACCAGCCCATTTTCTCTAAAAATCACGCTGGCACACTGGTGCGTATCAGGTGATCGAACGCGCTCAGCGCGGCCGTGGAGCCAGCGCCTGCAGCAATCACGATCTGCTTGTAGGGCACCGTGGTGCAGTCGCCCGCGGCAAACACACCGGGTACGTTGGTGTGCCCCTTGGCATCGATCTCGATCTCGCCAAACTTGCTCAAGGCCACCGTGCCCTTGAGCCAGTCGGTGTTGGGCACCAGGCCGATCTGCACAAACACACCTTCCAGCGGCACCAGCTGCTCTTCGCCCGTCGCGCGGTCCTTGAATTTGAGGCCATTGACCTTGCCGTCGGCACCCGTGATCTCGGTGGTCTGCGCGTTGGTGTGGATGGTCACGTTGGGCAGGCTTTGGAGCTTCCTGACCAGCACGGCGTCAGCCTTGAGCTGGTCGGCAAATTCCACCAACGTGACGTGCGCCACGATACCTGCGAGGTCGATGGCGGCCTCGACACCCGAGTTGCCGCCGCCAATCACCGCCGTGCGCTTGCCTTTGAACAGCGGGCCGTCACAGTGCGGGCAGTAGGCCACGCCCTTGTTCTTGTACTCGGCTTCGCCGGGCACGTTGACGTTGCGCCAGCGCGCGCCGGTGGACAGGATCACCGTCTTGGCCTTGAGCGTGCCGCCATTGGCCAGCTGCACCTCGATCAGCCCGCCCGGCTGTGCGGCCGGAATCAGCTTGTGGGCGCGCTGCAGGTTCATGATGTCCACGTCGTAGGCGCGGGTGTGGGCCTCCAGCGCGGCGGCAAACTTGGGGCCGTCGGTCTCGATCACCGAGATGTAGTTCTCGATGCCCAGCGTGTCGTTGACCTGGCCGCCAAAGCGCTCGGCAGCCACGCCGGTGCGGATGCCCTTGCGGGCCGCATACACGGCAGCGGCGGCGCCTGCGGGGCCGCCACCGACGATGAGCACGTCGTACGGTGCCTTGGCACTGAGCTTGGCAGCTTCACGGGCGGCGGAGCCGGTGTCGAGCTTGGCCACGATCTCTTCAATCGTCATGCGGCCCGAGCCAAACACCTGCCCGTTCAGGAACACCATGGGTACGGCCATGATTTCACGGTCGGTCACTTCCTGCTGGAAGGCGCCGCCCTCGATCACTGTGGTCTTGATCTGGGGGTTGACGATGGCCATGAGCGACAGCGCCTGCACCACGTCGGGGCAGTTGTGGCAGGTCAGGCTCATGTAGACCTCGAAGTTGAAGTCACCTTCCAGCGCCTTGATCGAGTCGATCACGTCCTGCTCCACCTTGGGTGGGTGGCCGCCCGTCCACAGCAGGGCCAGCACCAGCGACGTGAACTCGTGGCCCAGGGGCAGGCCGGCAAAGCGCAGGCTGTTGGTGGCGCCTACGCGCTGCAGGCTGAAGGACGGCTTGCGCGCATCGTTGCCATCGGTGCGCAGGGTGATCTTGTCGCTGCGCAGCGCCTGGATGGTTGTCAGCAGCTCGCGCATGTCGCGCGCCGTCTCGCTGTCGTCCAGGGAGGCCACCAGCTCAAACGGCTGCTGTACGCGCTCGAGGTAAGCGGAAAGCTGGGTTTTGAGTTGTTCGTCGAGCATGGCGGTGTCCTTTGAATTTTGAGTGGTGTTGCGGGAAGGGTGACGGCAAGCAGCTGGTAGGTCCAGCCTGCAAGTCAACTTCCGGGCGTAAAAAAGCCGGACGGCATGGCGCACACGCGCCACGACGCTGTCCGGCTTGGGAGGGCCGAATACGGAGGCTTAGATCTTGCCGACCAGGTCCAGCGAAGGCGTCAGGGTCTTGGCGCCTTCCTTCCACTTGGCGGGGCAGACCTGGCCAGGGTTGGCGGCGGTGAACTGGGCAGCCTTGAGCTTGCGCAGGGTTTCCGACACGTCGCGGGCGATTTCGTTGGAGTGGATTTCCATCGTCTTGATCACGCCATCGGGGTTGATCACGAACGTGCCGCGCAGTGCCAGGCCTTCTTCAGGGATGTGCACGCCAAAAGCGTTGGTCAGCTGGTGCGTTGGGTCGCCCACCAGAGGGAACTTGGCCTTGCCGACGGCGTCGGAGGTCTCGTGCCACACCTTGTGCGAGAAGTGCGTGTCGGTGGTCACGATGTAGACCTCGGCACCGGCCTTCTGGAATTCAGCGTAGTTGTCGGCAGCGTCTTCGATTTCGGTAGGGCAGTTGAAGGTGAAGGCTGCAGGCATGAAGATCAGCACGGACCACTTGCCCTTGAGGGACTGCTCGGTCACTTCGATGAATTCACCCTTGCCGTCACGATTGACGAAAGCGGTGGTCTTGAAGGGCTGAACTTGCGTATTGATCAGGGACATTGCTGTTTCCTTAGTGGTTGGTTAACTGAACAGGACTGGAGTTTAGGCATTTCCCACCCATCAATCCAATTAATTGATTGAATTGAATCAATTGCTAATTACTATACAACGACAACATCCACAGCCACGGCCAGCCACCCCATGCAGAAGAGGGAACCCATGCGCGTGAACACGAATGCCTCTCAGCATCACACGCACCCCGCACGCGGTGACAGGGGCTTGCCTTGCGCGACTTGATGTGGCTCACGACAATCAACGCCGAATCCACACACTACAAGGAGTCCCCATGAAAGGTGACGCACAGGTCATTGGCCATCTGCAGGCCCAGCTCAAGAACGAACTCACGGCCATCAACCAGTACTTTCTGCACTACCGCATGCTCAAGCACTGGGGCTTCGACAAGCTGGCCAAGAAGGAATATTCGGAGTCCATCGGCGAGATGAAGCATGCCGACTGGCTCATGGACCGCATCTTCACGCTCGACGGCCTGCCCAACCTGCAGGACCTGGCCAAGATCCAGGTGGGCGAAGACGTGCCGGAGATCCTGGCCTGCGACCTGCGCGCCGAACAAGGCGCCCAGGCCACCATCAAGGACGGCATTGCCCACTGCGAAAGCGTGCGGGACTATGTGTCGCGTGACCTGCTGCAAAAGATCCTGGACGACACCGAGGAGCACATCGACTTCCTCGAAACCCAGATCGACCTGATCGGCAAGGTGGGGCTGCCCAACTACCTGCAGTCCCAGATGGGCGACATCGAATAAACGGCTGCGGACCTCCCAACGGGCTTCGGCCCGTTTTTTTTCGCCCCGCATCGGCAGGCCCGATCACACTCTGTTGCAACTGCACATCAACCTTCGCAATTTCTTCATTCTTTAATGCGAATGATTTGCAACCACATTAAAATACCGAACCATCATCTCCCGCCGCGTCGCGCGCACTGACATTTGTCTGTGCACGCAACAAGGGCAGGCGCTCAGCCCACCCCCACAGGGGGATGACTTCACCTGGAAGCCAGCCAGCCGGTGACCCATGTCACCTGCAACAGCCAGCGTTTGGTTTGTTTACCCATCCAACGACTGGAGCCCTGTCCATGCTGCGCCGCCCTGCCTGCCCCCGCCCTTTGGGAGTGCTGCCACACCCTGATTGCCAACGCGCTGCACCGACGGCGCTGCGGCCATGAAAACGGCATGCGTAGATGTGCGCTACCGCCTGGCCATTGCGTCGCGCGCCGTTGCGGCGGCGGCAGGTGGCTACGCGCTGGCAGCCAGCCTGGCTGGGGCACTGAGCCTCGCACTGGTGCCCGGCCTGCCACGGGTGGAGGCGGTGCTCACTGCCACCATGCTCGCATGGCTGGCCTATGCAGGGGCCGTGGCCTGGGCGTTTTATGCGCGCACCGCCTGGGGGGCCTGGGGCGGCACCGTACTACCCGCGCTGGCACTGGGCGCTTATGCGACTGCGCCACAGTGGCTGGCATCGTTGGGGAGCGCAGCATGACGGCGCGCGCCCCCCGCTCCTCGCGCAACGTTGAGGGCGCGGCATCCCCCCAGGCCTGCGCCGCCTCCAAGGACCGCGAAGGCTTTCGCCAGGCGATGGCCTGGGTGCACACCTGGGCCGGTCTGGTGCTGGGCTGGCTGCTGTTTGCCATCTTCCTCACCGGCACGCTGTCGTTCTTCAAAAGCGAGTTCACGCGCTGGATGCACCCCGAGTGGCATGGCCTGCAGAGCGCCGACCCGTTGGCGACCGACCACCAGGCGGCCGACAAGGCGCTGGCCGCCTTGCAACGCCAGGCCCCGAGCGTGACGCAATGGATCCTGCGCCTGCCCGATGCACGCGACCCCACCGTCACCGTACTCTGGCGCGACAAAGCCAACGGCCGCTTTGAGACCTTGCACATGAACCCGCAGACGGGCGAGGCCATCCCCGCTCGGGAGACCATGGGTGGCGACTTCTTCTACCGCTTTCACTTTGAACTGCGCACCGCCGCCAAAGGCCGCTGGGCGCTGGAGGGCCGCTGGGTGGTGGGCGCCGCCACGTTCATGATGTTGGTGGCGCTGCTCAGTGGCATCGTCACGCACCGGCGCTTCTTCAAGGACTTCTTCACCTTCCGCCCCGGCAAGGGCGGGCAGCGCGCCTGGCTGGATGCGCACAACGTCAGTGGCGTGCTGGTGTTGCCGTTCTATTTGATGATCACCTTCAGCGGGCTGATGATCTTTCACACGCTGTACCTGCCCTCGGGCATCGCCACCGCTTACCGGGGCGACAAGGGTGTGGATGCCAACGCCTACTTTGCCGACTTGCAGGGCGAAAAACCCGAACGCCGCGTGCGGCGCGGACCCAGCGAGCAGATAGACCCGCTTCCACCCATCGCGCTCCAGCCCATTCTGCAAGCCGCCACCACCCGATGGGAAGGCGGCCGCATTGGCGGCGTGCAGGCGCGGCGCGATGCCCAGGGTCGGGTGGTGGTCGAAGTGTCACGGCATGCCGGCGACCGTCTTCAGTACCGACCGCCCCGGTTGCTGTTTGATGGCACCACCGGCCAGTGGCTGGAGCAGGCCGACCCGGCCAGCCCCGCCGTCACCACCTATGGCGTGCTGTACGGCTTGCACATGGCGCGGTTTGCCGACATCGGCCTGCGCTGGGCGCTGTTCGCCTTTGGCCTGCTGGGCAGCCTGATGATCGCCACCGGCCTGGTGCTGTGGTCGGTCAAGCGCAGCGCCAAGTCACACCTGCAGGCCAGCCGCAAAGGGATTGTGGCCAGCAACACCGGCAAGGCGCCGTTTGGCGAACGCCTGGTGGCCGCCATCAACATCGCCACGCTGGCGGGACTGCCGCTGGCGTGCGGCGTGTACATCGCCTCCAACCGCCTGATCCCCCTCGGCATCGAGGGCCGGGCAGATGTGGAACTGGCCTGGTTCTTCAGCGCCTGGGGTTTTGCCCTGCTGTGGGCGCTGGCCAGTGCCGTGGTCCGGCCCAGCCGCATGGGCTGGTCGGTGCCGCTGGGCGCAGCGGGCCTGGTGTGGGCCCTGCTCCCGGTGATCAACGCCCTGACCACCCACACCCACCTGGGCATCACGCTGCCTGCGGGTGAATGGGTATGGGCCAGCATGGACCTGGCCTTCCTGGCCACCGGCGTGCTGCTGGGCTGGGTGTCATGGCGGCTGCTTCCGGGCCGTGCGCCCCGGGGCCATGCCACTGCCGCCAAGGTGGCACGCACCGCGCCTTCGGCAGCATTGCCCGCTGCTCCCGATGTTTCGGTTTCTACCTCGGGGACCTGAACACCATGTCCGCTTTTCTGCTGTGTTTTGCAGGCTGGTCGGCCATCGCGCTTGGCATGGACCGGCACCATGAAGACGCCACGGGGCACGAGGGCACGGCCCACCGCCTGCAACAGCTGCGCTGCGCCGGATGGCTGCTGCTGCTGTTCTCGCTCTGGCTCGCTGCCCGCCCCACGGGTGGTGCACTGGCTTCGCTGGCAGTGACGGCGTGGACGGTGGCCCTGTCGATGGCCGCCGTGGCCGTGACCGCCGCCATGACCTGGCAGCCCCGACGCACCCCACTGCTGGCAGGGGCGGCCCTGGTGTCAGGCCTCGCGGCCAGGGCCGGGGGCTGGTGAGCGGATGAGGCCCCGCCTCATCCCCTGCAGGTTCGGGCGTTAAAGCCCCGCTCTTGCTGCGCCCTGTTCACTCTTCTTCGTTTTCTCTCCCCTCGCTCTGCGCCCCCCAAGCCAGTGGCCCGCACGGGCCCCGCCAGGCCCGGTGCCGTCGGAGCCAATGTCAACCGCGTTGCGCACACACCTAGGAAAAATCATGCACGCACCCCTCCGCCTTCGCCACCCCCAGGCCCTGCACCCGCTGGCCGCTGCCGTCTTGGCCGCTTTCTGCGGCACGGCCCTGGCGCAAAGCGCCCCGCCCGCCAAGCCCCCTCAGACGCTGAGCGAGGTCACGGTGCAATCCACCACCGGCGACGACGGCTACTCACCCGCCGCCAGCACCTCCGCCACCAAGGGCAGCGCACCGCTGCGCGACGTGCCCCAGGCTGTGAACGTGGTGCCCGAGCAGCTCATGCGCGACCAGGGCGCGCGCTCGATGGAGGACGTGCTGCGCAACGTGCCCGGCGTGGCCATGAGCCACGGCGACGGCCAGCGAGACCAAGTGGTGATCCGCGGCTTTACCGCCATCGCCGACCAGTTTGTGGACGGCGTGCGCGACGATGCGCTGTATTTCCGCGACCTGGCCGACATCGAGCGCGTGGAAGTGCTCAAGGGCCCGGCCGCCGTGCTGTACGGGCGCGGCTCCTCGGGCGGGCTCATCAACCGCGTGACCAAGAAACCAAAGTTCGGCGAGACGTCGGGCGAGGCCAGCCTGGGCCTGGGCAGCTTTGACTACCGCCGCGCCACGGCCGACGTGAATGTGGGCATCAGCGAGACCGCGGCCCTCCGCATCAATGCCGCCGTGGAAGACTCGGGCAGCTACCGCGACCAGCAGTTCGTCAAGCGCCACAACTTCGCGCCCTCGCTGGCCCTCAAGCTCGCCGCGCAGACCGACCTGTTGCTGCAGTACACCAACGCACGCGACAAGCGCCTGACAGACTTCGGTATCCCGGCCCTGAACGGCCGCCCGGTGAACGTGCCCGCTAGCACCTACTACGGCTCCAGCAACGCCGCGCAAGACGACACCACCACCAGCACCATGCAATCGCTGGCGGCCACGCTCAACCATCGCTTCAACGATGACTGGTCGGTGCGCAATGTGACGCGCGCCTATGACTACGCTCTGGACCGCTACAACACCCTGCCCGGCGGCACCACCAACCCGGTGAACCTGACCGTGGGCCGCACGCGCTCGTTCATCCTGCGCGACGAGAGCGGCATCTTCAACCAGACCGACGTGACCTGGCGCAACCAGCTGGGCGGCCTGAAGCAGGAATGGCTGATGGGCATGGAACTGGGCCAGCAGAAGAAACGCGCGGAATCCGTCTCGGGCGGTGCGGACCGCGTCTCCATCTTCAACCCCGCGGGCGTGGCCGCCCCAGTGATTCCGGCCGCCAGCTACACCGCCGACAGCGCCATCCCCAGCCACACCACGCAGGACACCGCCGCGCTGTACTGGCAGGATCAGATCACGCTGGCGCCCCAGTGGAAGGCGCTGGTGGGTGCGCGCTATGACGTGTTCAAGCAGCAGACAGAGTTTGACCGCAAGCTCTCCGCGTTGTCGCGCACCGACAAGAAGTTCAGCCCCCGCGCAGGCCTGGTGTGGCAGCCCAGCGATACCGTGTCGTACTACGTGTCGTACAGCAAGTCGTTCCAGCCCTCGGCAGAGACCTTTGCGCTGGCCGCCAACAACACCGCCAACGAGCCCGAGATCACGCAGAACAAGGAAATCGGCGTGAAGCTCGACCTGCTGGACGGCCGCCTGAATGTGACCGGCGCGCTGTTCAACCTGGAGCGCACCAACATCAAGAACACCGACCCCAGCAACCCGTCGCGCCAGATCAACGTGGGCACGCAGCGCACCAACGGGCTCGAGCTGGCCGCGAATGGCCGCCTGCCGGACCGCTGGGACGTGAGCGCGGGCTATGCCTGGCTGGACGGGCGCATGACGAAGTCGCTGGCCACCACGGGCTCGCTGCAGCTGCCTACGGCCGCCGTCCCCGCGCAGGGCAAGGTCGCCGCGCTCACGCCGCGCAACTCCGCCTTCCTGTGGGCCATGAAAGACCTGGGCCACGGCCTGCGCGTGGGCGGCGGCGTGAACTATGTCGGTGCTCGCTTCACCTCGCTCACCAACCTGGTGACCCTGCCCGGCTACACCACGCTCGACGCAGCGCTGCAGTACACGCTGGGCCAGTGGGATGTGGACGTGAACATCAAGAACCTGGCCAACCGCAAGTATTACGTGTCGGCCCACGGCAGCAACGACAACCTGATCCTGCCCGGCTCGCCGCGTGCGCTGCAGGTCACGCTGCGCACGCGGTTCTGACCCATGCGATAGGCGCCTGGGTCTCCGCGAACTCCTGAGACCCACAGAGCACAAAAGATGCATTCAACTTGGCGCTAGTGCGCGTATTTCAAGCACTAGCAGCTATTTAATTTATAGCAAAACCAGGTATTGACGGAGCCAATGAATGCATCGGCGGGACAAGGTATCGGGTCCGTGCCAGCGGCGGCGGCTGTGCGCGGTCCTGATTCCGTCCAATACCTTTCATTCCATGGCCCAGGTGCCGTCGAAAAGCTCCGCCCTCAGCCCGAGCTCAATGATCTGCGCTATCAAGGTACGCACCGATTCTCTGGCCCGGTCGCGTTCGGGGTCAAACTGTTGCGAAGGCACCAAGGGGCGGTGGACGTAGCCACCACGACCCCACAAACCGCGCCAGCGGGCCATGTTGGTGGCCTCCAGCGACACTGCATTCAAAGACTCCACGTAGAGGTATCCCGTGGCCACGAGCTGCTGAATGCTGTGGCGCTCGGTCGCGCTTCGGGTGGTGATCTGCTCGCTGTGCAGCGCCACCATCGCCATCCCGAGCAGTCGCGTCAACGACGCCGAGGTCTGCACGGCCAGATCCACCAGCCTGTGAACCTCGTCGCAGGCACCGGCGGCATGCCAATCCCCTGCGACGTCCTTTTCGACCGAAACGATGGCCAGGGTGCCGGACATGGCTGTCAGCATGTGGGATGCCAATGCAAACAGGTTCACGATGCCCAGCGCACCCTTGCGCTGCTCAGGGCTTTGAACTGCGGGCAAGTCATCGAACCGCCGAGCCATCAGTTGCTGGATGAGCTTTGTGGACTCTTCGGTCATCGCCCACTCCCCAGGAGTCCGGTATGTGTCTGGTCTGCACCACGGCGGATTGCCATATCAGCGCACATGCTGCCAGGACACGCGACGCCGATCACGCTGCGTAGCCCAGCTGGAGCCGCTGAGGGACGGCTCCCAGCGCTGCGCCCGCGCCCGCGAGGCCATCCAGCTTGAAGATCTGCACCGCCTGGCTCAGTTGCCTGGCCTGCATGTCCAAGCTCTGGGCTGCGGCTGCACTCTCTTCGACCAGCGCGGCGTTCTGCTGCGTGACCTGGTCCATCTGGTTCACCGCCTGACCGATCTGCGCCACGCCAGAGCTTTGCTCTGCACTGGCAGAGCTGATCTCTCCCACGATTTCGGTCACGCGCTTGATGGCCCCCACCACCTCTTCCATGGTCTGGCCCGCCTGATCCACGAGCTGGGAGCCCACGGTCACTTTCTCCACGCTGTCGCTGATCAGCGCCTTGATCTCCTTGGCGGCAGACGCACTGCGCTCAGCAAGGTTGCGCACCTCGGTAGCGACCACGGCAAACCCACGTCCCTGCTCGCCAGCGCGGGCCGCCTCGACCGCGGCATTCAAGGCCAGGATGTTGGTCTGGAAGGCAATGCCGTCAATCACACCGATGATGTCGGAGATCTTGCGCGAACTGTCGTTGATCCCCTTCATGGTGTCGACCACGCGAGAGACTGCATCGCCCCCCTGGGTGGCCACCGTGGACGCGCTGATGGCCAGCCGGTCCGCCACCTTGGCGCTTTCTGCGTTGTTGCGAACCGTGGTGCTGAACTGCTCCATGGTGGCGGCGGTCTGCTGCAGGGCGCTGGCCTGCTCTTCGGTGCGCTGGCTCAGATCCACATTGCCGCGTGCAATCTCCGAGGTGCCGATGGCAATGGAATCCGATGCACCACGCACCTTCGCAACGATGTCGGCGAGATTCTGTTGCATCACGCTCAGCGAGGCCAGGACACTCCCCTGGGCCGCACGGTCTGCACCCGGAACCGATGACAGATCGCCATTGGCCACACGCTGCGCGGCTTCGCTCAGCGCACCAGGCTCGGCCCCCAGTGCCCGTGCCACGCTACGTGTGATGAAGAAACCAGAGAGCAGTGCCACCACGGTCGCAAGCAACGCAAGCACCACCAGACGGGTCCGCTGGGCCACCATTTCAGCCTCGGATTCTTTGACAAGGTCCTGGGCCCGGGCGTCCGTGACGAGCTGGTACTCACGGGTCTTGGCGATCAGGGCAGCCAGCAGCGGACGGCATTCGCCGTTGATCCTCGCAATCGCCTCATCACGCTGCCCCTTCAGCGCCAGCTCCACGATCTGCAATGCCACCGGGCCGTAGGACTGCTCGATTCGATCGATGTCGTCCACCAGCGCCTTGATGTTGGCAGGCACGTGGCCAGCAGCCACCATGTCCTTGAGCCGCGCCAATCGTTCCTGCACATCGGCATGGGCACCGGCCACCGCCAGTTTCTCGGTGGCGCGATCGGCGTCGTTGGTGGCCAGCACGAGATTTCTGGCGGCAACTGCCCTGCGGTTGACCGACGCCTGGACCTCCTGCGCCATGTGGGCCCGGGCATTGATGCCGGTGACGAAGTCGTGAAACTGCTCTTTCTCCTGCGTCATGTCATGGATGGAGGTCCCCGCCACCAGCAGGATCAAGACAACCATGAGCCCAAAGGCCAGGCTCAGTTTGGTACGGACAGTCATGCGTTGGCGGGTCATGGAATCACATCGAAGTTTTGCTGAAAATCAAATTTTTTACGAATTTATCATTTTTGTCAAATTCATTTTCATCATTTACAAATACAGCGAAAGATGCCGTTGTGCATTCCCTACAACACAAAACAATGCAAAACTAAATCATTCTCATTTGCGATGTAAAATTAGGTTTCCGCGAGCCACTGCCTCTTCTTCGGCAGCAGCCAGCACCCACCGTCCTCAGATGTTTTCGGGTTGCCTGGCTTGAACCATTCTTTTTCCCCTGTCCGTAAAACCGCTTCCAAGCCGTGGCGGCCCCGCGTGCTTGCGGCAGCCGGGGCACACCGCAACGCCAACGCCGCACGCCAGCGGGACTCCTCCGACAGTCCCTCCACGCCATGCTGAGCCCCGCCGCCCTGCGCCGCTGGAGCTGGACCCACAAGTGGTCCAGCTTGGTGTGCACCGTCTTCATGCTGCTGCTGTGCCTTACCGGCCTGCCGCTGATCTTTCACCACGAAATTGGCCACCTGCTGGGCACCGAGGTGGAGGCACCCGCCATGCCCGCCAGCACGCCCCGCGCGAGCCTGGACCAGGTGCTGGCCACGGCAAAGGCACTGCACCCCGAGCGCGTGGTGCAGTTCGCGTCACACGCCGAGGACGATGACAACGTCTGGTTCGTCACGCTCACGCCCACCCCGGCACCCACGGACGATTTCAAGTCGGTGGCCGTGGATGCACGCACCGCCAAGGTGCTGGCGCAGCCGCGCTTTGACGAGGGCTTCATGTATGTGATGTTCAAGCTGCACGTGGACCTGTTCGCCGGGTTGCCGGGCAAGCTGTTTCTGGGGTTCATGGGCCTGCTGCTGCTGGTGGCCATCGTCACCGGCGTGGTGCTGTATGCGCCGTTCATGCGCAAGCTGGCGTTTGGCGAGGTGCGGCGCGACCGCTCCAGGCGCGTGAAATGGCTCGATCTGCACAACCTGCTGGGCATCGTCACGCTGGTGTGGGCGCTGGTGGTCGGCGGCACAGGCATGATCAACACGTGGGCGGACCTGCTCATCAAATACTGGCAGTACGACCAGCTGTCCGTGCTGCTCAAGCCCTATGCAGGACAGCCCATCGTGCCCGCAGCCGAGCGCGGCCCGCTGCAGCAGGCGCTGGAGGCGGCGCAGGCCCAGGCGCCGGGCACCAAGCTGTCGTTCATTGCGTTTCCGGGCACGGCGTTCTCCAGCCCGCACCACAACACGTTCTTCATGCGCGGCAACGAGCCGCTCACATCCAAGCTGCTCAAGCCCGTGCTGGTGGATGCGCGCACGGCCGAGGTCACCGCCTCGCCCCGGCTGCCGTGGTATCTGACGGCCTTGCTGGTGTCGCAGCCGCTGCACTTTGGCGACTACGGCGGCATGCCGATGAAGATCCTCTGGGCGCTGCTCGACCTGGCCACCATCGTGGTGCTGGGCAGCGGGCTCTACCTGTGGCTGCGCAAGGGCGTGCAGGCGGGCAGCGGTACCAACAACAACGCCAACCCCGGCACCATCGCGGCCCCACCGTTGCCAGGCCCCGCCGGCCGGCCCGCCAACGTCGCTGCACGCGCCAGCAGCCCGCTGCGCCGCACGGAGGGCCGTGCATGAAGCCGAGCCCGTTGTGGTCGCTGTGGGGATGGCCCCTCGTGATGGCCGTGCTCACCACCACCGGACTGACCACCGCCCTCGTGTCCGACACCTGGGGCGACTGGTGGTCGTGGGTAGGCCTGGGTGTTCCGGTCGCGGTGATGGGTTGGTTTGCCTGGCCACGCACAGCTTCTGCAGCCCCTGCCCCGCACACCCAGGTCGGCACGCCGACCCGCACTCCTGGCACCTCCCACGACGGCGGCCAGGGCGCCCCAGCGCGCTCCACGCCACGCTGAGAACCCAACACACCCTCCTTTCACACCATGCGTCACGCTCCTTCCTGCACCACGTTCCCCCGCTTTGCCCACACCCCTGCCGCCCTCGCGGCCGCCGTGCTGTTCAGCCTCGCAGCGCCTGCCTGGGCGCAGGCCACCACCACCGGCCCGGTGGCAGAAGGCCAGACGCTGTCCACCGTCACGGTCAACGCCAGCGCCGACGCCTCGGCCCAGGGCCTGTCGCCCGCCTATGCCGGAGGCCAGGTGGCACGCGGCGCCCGTGCAGGCCTGCTGGGCACCAAGGACGCGATGGACACGCCGTTTTCCGCTACCAGCTACACCAATGAACTGATTCAGGACCGCCACGCCCGCAGCGTGGGTGACGTGCTGCAGAACGACCCCACCGTGCGTGTCGCCCGGGGCTTTGGCAACTTTCAGGAGGCTTATTTCATCCGGGGCTTCATCCTGGATTCGGACGACACCGCCTACAACGGCCTGTACAGCCTGCTGCCCCGCCAGTACATCGCCACCGAACTGTTCGAGCGCGTGGAGGTGCTGCGTGGCGCCTCGGCCTTTTTGAACGGCGCGAGCCCGAGCGGCGGCGGCATCGGCGGCAGCATCAACCTGCTGCCCAAACGCGCACCCAACGAGCCCCTGAACCGCGTGGGCTTTGGCGTGGCCGGTGGCGGACAGACGCAGGTCTCGGCCGACATCGCGCGCCGCTTCGGGCCTGATGGCAATACCGGTATCCGCGTGAATGCGGCCTCGCACAACGGTGGCACGGCGGTGGACGATGAAGACGTGCGGCTGGGCCTGGTGGCAGTGGGACTGGACTGGCGCAGCCGCGACGTGCGCCTGTCGGGCGACATCGGCTGGCAAGAGCACAAGCTCAAGAACACGCGCACCAACGTGACCCTGGGCGGTGGAGTGACCGCCGTGCCCAGCGCCCCTGACAACCAGACCAACTTCGCCCAGCCCTGGAGCTACTCGAACGAGCGCGACACCTTTGGCACGCTGCGCGGCGAATGGGACATCACGCCCGACATCACAGGCTGGGCCGCCGCTGGCGCGCGCCGCAGCTCGGAAGCCAATTCGCTGGCCAACCTCACGTTGACCGATGGCGTCACCGGCGCGGGCACCACCTACCGCTTCGACAACACCCGCAAGGACAGCGTGAACACCGGTGAGCTGGGCCTGCGCGGCAAGCTGCAGGCCGGTGGCGTTGGCCACGAATGGGTGGCGGTGGTTTCGCACTTCAGTTCTGACAAGAAGAACGCGTATGCGATGGACTTCGCCAACACGCAGGCCACCAACCTCTACCACCCCGTGGACGCGGCCTTGCCGGCCCTGAGCGCAGGGGCCTTCCGGGGGGGCGACCTGGCCGACCCGCGCCGCACCGGCAGCACGCGCCTGACCAGCTTTGCGCTGGGCGACACCCTGGCCTTGCTGGACAAGCGCCTGCTGCTCACCGCAGGCCTGCGCCACCAGACCTTGGAGATCGCCAACTACGCCTACGGCACGGCCGTGCAGACCGACCGCTACGACCAGAGCCGCACCAGCCCGCTGCTGGCCGCCGTTTACAAGGTGGACCAAGGCTTGTCGGTGTACGCCAACTACGTGGAGGGCCTGAGCCAGGGCCAGACCGCGCCCAGCACGGCGACCAACCGGGGCGAGATGCTGGCGCCGTATGTCTCCAAGCAAAAGGAAGTGGGCGTGAAGTTTGACGCCGGCCGTGTGGGCGGCAGCATCGCGCTGTTCTCCACCACCAAGCCGCGCGCTTTCTTGAACGCCGCCAACCTCTTCAGCACCAGCGGCAAGGACCGCCACCAGGGTGTGGAGCTGGCCCTGCAGGGCGAGGCCACCAAGGGCCTGCGCGTGCTGGGCGGGCTGACCTGGCTCGATGCCAAGCAGCTGAGCACCGGCTCTGCCACCACCGACGGCCAGCGCGTCATCGGCGTGCCCAAGCTGCAGGCCAACCTGGGTGCCGAATGGGACGTGCCCGGTGTACCCGGCCTGGCCGTGGACGGCCGCTGGGTGCACACCGGCGCCAGCTACGCCAACGCCACCAACACGCTGCAAGTACCCTGCTGGAACCGCCTGGACGTGGGCGCCCGCTACCTCACCGAAGTGCAAGGCAAACTCGTCACGCTGCGTGCGCGCATCGACAACCTGACCAACCGCAACTACTGGGCGTCGGTGGGCGGCTACCCCGGCCAGGGCTACCTGGTGGTGGGTGCACCGCGCACCTTGTCGCTGAGCGTGAGCGTGGATTTCTAAGGCCTGAAGCGCCTTCGCACGAATCGAGCGGAAAGTGTGCGCTGCACAAGCGATGGGTTGCAGTGGCAGCCCGAGCGCAGCCACGGCCGTGGTGATCGTGCAAAAGCCCCCTGACGCAGCATGACCGCACGGGCCGCGCCCACCGCGCCGCCCCTGGCCTGATCCGGCCTGTCCCAGCGCGTACCCCACGCCTGGCGCAGCACGGCACAGGCCGTAAAGCCACCGGGCGCTGATCCATTCAGCGTTGGCAGCTATCAATCAATGAGCACCCGCCCCCTGCGCAGCACGGGGCGTGGCGCAGCGCACCCCTTGTTTTTTGATGTTGTTAACCACTGAAAGGAAATCGTCCATGTCCTCCCAACCCACGCGCCAGGCCCCGCTGTTGGCCGCACTGCTGGCCTGCGCCGCCCTCACTGCGGCGAACAGCGCCCACGCCCACCAGGTCTGGCTTGAAAACGCCGGGGGCCAGGCGCGCCTGCACTTTGGCGAGTTCAACGAAAACCTGCGCGAAACCTCGCCCGGTCGGCTCGACCAGTTCAAGGGCGTGCCCCTACTGGAGCAGCAACGCCCGGGCGCCACTGCCCAGCGTGTGGAGGGCCAACTGGGCAAGGACGCCTTTGTGTACGCCACCACCGGTGCCTCCGACACCTTGCTGGCAGTGGCCGCCTACCCGCTGATCGACCGCAGCAAACGCAGCCTGCCTGCGATGTTCTGGCAGCCCTCGGCCCGCTGGGTGGCTGGCCTGACGCACGCCGTGGCGCCCACTGCCCCGCTGGACCTGGTGCCCACCGGTAAGCCCGGCGAGCTGAAAGCGATCTACAAGGGCGCACCGTTGCCCAAGGCCAAAGTGCAGCTGGCGGCGCCCTCGGGCTGGACGCGCGAGGCCGAGACCGGTGAAGACGGCACCGTGCGCTTTGTCACCCCGTGGAAGGGCCAGTACGTGGCCGAAGTGAAGCACAGCGACAAGACCGAAGGCGCCACGGCCCAAGGCGAGAAGTACGGCGAAGCCAGCTACGTGACCACGCTGACGTTTGTGCAGGCCGACGGCATGGCGTCGCCCGCCCTGCCCGAGCCCCCCAAAGGCCATTGAGGCCAGGCCCACCCTCGCCCCACCCCGGCGCGGCGCACAGCACCTGCCCAGGGCTTTGCCCGCGCTGGCGCGGCGTGGCGCGAACGCAGGGCCGCTCCGCTCGGTCGTGCCGAAGGCGCGCTGGCGCTGTGTAGTCGTGCGGCCCCCTGCCAAAGGGTCGAAGCGAAACCAGGGCATGCCGTGCGAGCGCCAGCCCGCAAGCGCTAGCACAAAGGCGCTAGGCAACAGCCCCCCGCGGCTTGATTTCAAAGCAAATCGCCTTCTAGCGCCTGATTCATATACCTCCATAGCTACCAAATACATAGCATCATGATCCACCCCAACTTCCTGCGCACCGCCGTGGCCCAGGCCGTGCTGTTCACCGCCTGGGGCTCGGCCCTGGCACAAACCAGTGAGGCGCCGGTTGCCGCCGACGCGTCCCCCTCCGCACCTTCCTTGCGCCAGGTCGATGTGGTGGACTCCACCGCAGGCGCAGCGGCCACCCCCGCGCGGCGCGCCCAGAGCAGTTCGCGCCTGGGCCTGTCGGTGCTGGAGACACCCCGCGCCGTGAGCGTGATCGACGGCGCGCTGCTGGAGCAGCAGATGGCGACCACCGAGCGCGACGTGCTGCGCAACGCCTCCGGCGTCTCGTCGCGCAGCGAGTACTACGGCTCGTACTCGCAGTTCGCCATCCGCGGGCTGTGGGCCAACAACACCTTCAACTTTCTGCGCGACGGCGCCAAGTTCGTCCACCTGCTGGACCCACCGCTGTTCAACATCGAACGTGTCGAGGTCATCAAGGGCCCTGCCGCGCTGGAGTTCGGCCAGGTGGCGCCGGGCGGCCTGGTCAACTACGTGAGCAAGCGGCCCCAGGCCGAGGCGCTGCGCAACGTGAAGGTCGGCGCGGGCAGCGACGGTTGGCGCCATGCTGAGTTCGACCTGACCGGCCCGCTCAACGCCGACGGCACGCTGCGCTACCGGCTCGACGGCAGTGCCAGCCGGGGCGGCAGCTTTGTGGACGGCAACACCCCGCGCAAGCAGGGCATCGCGGGCAGCCTGGAATGGCAGGTCACGCCCGACACCCTCTGGCGCGCGCAGGCCGAGTACCAGGGCATCGAAGGCACCTCCACCGTGGGCCTGGCCGTGCCCGACCCCAAGAACCCGCGCAGCGCCGACGCGCTGCCCGTGGGCACCTTCTACGGTGAGCCATGGCTGACCACCGACGGCCGCATGCGCTTTTACTCCACCGAGCTGCAGCACCGCTTCACCGACGCGCTGCAGGGCCGCGTGCACCTGTCGCGCAACGAGACCGACCGCAACGTGAACCTGCCCTCCCCCATCGGCCCCGTCACCAACGGCCGCGTGGCGCGCGGCTACTGGCTCGCGCCCGGGCAGGAATACACCTCCGACACCGCGCTGGCCGAACTGCGCGCGCAGGTACAGACCGGCCCGGTGCGGCACACCCTGCTGGCCGGCCTGGACTGGCGCACCATCCAAGGGGTCTACGGTGCGCGCGCCACCGGCAACTTGGGTGCGGTCGACCTCTACAACCCGGTCACCGGCCTGGTGCCGCCCGCCGCCTCCACCGGCGTGGCCCGGCTGTCCTCGGACACGCGCAACACGGGTGTGTACGTGCAGGACCGCCTGGTGCTGGGCGACTTCGGCCTGTTGCTGGGCCTGCGGCATGACCGCTTTAAGGACGCCTACACCACGCCCGTCACCGACCTGAGCAAGACCCAGCCCAGCGCCGCACTCAGCTGGGAGCCGCGCCCCGGCAGCATGCTGTACGCCAGCCACGCGCGCTCGTTCCAGGCCAACACCGGCACGCTGCTGTGGGGCGACCGCGCCGCGCCGCCGTCCGAGGGCAAGCAGTTTGAAGTGGGCTGGAAGCAGGAATGGCTGGACAAACGCCTGATGACCACTGTGTCCGCCTTCGACCTGGAGCTGACCAACGCGCCCGCCACCGACCCGCAGCACGCGGGCTACTCGGTGCTGACCGCGCGCCAGCGCATCAAGGGCGTGGAGCTGGAGCTGCAGGGCCGTATCACCCCCCGCTGGACGGTGACGGCGCAGGCCAGCTTCCACGACCCCAAGGTGCTCGCCGACACCGCCGCCGGCGCGAACGTGGGCAACCGCGTCGCGCTGGCCACGCGCCGCACCGCATCGCTGTGGACGCAGTACCGCCTGCCCCAGCTGCCCGGCCTGTGGATCGGCGGCGGCCTGGTGCACCAGGGCGACAAGTTCACCGCCAACGACAACCAATGGCGCCTGCCGGGCTACACGGTCGTCGACCTGGCCATGGGCTATCAGTTCGCGGGCGGCATGCGCTTGCAGGCCAACCTGAAGAACGCCGGCAACCGCCGCTACTACCTGGACGCCACCACCACCGCTGCCGGCTTCGGCGCGGTGGTGCCCGGTCAGCCACGCACGGTGCAGGTATCGCTGGACTACACGTTCTGACCGCCGCCCGCCATCCGCCACCAGGCCGGGCCCCGGGCACTGAACCACCCCGCGCCCGGCGTCCTCGCCCTGCCCATTTCTTGAACCATCGGAGAACAGCACCATGACACCCGGCATCACTGCCTGCCGCACCGCTATCGCCCACGCGGCCTTGCTCGCCCTGTGCGGCGGCGCTCACGCGCAGCAGGCCGCGCCTGCAGGCACCCCGGCCCCCGCGGCGACCGCAGCCGTTGCACCTTCCGCAGAAAAGACCCTCGCCCCGGTCACCGTGAGCGGGGGCAGCGGGCAGGAAAACCCGACCGCCCCGGTCACCGGCTTCGTGGCCCAACGCGCACTGTCGGCCACCAAGACCGACACGCCGCTCATCGAAACCCCCCAGGCCATCAGCGTGATCACGCGCGACCAGATGGACGCCCAGGGCGTGCAAACGCTGCGGCAGGTGACGGCGTACACCGCGGGCGCGGTGTCCAACTACTTTGACAGCCGCGTGGACAGCTTTGCCTCGCGCGGCGGCACCGTGTCGCAATACCAGGACGGCCTGCTGCGCACCTACGGTACCTACAACACCAGCCGGCCAGACCCGTACACGCTGGAGCGCGTGGAGTTTCTGCGCGGCCCCACGTCCGTGCTGTACGGCCAGGGCAGCGTGGGCGGCGTGCTCAACCTCACCAGCAAACGCCCGCAGACCGACACCCTGCGCGAGGTACAGGTGCAGCTGGGGAACAACGCGCGCAAACAAATTGCGGCCGACCTGACAGGCGCGCTTGACCAGGACGGCCAGTGGCTCTATCGCCTGGTGGCCGTGGGCCGCGACAGCGGCACGCAGGTGGACCATGTGGACGACAACCGCGTGGTGTTTGCCCCATCGCTCACCTGGAAGCCCAATGCCGACACGTCGCTCACGCTGCAGGCGCTGCACCAGAAGGACCAAAGCGGCTCGCTCATCGGCTTCTTCCCGTGGCAAGGCACGCAACTGCCCAGCCAGTACGGCCAGATTCCGCGCAACACCTTCATCAGCGAGCCGGGCTGGGATGCGTATGACACCAACAACAACTCGTGGGGCTACTTGTTCAGTCACCGTTTGAACAGCGACTGGACGGTGCGCCAGAACCTGCGCCGCACCGTGAGCGAGGTGGACTACCGCACCATCTACACCAGCTTCACGGCCAACGCCGCCACGGGCCGCCCTGCGCGCCCCGTGTTCAACAGCGACAACCGCACGCTGGTGCGCGACGCGGTGTGGAACCTCAACACCGGGCGCATGCTGCTCGTCGATACGCAGCTCGAAGGCAAGCTGCAGGCGGGCAGCACCGCGCATACGCTGCTGGCCGGCCTGGACGTCCAGCGCAACCACACCGGCCAGCAGGCCTGGCGCGCGGTGGCGTCGTCCATCGATGTGTACAACCCGGTGTACGGCAACTTCACGCCGCCCACGGCGGCACAGCTGGTGCGCCAGCCCAGCGTGGTGCAAAAGCAGCTGGGTTTCTACGCGCAAGACCAGATCCAATGGGGCCGCTGGACGGCCACGCTGGGCCTGCGCCATGACAGCGCCCAGACCGACACCGAAGGCCGCCCCGCCGCTGCCGTGGACGACAAGGCCTGGACCAAACGCGCGGGCGTCACCTACCAGATGGACGGCGGCTGGGCTCCGTATGCGGGCTATTCCGAATCCTTCCAGCCCCTGGGTGGGGTCGATGCGTACGGCACTGCCTACAAACCACAGCGCGGCGAGCAATGGGAGGCGGGTGTGAAGTGGCAGCCCCCGGGCCAGGGCATCAGTGCGTTTGCCGCCGTGTACACCCTGCGCGAGAAGAACCGCAAGACCACCGACCCCAGCAACCCGCTCAACAGCCTGCAGATCGGCGAGGTAAAGGTCAACGGCTTCGAGGCCGAAGTGCAGGCCAGCCTGGCGCGCCAGTGGGACTTCACGGTGGGCTACGCCTTCACCGACGCAAAAATCAGCCGCAGCAACGCAGGCGACCAGGGCCAGCCCGTGGCCAGCGTGCCCCGGCACACCGCATCGGCCTGGCTGAGCCACCGCTTTGCAGCCCAGGGCCGTGGCGGCTGGGTGGTGGGCGCGGGCGTGCGCTACACCGGCTCGCAGTGGAGCGGCACCAGCGCCATCACCACCCCGGCGGCCACCCTGGCCGATGCCATGGTGGCGTACGACGCGGGCGACTGGCGCGTGGCCTTCAACGTGGTGAACCTGACCGACAAGGTGCACATCACCCAATGCCTGGCACGCGGGGACTGCTTCTACGGACAGGCGCGCACCTACACGCTGACCTCGACGTACCGGTTCTAGGGGCCCGTTGACGATCCCTCAAGGGGTCGTCGCCCACTCCACAAACCCAACCAGCCGCCCTGCAGCGCTCGCAGTCCTAGCAGCGCCTGCCCGCCGGCAGCAGCCTGGGCGCTGCGGCACGCCGATGGAAGCCCGCAGGGGGCTTGCACCGCATTCGCGACCTTGGCTGGGGCGCTGGGCTACGCCCTCGGTCGGTTCTGGCGTGCCTTACCAGAACCATGTTGCGCCGCAACGACATTTGGATGACAAAAAGGTGTTTACCCCGCTGGCGGCCAATCACGGCGGCCAGTAGCATCCCCCTCCGTTGCAAAGTGCAACGATCACATCACCACAGGCATCAAACTTGCTTGTAGCGGCGGCCCAAAGGCATCACCCCTGTGCGTTTTTGGCCGGTGATTATTTGTCATCAAACAAAATTTGATTTAAGGAACTCGCGAATGAAAACATTGAACCGCTGCGCCCTCGCCGCGCTGGCCCTGGTGGGAACGTCTGCAGCCTTTGCACAGAGCAGCGTCACCCTGTACGGCCGGGTCAACACCAGCTTCGAACACCAAAAAGATGGCGATGTCTCCAAGACCGGCCTGTTCAACAACTCCTCGCGCTTCGGCTTCAAGGGCCAGGAAGACCTGGGCGGCGGCCTGATGGCGGGTTTCCAGCTGGAAAGCGGCTTTGACTCCAGCTCCGGCGCTTCCGACTCGCGCGGCATTTTTGCCCGCCAAAGCGAAGTGAACCTGTCCGGCGGCTTCGGCATGGTGCGTCTGGGCAACTTCACGTCCGAGTCGTACTACGCAACGGCCGACTTCATCAGCAACCACAACCACGACACCGGCTCGTCGGCTGACGCTCTGTACGCCTACCCCGCCCGTGACGTGAACAAGATCGCTTACCGCACCCCCAGCCTGGGCGGCGCAACGTTCGAAGCCGGCTGGGCCCAGCACGAGCAGCCCAGCGGCACTGGCGGCAAGAACAGCATGGACCTGGCTGCCAACTACGAAATCGGCAAGCTGGGCCTGGGCGCTGGTTACTCCAAGCTGGGCGACCAGAACCAGTTCGCCGTGCGCGCTTCGTACTCCACAGGCCCCTTCGTGATGGGCGCCTACGTGCAACGCGACAAGAACGTATTCATCGCCAACGGCGGCAACCGCACCAACCTGCGCCTGTCGGCCGCCTACATCATGGGCGTGTCCGAGTTCCACGTGAACGTGGGCCGTGCCGGCAAGTACTCCAACGTGGCCGATAGCGCCGCTACCCAATACACGCTGGGCTACAACTACAACCTGAGCAAGCGCACCAAGATCTACACGTACTACACCCGCATCAACAACAGCCAGGCAGCCACCTACGGCGTGTCGGCTCCGGGTAACGACTTCAGCTCCTTCGCCGTGGGCGTGCGCCACAACTTCTGATAGCGCCCCACACGCTGCTGCCCTGACTGGTGGGAGGGCAGACACACAGCCAATTACCCCGCACTCCTTTTCTGGGGAGTGCGGGGTTTTTTATGCCTGCTACCGGCTGGAAAAGGCACACAGCCCTTGGGCGGGCGCAGCGCCGACCACCCAACCCGGCGCCCCCACAGGGTCGTTCAGCCACGGCAAACCCAGCCCGCCCACAGGCTTTTGTAGCGGCAGATACTCTGCGCCACACTGGCCGGGCAATGGCTGCCTGGCCTTGAAACGGGAAACACAGGACCATGCCAACACCGCGCCACGCAGCCATCGCCACCCTGGCGATCTGGTCCCTGGCCGCATCTGCCCAGACCCCAGCACCCGTGGTGCTGGACGACCTGCGCGGCCTGCGCATCGACAAGACCGAAGTCACCATCGCCCAGTTTGCGCGCTACGCGCGAGCCACCGGCACCGCCACCCGTGCCGAGCGCGAAGGCGGCGGTTTTGAATACATGGGCGGCTGGCAGCGCCGCGCCGGCTGGACCTGGCAGCGCCCCGACGGCTCACCGCCCGACACCGACCAGTTGCCCGCCGTGCACCTCACCCACGCCGAGGCCCAGGCCTACTGCCAATGGGCAGGCGGCCGCCTGCCCACCGCCGACGAGTGGCGCACCGCCGGCTTTACCGAGCTGCGCAGCCAACCGCCCGCCCCCTGGGCGCGTGGCACCACCTACCCCTGGACAACGGGCCAGAGCCCGCAGGGCGCCAACACCAGCGACCCCGACCACTGGGCCCGCGCCGCGCCCGTCAATGCCACAGCGGCCGGGGTGAACGGCCTGCACGACATGGGCGCCAATGTGTGGGAATGGGCGGCCGATGCGCGTGGCGAAGAGCGGCGCACGATGGGCGGGTCCTGGTGGTATCCCGCGTCGCAAATGCACGCGGATGTCGAGGCCTGGAAGCCTGCAGACTTCTATGCGGTGTACATCGGCTTTCGCTGCGTGTACGACCCGGTGAAACAGCGCTGAGGGGCAGGCCCGCAGTGCCCAGCGGTACGTCAGTGCCCGCCGAACGTCGCCACCTGCCGCAGCCCGCCCGTCAGGCCCCAGAGCGAAACGCACCAGCCGTCACACCCCTCCGACACCACAAGGCCCGGCAGATCGTTGCCGTCGATGTCCACGTAGCTGTCGGGCTTGCCGGGCACCTCGCCCATGTAGGCATAGCCGCTACTGCCACGCACAAAAACATGGTGCCGCTGGGCTCCGTAAAAAGCGTCAGGGTCGCGCACCACCCTGCCAGGCACCACCACGGTGGTGCGTGCGCCCTCGGTCTGCTGAACCGTGCGTGCCGCACCCCATTGGAGCTGGCGGCGCAGCGCGCCAAACCGGCGGTCGTCCGACTGCACGAACGACTGCAGCGCGCCCAGCTGCTCGGCGTCTGGTTTTGCAACCAGCCACTGGGGCGTGCGCGGCGGCGTGAGGGCGAAGAGCCGGTACTGCCGGGTGTCTGATTGCGGCACGGGCCCTTGCACGGTCATGCCTGCAGCGTAGGGTTCTTCCTGGCCGGCAGACTTCTGCGGCAGCTCCGCCTTGCACTGGTAGCGGGTGCCTGCCTGCAGCGCAAACACTGGGGCACTGGTATGGCAGTGCCGCACCAGTTGCTGCAAGTTTGCGGGGTTCTCAAAGTGCGCCCACACCGGGCCATCGTCGGGCGACAGCCAGGCAAAGAACAGCCCGGGACGCTGGCTGGAGCTCTCCTTCTCCTCGCCCGCCCAGGCGAGTGGCACGCAGGCCAGCGCAACGATGAGGGCAAGGCATTGCCGGGGCAGCATGAGCGGGGCACTCCTGAATTGGGGGGGGGTGACGCTGGGTAACTGCCACCTGTGGTGGCCGCAGATCTTCAACGCCACGCCATTGTGCCGCCTCGTGCAGTCTTCAAAAAGCAAAAAGGCCCCCGGTGCCCATGGCACCGGGGGCCTGTGACTAACGCGCTCAGAACCTGTCCAGAAAGCGCGATGGTCACACTCACACGTTCATGATCGACACCAGGCGCGTGTTCATATGCGCCTCGATGGCCTCGGGGCCACCCTCGGAGCCGTAGCCCGAATCCTTCAGGCCGCCAAAGGGCAGCTCGGCCGCAGGGGCTGCGGCCTGGTTGATCCAGAGCATGCCCACTTCCAGGCGCTGGGCCAGAAGGTGCGCGTTTTTCAGCGACGAGGTGAACGCATAGCCCGCCAGACCAAACGGCAGGCGGTTGGCTTCGGCAATGGCGTCTTCAATCTTCTCAAACCCGCGAATCGCCGCCACGGGGCCAAAGGGCTCTTCGTTCACGATGCGGGCCGACAGGGGCACGTCGTTCAGAACGGTGGGCTGGAAGAAGTTGCCTTCGTTGCCGATGCGCTCGCCACCTGTAAGCACCTTGGCGCCCTGCTGCACCGCGTCGGCCAGCAAGTCGGCCATGGCGGTGATGCGGCGCGGGTTGGCCAGCGGCCCCATCTGCGTGCCAGCCGTGAGGCCGTCACCCACCTTCAGGCCCTGAGCGTACTTGGCAAACGCGGCCGCAAAGTCGGCACGGATGCTTTCATGCACCAGGTAGCGCGTGGGCGAGATGCAGACCTGGCCCGCATTGCGGAACTTGGCGCCGCTGCCGATCTTGATGGCCAGTTCCAGGTCGGCATCTTCCGCGACGATGACCGGTGCGTGGCCGCCCAGTTCCATCGTCACGCGCTTCATGTGCTTGCCCGCCAGCGCGGCCAGCTGCTTGCCCACGGGTGTAGAGCCCGTGAACGTGACCTTGCGGATGATGGGGTGCGGAATCAGGTAGTTGGAGATTTCCGCCGGGTCGCCATAGACCAGGCCCACGGTGCCTGCAGGCACGCCCGCATCGGCAAACGCGCGGATCAGCTCGGCGGGGCTGGCCGGGGTTTCTTCAGGTGCCTTGACCAGGATGGAGCAGCCCGCCCCGAGCGCGGCGGCGAGCTTGCGCACCACCTGGTTGATGGGAAAGTTCCACGGCGTGAAGGCCGCCACGGGGCCCACGGGGTCCTTCAGCACCATCTGCGTGGCCTTGAGGTTGCGAGACGGCACGATGCGGCCGTACACACGCAGCGACTCGTCGGCAAACCATTCGATGATGTCGGCCGATGCCATGGTCTCGACCTTGGCCTCTGCCAGGGGCTTGCCCTGCTCTTGCACCATGATGGCGGCTATGGATTCGGCGCGCTCGCGCATCAGGGCGGCAGCGCGGCGCATGGTCTTGGCGCGCTCGGCGGCGGGCATGTCGCGCCAGGCTTCAAAGCCCTTTTGTGCGGCGTCCAGCGCACGGTCCAGGTCCACTTTGGTGGCGTGGGCCACACGGCCAATTTCTTTGCCCGTGGAGGGGTTGAACACGGCAAGGGTCTTGCCTTCGGCGGCGTCTTGCCACTGGCCTGCGATGAAGAGCTGGGTGTTGGGATAGGTCATGAGCGTTGGTTGGTCAGCCAATGTGGTGAAAAAATCAAAAAAACGACTATACGCCTGCGATGATGGCTGTGTATTTCAAGGAGATTGCATGCGAGAAGTAGTCCAAAGCCTCGAAGAGTCGCGCATCCGCGAAGTGGCCAACGAAGGCCTGGGGCGCAGCGATGTGCTGAAGTTCTGGTTTGGCGAGAGCGACGAGGTGACGCCCGATTTCATCCGCGAGGCGGCTATTGCTTCGCTGCAAAAGGGCGAGACTTTTTACGCCCACAACCTGGGCCTGCCCGAGCTGCGCCACGCGATTGCGGGCTACATGCACGGCCTGCACCCCCAGCAACACACCGATGCATGGTTTGACCGCATCGCCGTCACATCGGGCGGCGTGAACGGGCTGATGGTGGCCGTGCAGGCACTGGTGGACGCAGGCGACGAAGTGGTGCTAGTCACGCCCGTGTGGCCCAACCTGGTGGCGCAGCCGCGCATTCTGGGCGCGCAGGTGCGCACCGTGCCGCTGGTGGCCAACGCACAGGGCGCTTGGCGCCTGGACATGGACGCGCTACTGGCCGCCATCACGCCCGGCACGCGCCTGCTGGTGGTGAACGCGCCTAACAACCCCACAGGCTGGACGCTGACGCGCGAGGAACAAGCCACCATCCTGGCGCACTGCCGCCGCACGGGTACCTGGATTTTGGCGGACGAGGTGTATGAGCGGCTGTACTACGCGGGTGACACGGCCAACGGCGCGGCACCCAGCTTTCTGGACGTGGCTGAGCCCGAGGACCGGCTGATCGTGACGCACAGCTTTTCCAAGAGTTTTTTGATGACCGGCTGGCGCCTTGGGTGGCTGGTGCTGCCGCCGTCGCTGACGCATGCCGTCGGCAAGCTGATCGAGTTCAACACCTCGTGTGCGCCGGTGTTTGTGCAGCGCGGGGCGACGGTGGCGCTACAGCGCACGGATGAGGTGACGCCTGCGCTGGTGGCGCATCTGAAGACCTGCCGGGACACGCTGGTGCCGCTGCTGGCCGATGTGCCGGGGGTGTCCGTAGCCACGCCGCGTGGGGGGATGTATGCGTTTTTCCGCATCGACGGGCATGACGATTGCCTGACGCTGGCCAAGCGGCTGGTGCGGGAGGCGGGGTTGGGGTTGGCGCCGGGCAGTGCGTTTGGGGGCGAGGCGTCGGGGTGGTTGCGGTGGTGTTTTGCGAGCCGGGATGTGGGGAGATTGGAGGAAGGGGTGGGGAGGTTGAGGGGGTGGTTGAAGGGGTGATTTGCTGCTTTTTGAGCCTTTTGGGCCGCAGGCGCTAGTGGGATATGCGCTGGTAGCTATTGATTTTGTAGTGCTTTCTTGTGGGTGCTGAGTTGGCCGCATGCCTGGATTGAGGGCGGAGGCCGGGAGTCGCCCGGCGTGCGAGTCCCTTTCTTTCGCGTCGCCGAAAGAAAGGAACCAAAGAAAGGGCGACCCCACTGTCTGCGTCCCCTGCGCTTCGCTACGGGGCAACCTGCGGTGCTCGGGTTTGGCGGGGTCTCGCTCGAGCTCGCTGCGCTCAGACAATCGCGAGCCCTGATCCGCCAAACCCTGCGCTCCTCGGCGCATCCAGAGGGGCAAAGGAAGCAGAACAGCCACACGGGCCTTTGCTTCGCTCGGCCCAGTTTGCCAAGCGCGCGGCGCTTGCGCCCGCAAGACGAAGCCGAGCGCAGCGATGGCCCGAATGGATGTTGGCTGTTCGGCTGTTCGGCTGTCCCACCCCTGCTGGCTGCGCCTGCGGCGGGGCGGTTGCGGGGTGAGCATGGGCGTCGGAGCGCCCATGCCTCGTGAACTGACTCGCCGCAGTTGTTTGAACGGAGCGCCGCAGGCGCGCAGTGAGTTCTGCGGCGCACCCTGCAACCGCCCCGACGCAGGTTTGCCCCTTCGCACCGCGAAGGGGTCGCAGACTGGGGGTCGCCTTTCTTTTGGGTACTTTTCTTTGGCGAAGCAAAGAAAAGTACCTCGCCCGCCGGGGCGACTCCCGGCCTCCGCCCTTAACAAAGGCACGCCCCCCAACCAGAGCACGCAACCAAACACTACAAAATCAATAGCTACCAGCGCATATCCCGCTAGCGCAAGCAGCCAAATTCGCGAAAAAACTACTGCGACACAGCAGCCATCTTCACCGCAGGCTGATCCCCCCACCCTCCCCCAAGCGCCCGAATCAACCCCACCGTCGCCACATACTGCGCCGTCCGCACCTGCAACGCCTGCCGCCGATTGCGCAACTCGCTGCGCCGCGCGTCCAACAACTCCAGCTGGCTCACCAGCCCATTGCGATACCGCACATCCGACAACTGCGTCGCCCGCCGCGCGGCCGTCACCGCCCGCCCCTGCGCCTCGGCCTGGCCGGACAACAGACGCAGCGAGGTCAGCTGATCCTCCACGTCACGAAACGCGTTGAGCACCTGCCCCCGGTGGTCTGCCAGCGCAGCCTCCAGGCGCGCCTTCGCGCCCTCGATCTGCGCATCGCGCTGGCCGCCGTCAAAGATCGGCAGCGACAGCAGCGCACTCACGCCCCAGGCACGCGCGGACCACTTGAACAGATCGCCCAGCTCGGGCGACGCATGCCCCGCATTGCCGGTGAGCGTGACGGCCGGGAACCACGCCTTCTGCGCCACGCCCACGCGCGCTTGCGCGGCCAGCACGGAAGTTTGTGCGGCAGACACATCGGGTCGGCGCGCCAGCACCGTTCCGGGCACACCGGGGGGAATCACCGGCAACGCAGCATCGCCCGTCGCGGGCGGCAGCACAAAGCCGCTGGCCACCTCGCCCGCCAGCAAAGCGAGCGCATTGGTGAGCAGGGCCTGCTGGCGCTGCAAGGCCAGCGCGTCGGACTCGGTAGCGGCTACCTCGGTCTGAACACGGGCTACGTCCAGCTCAGCCACGTCGCCCGCTTGCAGGCGGCGCTGCGTCAGGCGCAGGGTGTCCTGGTAAGCGGCCAGGTTCTCTTGCACCAGCACCTGCTCGGCCTGCACGGCGCGCAGCTGCAGGTATGTTTGCGCCACATCGGCCTGCACCATCAGGCGCGTGCTTTGCAGCAGGGCTTCGCGCGCGTCGGCGTCCAGCCGTGCGGCGTCACTGGTCTGCGACAGGCGGCCAAACAGGTCCAGTTCGTACGAGGCGTTGAGCCCCCCCGTGCCCAGCGTGGCGGGCGCTGCGCTACCGGTGGTGGCAGCGCCTGCCTGGCGCGTCACTCCCGCCGATGCGCCCACTTGCACCGAGCGTGCGGCGTCGGCAGAGCGCAGCAGCGTGCGCGCCTCGGCCAATCGTGCTGCGGCCTGCTGGATGCTGGTGTTGGCTTGGCCCGCACGCTGCACCAGGTCGGCCAGCACCGGGTCTTGAAAGCCCAGCCACCACTCGCCGCGCGGCTGCGCCTCGGCGGGAGCGGCCACCGTCCAGGGGGCCGTGGGCAGCGCGTCGCCCCCTGCCGTGAAGCTGGCGGGCACGGGCACCCCCGCATGCGGCGCGGGGGCCACGGGCTGGGTCATGCAACCGGCCAGCACCAGGGCGGCGGCCAGGGGCGCCAGCAGGCTGCGCTTGCGCACTGCGAGGGCTCCGTCGGTGGAGTTCTTTGTCAAAAGCAAATCGGTCATAGTTGTTCTCCTGCCCCAGCCGCTGCACCCGCTGCATTCGGCAGCGCGGAGTGCTTGGCGGGGGCTACAAAGATGTTTGTTGTCACCGTGGTCAGAAGCATCACTCGTGCTCCTTGCGCGGCGCGGCCAGCACAGGGTGGGCGGTGCCACCGGTGCCCTGGTTGTGCGAGATGGGCGCCACATGCGCGCCATGCTCCACCAGAGGGCGGTTGCCAGCCAGCTTGCGCAGCAGCACATAGAACACGGGCGTGAGGAACAGGCCAAAGGCCGTCACCCCAATCATCCCGGCGAACACCGCCACACCCATGGCGCTGCGCATTTCGGCGCCCGCGCCGGTGGACAGCACCAGGGGCAAAACGCCCATCACAAACGCCAGCGAGGTCATCAGGATGGGGCGCAGACGCAGGCGGCTGGCCTCGATGGCGGCCTGCACAGGGGTGCGCCCGGCAAACTCCAGCTCGCGCGCAAACTCCACGATCAGGATGGCGTTCTTGGCCGACAGCCCCACCAGCACGATGAGCCCGATCTGCGTGAACACGTTGTTGTCACCCTTGGTGAGCCACACCCCGGTCATCGCGGCCAGGATGCCCATGGGCACGATCAGGATGATGGCGATGGGCAGCGTCAGGCTTTCGTACTGCGCGGCCAGAACCAGGAACACCAGCAGGATGGCCAGCGGGAACACCAGCACGGCAGAGTTGCCGGCCAGGATCTCCTGGTAGGTCAGCTCGGTCCACTCGAAGGTGATGCCCTGGGGCAGCGTCTCCTTGGCGATGCGTTCGATGGCCGCCTGGGCCTGGCCCGATGAATAGCCGGGCGCGGGGCCGCCGTTCACGTCGGCCGCGAGATACCCGTTGTAGCGCATGGCGCGCTCGGGGCCGAAGCTCGGCTCCATCTTCATCAGGGCCGACAGGGGCACCATCTCGCCGGTGGCAGAGCGCACCTTGAGCAGGCCCACATCTTCCGCCCGCGCCCGGTAGGCTGCATCGGCCTGCACGCGCACGCTGTAGGTGCGGCCAAACTGGTTGAAGTCGTTGGCGTACAGGCTGCCCAGGTAGATCTGCAGCGTGTCGAAGATATCGGTCACAGGCACACCCAGCTGGCGCGCCTTGGTGCGGTCGATGTTGGCGTACAGCTGCGGCACGTTGACCTGCCAGCTCGTGAACAAGCCCGCCAGTTCGGGCGTCTGGTAGGCCTTGCCCATGAAGGCTTTCACGGCGTTGTCCATGGCTTCGTAGCCCAGCGAGGCGCGGTCTTCGATCTGCAGCTTGAAGCCGCCCGTGGTGCCCAGGCCCGCCACTGGGGGTGGCGGGAACATGGCGATGAACGCATCCTGGATGCTGCCGAAGGCCTGGTTCAGCTGGCCTGCCACGGCGCCGCCGCTCTGGTCGGCGCGGGTGCGCTCGGCAAAGGGCTTGAGCGTGGCGAACACGATGCCGGAGTTGGAGCTGTTGGTGAAGCCGTTGATAGACAGGCCGGGGAAGGCGATCGCGTCTTCGACGTTCGGGTTCTCCTTCATGATCTCGCCCATGCGACGGATCACGTTATCGGTGCGGTCCAGCGTAGCGCCGTCGGGCAGCTGGGCAAAGCCGATCAGGTACTGCTTGTCCTGCGCGGGCACGAAGCCGCCGGGCACGATCTTGAACAGGCCCACGGTGGCGCCCACCAGTGCGAGGTAGATCACGAACATCAGCGCCTTGCGGCCGATGACGCGCTTGACGCCACCGCTATACGCTTCAGAGCCGCGATGGAACAGGCGGTTGAAGCCACGGAACAGGCCGCCAAACACCTTGTCCATGCCGCGCGTGAGCGCGTCCTTGGGCTCGTCGTGGCCCTTGAGCAGCAGCGCGCTCAGCGCCGGCGACAGCGTCAGCGAGTTGATGGCTGAGATCACGGTGGAGATCGCGATCGTCACCGCGAACTGGCGGTAGAACTGGCCCGTGAGTCCACTGATGAAGGCCAGCGGCACGAACACCGCCACCAGCACCAGCGCGATGGCGATGATGGGGCCGGACACTTCACGCATGGCGCGGTAGGTGGCCTCGCGCGGGGTCAGGCCCGCCTCGATGTTGCGCTCCACGTTTTCCACCACCACGATAGCGTCGTCCACCACGATGCCGATGGCCAGCACCAGGCCGAACAGCGAGAGCGCGTTGATCGAGAAGCCCAGCAGGTGCAGCACCGCGAACGTGCCCACCACCGACACCGGCACCGCCAGTAGCGGGATGATGGAGGCGCGCCAGGTCTGCAGGAACAGGATCACCACCAGCACCACGAGGGCGATGGCTTCGAGCAGCGTGTGGATCACGGACTGGATGGACGCACGCACGAACTGGGTGGGGTCGTACGCAATGCGGTACTCCACGCCTTCGGGCATGTTCTTCTGGATCTCGTCCATGGTCTTGCGCACGTTGGCTGAGATGTCGAGCGCGTTGGAGCCCGGGGCCTGGAACACGCCCATGCCCACGGCCGGATCGTTGTTGAGCAGCGAGCGCAGCGAGTAGTCGGCCGCGCCCAGTTCCAGGCGGGCGACGTCGCGCAGGCGCGTCACGGCGCCATCGGCACCGGTCTTCACGATGATGTCGCCGAACTCCTCTTCGGTCTGCAGGCGGCCCTGCGCGTTGATGGACAGTTGCAGGTCCACGCCGGGCAGGCCGGGCGATGCCCCCACCACGCCGGCGGCCGCCTGCACGTTCTGGCCACGGATGGCGGCCACCACGTCGCTGGCCGACAGGCCGCGCTGCGCGACCTTCTGCGGGTCGAGCCATGCACGCATGGAGTAGTCGCCACCGCCGAAGACCTGCACCTGGCCCACGCCGCCGATGCGGGCGAGGCGGTCCTTCACGTTGAGCACCGCGTAGTTGCGCAGGTAGTCGATGTCGTAGCGGTTGTTGGGCGAGACCAGGTGGACCACCATGGTCAGGTCCGGCGCGCTCTTGACGGTGGTGACGCCCAGGCGGCGCACTTCCTCGGGCAGGCGCGGCTCGGCCTGCGAGACGCGGTTCTGCACCAGCTGCTGGGCCTTGTCGGGGTCGGTGCCCAGGGCAAAGGTCACCGTCAGCGTCATCACGCCGTCCGTGGTGGCCTGGCTGCCCATGTAGAGCATGCCTTCCACGCCGTTGATGGATTCCTCCAGCGGCGTGGCCACGGTCTCGGCGATCACCTTGGGGTTGGCGCCGGGGTACTGGGCGCGCACCACCACGGAGGGCGGCGCGACTTCAGGGTATTCGGAGATGGGCAGACCGCGCAATGCGATGAGCCCCCCGAGGAAGATGAGCACCGACAGCACCCCGGCGAAGATGGGGCGGTCGATGAAAAAGCGGGACAGGTTCATGGATGCAAATTCCTTGCGTCGCTGGTTCGCACGCTCAGGCGGCGGGCGACTTGCTGTTGTTCTTGGCTTCCTTGCGATCACCCGCAATCTCGGCCTTGGCGGTCATGGGCACAGACTGGGGCGCGACCACGGCACCGGGGCGCACGCGTTGCAAGCCATTGACGACGATGTTCTCGCCCGCCTTCAGGCCCGAGGTGACCACGCGCAGACCGTCAATCGGCGCGCCCAGGGTGACCTCGCGGTACTCGGCCTTGTTGCCCTCGCCCACCACCATCACGAACTTCTTGTTCTGGTCGGTGCCCACGGCACGCTCGTTGATCAGCAGCGCCTGCGTGTTGCGGGCCTGGCCCATGCGGATGCGGGCGAACTGGCCGGGGATAAGCGAGCCGTCTTCGTTGTCGAACACGGCGCGCACGCGCACGGTGCCGCTCTTGGCATCGACCTGGTTGTCGATGAGCTGCAGGCGCCCGGTGTACGGCGTGCCGCCCGTGGTGCCCGTGCCCATCTGCACAGGGATGCGCTCGATCAGCTGGCGCGCGCTGTGGCCCTTGGAGCCGCTTTGCAGGTCTGCCAGCGCCTTCACCACGATCTGCTCGTCGGTGTCAAAGCTCGCATAGATCGGGCTCACGGACACCAGCGTGGTCAGCACCGGGGCGCCCGCACCGGCCGCCACGAGGTTGCCCACCGTGACTTCAATGCGACCCACACGGCCCGCCACGGGGGCACGCACCTGGGTGTACGAAAGGTTCAGCTTCGCGGTCTGCAGCGCAGCCTGGGCCGCACGCAGGTTGGCATCGGCCTCGCGCTGGGCGTTCAGGCGTTCGTCATGCTCGCGCTGGGCAATGGCTTTTTCGTCGAGCAGGCGCGTGGCGCGCTCCAGCTCGCTGCGGGTGTACGACACGCGGGCCTGCGCGGCCACCACCTGGGCTTCGGCGCGGTCCACTTCGGCGGCGTAGGGGGCGGGGTCCACCGTGACCAGCAGGTCGCCCTGCTTGACCAGCGAGCCTTCGCGGAAGTGCACGGCCTGCACCGCGCCCGAGACGCGGGGGCGCACATCCACGCGCTGCACGGCTTCCAACCGGCCGGAAAATTCGTCCCACAGGGCGATGTCTTTTTGCAGCACGGCAGCCACCGACACCGGCATGGCGGGCGGTGCAGCGGGGGCGCTATCTGCCTGCGCCACGGGTGCCTGGAACACCAGAACGGCAGCCGCCACGGTGGCCGTCACGGCCGTGGCAAGGGTGGCCAGACCCAGGGGGCGGCGCTGGGAGAACTTGGAGAAGGATGGGAAGTTCATGGTCACTTTCGATCAGTAGGTGTGCCCTTGTGAAGCACGCTGTGAAATGGGTCTGCCGTGCGCTGGCGCCTGTGGGCTGCGCTTGGCAGGGGTCAATGCAAAGGGGGCGGAACGCAGTCTCGGCAATGACACGGTGGAAAGGTCAATACCCCGGCGACAAACACCGGGGCGGCCTGCGGGTCATCGTCAAAAGACGGTACGGCCGGGTGCGCTGTGACAGCGGCCGCAGGCCAGCGAGATCAGGGGTGCATGCATGGTGTGTTCTTTCCTCCGTATCGTTTGAATGGTTAGCGCGGGCTCCAGGACGTGCAGACCGGACAACGCCGGGCAAGCGTTTCCCCTCCGGCACGCCAGGCCGGAAATCAAGGTAAAAAAAGGAAGGGGGCTCGCGCCGAGCCCGCATTTCTCTGCCTCCACCCAAGGTGAAGGTCAGCAGCTTTCAGGGGTATGAAAGGGTGTCAGGGGCCGTCAGGACGGCACCGGACTTCGCGTGGCCGCGAAGAACTGCCGGAACTGCTCCTGCGCACCCACCGCACAAGGGCATTCGTGTGGGCCGGTCTGCAGCAGGGCATCGGGCCACTGCGGGTTCTTGGAAAACACGTGGCGGGTGACCGACAGGCCGGCAGCCTCCAGCCGGGCCGCGTAGGCCAGCGCCTCGTCGTGCATGGGATCGGTGTCACCCACCAGGATCAGCGTGGGCGGCAGCCCCGCCAGGCGCTGTGCGCCGGCCGGCACGGCATAGGGGTGCTCGGCATCGCGCGGGCAGCGCAGAAAGTTGCGCCAGCCCTCGGTCCACTTGCAGCCCGTGGAATCCCCCGTGGCCTCGCGCAGCGACGCGGTGCCCACACAGGGGTCCAGCATGGGCGACAGCAGAATCTGCCCGGCCAGCGGAGGGTGCGACTGGTCGCGCGCCATCAGCGCCACGGCCGCCGCCAGGTTGCCACCGGCTTCTTCGCCCGCCAGGTACACGGCAGCGCCCTGCCCGCCGAGCTTGGTACGGTGCTTGTGCACCCACTTGAGCACCCCGTAGCCCGTGTCCACCGGCTGCGGAAACGGCGTGAGCGGATACGCGACCGACACCACCACCGCCCCGGCGCTCTCCAGCAGCGAGGCCACCGTGCAGCCGTTGTCCAGGTCGCCCGACATGAAGGCCCCGCCATGGAAGTGCACGACCACCGGCGACGTGTGGCCGGTCTTCTTGCGGCCGTACATGCGCACGGCCACGTCCTGCCCCTGAGCCACCTCAATGGTGGAATCGGTGCAGACGGACGAAGCCGCACCAGACGCCTTGGCAGGCGCCGCAGCGGGCTGCGTGGGCAAAGAGGACGAGGACGGGTGGTCGGGCTGCATGGCAGGTACCCAGTAGTTAGGTGATGAGGTGGAGGATCGGTTGACGATGGATGAAATGTAGTGGCTTGGGCTTTTCTGATAAACAGGTCAAACACCACCGCACTGTTTCCAAAAGCTCAACAATCAAACCGAGGTGCCCGTGTGAGAATTCCTCAGCACCCAATCTGGGTGCTGATGACTCAAGGAGAAGCCATGGACCAGATTCAGGCCATGCGCATATTCGTGCGGGTGGTGGAGGCCGGTACGTTTACCCGGGCAGCAGATTCGCTGAACCTGCCCAAAGCCACGGTGACCAAGCATGTGCAGGCGCTGGAGGAGCGGCTGCGCGTGAAGCTGCTCAACCGCACCACGCGCCGCGTGACGGTGACGCCCGACGGCGCAGCCTACTACGACCGCACGGTGCGGCTGCTGACCGACCTGGACGACATCGAGGCCAGCATGACCAACGCGCGCGCCAACCCGCGCGGGCGGCTGCGCATCGACGTGGGCACATCGGTGGCACAGTTGCTCATCATTCCGCACCTGGCAGAGTTCCATGCCCGTTACCCGGACATCCAGGTGGACCTGGGCGTGAGCGACCGCACGGTGGACCTGATCGGCGACAACGTGGACTGCGTGATCCGGGGGGGCGAGCTGAGCGACCAGTCGCTGGTGGCGCGCCGCATTGGCAACCTGGAGTTCATCACCGCCGCCGCGCCCGCCTACCTGGAGCGCAAGGGCACCCCCACGCACCCGCTGGAGATCGAGGAGAAACACGCCAGCGTCATCTACTTCTCGCCCCAAAGCGGGCGGCACTACCCGCTGGAGTTTCGCCGGGGGGATGAGTCCATCGACATCACCGGCCCTTACCAGCTGAGCGTGAACGAGGCCAATGCCTACGTCACCTCCATCGTGGCGGGCCTGGGCATTGGCCAGATCACCAGCTGGCAGGCCCAGCGCTACCTTGACAGCGGAGCCCTGGTGCAACTGCTGCCCGACTGGACCCAGCCCCTGCTGCCCGTGTACGTGGTGTACCCCCCGAACCGCCACCTGAGCGCCAAGGTGCGCGCCTTTGTGGACTGGGCGGCCGAGCTTTTTCAGCGGGAAGACCATCTGCAACGCAAAGCCTGACCCGCACTTTGGGCCGCTGTGCGTCGCCCCTCTGAGGTTGACAGGAACCGTGGTTTGGCAGCTTCAGCCTTACAGTGGCGCCAGTGGGTTTCTCGCCTGTGGCACACGACGGGGGCCACATCCAGAGTGTGGACACGTTCCCAGTCTGTATGCTTGGCGCCATGAGCACTCCAGAGACCCCGCCGCCCGCCCCGCCGGCCAACAAGCCCGCCCAGCCGCGCAATCCCCTGCACGGCGTGACACTCGAAGCCATGGTTGTGGGCCTGGCCGATTACTTTGGCTGGGATGAACTGGGGCGGCAGATTCCCATCCGCTGCTTCCAGATCGACCCCAGCGTGGGCTCCAGCCTCAAATTCCTGCGCAAGACCCCCTGGGCGCGCGAGAAGGTCGAAAGCCTCTACCTCTTCATGCTGCGGGACCAGCGGCGCAACGCGCAGGAATGACCTGCGATGCACGCCACCCCACACCAGACACCACCAGCCCAGACGGCGTATTCAGCGCAGCTGAGCGCTCGGTATCGCAATTTTTTGGTACCCCTGCTGACGCTGTGCACCGTGGGTGGCTTCAATGCGCTGCTGGTGGCCCGGTCTGGAACGGGTGATGCGGGTTGGTGGCCGGTGGCCTGGCTGGCCACCGTGTTCCTGGGGATTTTCTTCAGTGCCGCCTTCATGGCCATGGCGGGTCGTCGCAAGCTCCCGGTGGCCTACGGCATCGCTCTGGGTGCGTTTGTGGGTCTGGGACTCACGGCCTATGGGGTTCTGGTGGCGAGCCTGCACGCCCCTTGGGGCGTGGCAATGCCCGACTGGCTGCGCGGCACGCAGGCAAAGGCCTTGCTGGGATCACCCTGGGCCCCACTCCTCCCCTACGGAGCGGGGCTGGCTTTGCATGGCGCAGTCCTGCTGGTTTTCAATCGCCGGACGTCACCAGGAAATCGCGGCTGATCCCCCCCCCGAGGTCGTTGACCCGGTCCAGAAACTGCGTGAGGAACGCATGCAGGCCGGTGGCCAGGATCTCGTCGATGCGACCGTACTGCAGGTCGGCCAGCAAGCGCCCTGCCCTGCGGCTCGTTTCGGCGGACTGGCCGTTGGCCAGCACAGCCAGGTTGTCCACCACCTCGCGCAGGCAAGCGTGCAGCGAGCGCGGCATGTCGCGGCGCAGGATCAGCAGGTCGGCCACACGGCCGGGCGTGATGACGTCGCGGTACACCTTGCGGTACACCTCGAACGCCGACACGCTGCGCAAGATCGCGCTCCAGTGGTAGAAGTCGCTCTCCTGGTTGCGCTCGCTGGGCCGGCCAAAAAAGTCGTTCTTGACCGCATGGAACTTCACATCCAGCAGGCGCGCAGTGTTGTCCGCACGCTCCAGGAAGGTGCCCATGCGCAAGAAGTGAAACGCCTCGTCCTGCAGCATGGTGCCCAGCACCACGCCACGCGACAGGTGCGAGCGGTATTTCACCCACTCAAAGAACTGGCCCGGATCGCGCTCAAACGCGCCACCTTGGAGCTGCCGGTGCAGCTCCAGCCAGGTCTGGTTCTGGGTCTCCCACACCTCGGTGGTCAGCGCACCGCGCACAGCGCGTGCGTTCTCGCGCGCTGCGCGCAGGCACGACAGGATGGACGATGGGTTGTTGCCATCGCGCACCATGAACTCGAGCACGTTGGCGGGCGTGACCTCGCCATGCTTGGCGGTGTAGGCAGGGATGAGCTCGCTGATGGACAGCAGCCCCTCCCAGCCGGCCTGCGCCGCGTCAGCGGACTGGGGCAGCAGGGACATTTCATAGCTCACATTGAGCATGCGCGCGGTGTTCTCCGCCCGCTCGGTGTAGCGGGACATCCAGAACAAATGGTCGGCGGTACGGCTCAGCATGTTCAGAAGCTCCCTTGCGATTGACTTTGCGACTGACCCTGGGATTGGGACTGCCCTGCCTTGGATGACGCAGCGGTCGCCCCCTCGCCCAGCACCCAGGTGTCCTTGGTACCCCCGCCCTGCGAGGAATTGACCACCAACGAACCTTCCTGCAGCGCCACACGCGTGAGCCCACCTGCCACCATCTGCACCTCTCGCCCACTGAGCACGAAGGGGCGCAGGTCGATGTGGCGCGGGGCAATGCCGCTCTCCACATACGTGGGGCAGCTGGAAAGGCTGAGCGTGGGTTGCGCGATGTAGCCCGAGGGGTTGGCGATCAACGCGCGGCGGAAGTCTTCGATCTCGGCCTGCGTGGCGGCCGGGCCGATCAGCATGCCGTAGCCGCCCGCGCCGTGCACTTCCTTGACCACCAGGTCCTTGAGGTGGGCCAGCACATGCTGCAGGTCGTCCGGCTTGCGGCACATCCAGGTGGGCACGTTTTTCAGGATGGGCTCTTCACCCAGGTAGAAGCGGATCATCTCGGGCACATAGGGGTACACCGATTTGTCGTCGGCCACGCCCGTGCCCACGGCGTTGCAGATGCCCACGTTGCCCGCGCGGTAGGCCTCCATGAGGCCGTAGCAGCCCAATGTGGAATTGGGACGGAACACCTGCGGGTCGAGGAAGTCGTCGTCCACGCGGCGGTAGATCACATCCACCCGCTGCAGGCCGCGCGTGGTGCGCATGTAGACGAACTTGTCCTTGACGACCAGGTCCTGCCCTTCGACCAGCTCCACACCCATCTGCTGGGCCAGGAAGGCATGCTCGAAGTACGCGCTGTTGTGCATGCCGGGCGTGAGCACTACCACCGTGGGCTCGTCGGCCGTGGCCGGGGCGCTGGCGCGCAGGGTTTCGAGCAGCATGTCGGGGTAATGCGCCACGGGCGCCACCTTGTGCAGGCTGAACAGCTCGGGGAAGAGCCGCATCATCATCTTGCGGTTTTCAAGCATGTAGCTCACGCCGCTGGGCACGCGCAGGTTGTCTTCCAGCACGTAGTACTCGCCGTTGCCCTGGGCATCGGGGGCACGCACGATATCGATACCGGCGATGTGCGCGTAGATGTCTTGGGGCACATGCACGCCAGCCATCTCGGGGCGGTACTGCGCGTTGTTCAGGATGAGGTCGGCAGGCACGATGCCGGCGCGGATGATGTCCTGGCCGTGGTACACGTCATGGATAAAGCGGTTGAGCGCGGTGACCCGCTGCACCAGCCCCTGCTGCATGCTGCTCCACTCGTGGGCGGGGATGATGCGGGGGATCAGGTCGAACGGAATCAACCGCTCGTTGCCAGCGCCGCCTTCGTCCTTGGCACCGTACACGGCAAAGGTGATGCCCACGCGCCGGAAGATCATCTCGGCTTCGGCCCTGCGGGCCTGCATCACGTCAGGGGGCTGTTTGCTCAACCACTGCGCGTAGCGCTTGTAGTGCTCCCGCACGTCGCTGCCGTCAAACGGCAGCATGGCGTACATCTCGTCAAATTTCTGCATGAACGGGCCTCCTGCGTTCAGGATAGCAATTTGTGAGCCCGCCTCGGCACAACACCCCTGGCGGCGCTGCGCCATCGACCCCAGGTCAGCCGTCCCGTGGCACCATGCGGTGCTGCCAATAGCGCTCGCCGGTATCGCGTTCGCAGCCCACCTGCCCAGGCTGTGACGAGGACCACCGGGCCGCCCCGCAGCGCGAGGACTCCACCACCGCAATGTGGCGCTCCAGATAGCGCTGCAGCACATCCGGCGCCGGGTGGCCAAAGCGGTTGCGATACCCAGCCTGCACCAAAGCGGTGCGCGGCTGCACGGCCTCCAGAAAAGCCGCCGACGACGAGGTCTTGCTGCCATGGTGGGGCGCCAGTAGCAAATCGGCCCGCACCGGTGCGCCACGCGCCAGCAGGGCCTGCTCCTGCGGCGCTTCGATGTCGCCTACCAGCAAGGCGGATGCGCCCTCGGTGCCTGCGGCGGAGATGCGCAGCACGCAGCTGAGCGCGTTAGGGCGCGGTGGCTTGGCCGCCCCCGGGGCGTCGTCGCCGGGCAGGGGGTGCAGTACCTCAAACACCACACCATCCCATTCCCAGCGCTGGCCGGCCAGGCAGGGCCTGCTCGGGCGCAAGCGCTGCAGGGCGTGCTCAGCTTCGATGGAGCCGGTGAGTTCGGCACGGGGTTGCTGGGCCAACACGGCCGCCGCGCCGCCCGTGTGGTCGGCATCGCGGTGGCTGAGCATGAGCACATCCACCTGCTCGCCCAACGCCCGCAGCAGCGGCACCAGCACGCGGTGACCCGCGTCGCTCTCGCGGCTGAAACGCGGACCCGCGTCGTAGAGCAGCGTGTGGTTGGCGGTGCGTACCAGCACGGCATTGCCCTGGCCGATGTCGGCGGCCAGCAGCTCAAACTGCCCCGCTGCGGGCCGCGCGGGCTGCCACCACAACACCGGCAGCAGCAAAGGCAACGCGAGCAAACGCAGGCGCCAGGGCAGGCGCATGGCCAAGAGTGCGCCCCCAGCCACCGCCGCCACGCCCGCCCAGAGCGGCGCTGCGGGCAAAAACACGGCAGCCCAGGGCCACTGCACCAGCCATTGCAGCAACGCGGTGAACGGCTGCAGGCTGAGGGCCGCCGCGCTCCACAACGGCGCCCACAGCACGCCACCCAGCGCCAGCGGCGTGACCACCAGCGTGACCCAGGGGATGGCCACCAGGTTGGCCACAAAACCCACCAGCGACACCTGGCCAAACAGCAGCAAGCCCAGGGGCGTGAGCGCGAGCGTGACCACCCATTGCTCACGCACCAATGCATAAAAATGGCCTGTAGCGCTAATACTACTTGCCTCAGCAGCTATCGGATTGGTAGCAAACAGCACGCCCACCGCCACAAAGCTGAGCCAGAAGCCCGCCTGAGCCAATGCCCACGGGTCCAGCGCCACCACGGACCCGCAGGCCAGCAGCCACACCTGCGGCCAGGGCCAGCGGCGCCCGCTCAGCTGCAGCAGCCCCACGATGGCCAGCATGGTCACGGTGCGCTGTGCGGGCACGCCCCAGCCGCTGAACAGCGCGTACGCCGTGGCCAGCAGCACACCCGACACCAGCGCGGCAGATTGCGCTGGCACCGCCAGGCTCAGCCGGGGCGAGCGCCGCCACAGCGCCCTCACCACCAACGCCGCCAGCCAGGCAAACAACGTGATGTGGAGGCCCGAAATGCTCATGAGGTGGGCCACCCCGGTCGCGCGGAACACATCCCAGTCCGCACGGTCGATAGCGCGCTGGTCGCCCGTGACCAGCGCCGCCACCACGCCTGCAGTGCGCGTGCGAGCCGTGTCGGTGTTGTCATTGCCCGACCCATCTCGCCCAAACACCAGACGCTCCAGGATGGCATCCCGCACGCGCTGGCGCAGTTGCTCCACCGGGTACTGCCAGGTGGCGGCCACGCGCACCGGCGGCTCGTCCTTGGGGCCGGCGCGCACATAGCCTGTGGCCTGTACGCCCTGCTCCCACATCCACAGCTCATAGTCAAAGCCGTGCGGGTTGCGCAGGCCATGGGGTGCCTTCAAGCGCACGGTGATCTGCCACCGCTCGCCCGCCCGCACCGGCGCGGGCTGGCGCTGCAGGTCCAGCACCTCGCCCCCACCGCCAAAGGCGCCGCCATACCAGGCCACGTCGATCTGCGGCGGCATGGACACGGGCGAGCCTTGCAGCGTTGCAGCCTCCACCGCCATGCGCCAGCGGGTGCCTGCCTCGTTGACCTGCGGCATGGAGGCCACCACGCCGGTGATGCGCAGGTCCTTGCCCTCAAGGGCCGCAGGCAAGGCCTGGGCCTGGTAGGCCGCGGCCCGCAGGCCGGTGCCGCCCGCCATGGCCAGAGCCCCCGCCAGCAACATCAGCCAGGGTGCCATGGCAATTGCGCTGCGAGCCCGGCGCAGCCCTAGGTGCCGCCGCGCAGCGGCCACCGCACCACCGCCCAGCAGCAGGCCGGCCGCCAGCATCCAGCCATAGGCCGCAGCGGACCACAGTGTGGGCTGCTGCAGTTGCAGCGCAGCCCCCGCCACCACGCCCAGCAACACAGCGGGCAACAGCCAAGGACGTGGGGGCAAAGGCGCCGCCACCCCCTGGCCTGGGGCGGACAGCGGCGCGGCATTAGGGGCGCTTATGGCGGACATGCGCTGATGCTAATGCGCCGCCAGGGCCTGCCACGTCGGCGCGAGGGTGGGGGGCTGTGTAACACTTACCGCGCTCGGCGGCCTGTACACCAGACCGCTCTCGTCTATCCACCCGCACTTCCTAACGAGGACCACCATGAGCGTTTACGACAAGCTGAATGAACTCAACATCACCCTGCCCCCCGTGTCGGTGCCCGCTGCCGCCTACGTGCCCTATGTGCAGACCGGCAACCTGGTGTTTCTGAGCGGCCACATCGCCCGCAAGAATGGCAAGCCCTGGGCCGCACAGTTCGGCCGTGACATCGGCACCGAAGAAGGCAAGCAGGCCGCACGTGCCGTCGCCATCGACCTGATGGGCACGCTGCAAGCCGCCTGCGGTGGCGACCTGAACCGGGTCAAGCGCATCGTCAAGGTGATGAGCCTGGTGAACTCCACCGGCGACTTCACCGAGCAGCACCTGGTGACCAATGGCGCCAGCGAACTGCTGGGCCAGGTGTTTGGCGAAAAGGGCGTGCATGCCCGCAGCGCCTTCGGTGTCGCCCAGATCCCCATGGGCGCATGCGTTGAAATCGAACTGATCGCCGAACTGGCCTGACCGCCCCGAGGCCCCACGCCCCAGCAAAAAACCCATGGCATCGCTGCCATGGGTTTTTTTGTCAGCGCGGAGCAGGGGCCGGCCGTGGCGGTCTGCGGCAGTCGGCACCGCACAGCCCGGTGCCTCAGAAAGACTCCCAATCCTCCTCCGCACCGGCCGTAGCGCCCTGCCTGGCGCCAGGCGACGGCGCGGGCGCCTTGGCCAGAGCCGTCGGGGCACCTCCCCCTTTTTTGATTGCTGCGGCCGTGGCGAACGCTTGGGGCGTTGCGCGAGTCGCAGGCATGGTGGACGTCGCCTTGGCGGCACCGCGTGCGACCCCAATGGCAACCTGCGCGGGCCCGTAGCTGGCCGCGTTCACCTTGAACATAGACACCTCGCGTGCCAGGTGATCGGCCTGCTCGCGCAGGCTCTGCGCCGCTGCGGCGCTCTCCTCCACCAGCGCGGCATTCTGCTGGGTCATCTGGTCGAGGTTGCTGATCGCCTTGTTCACCTGCGACACCCCCGCGCTCTGCTCGGACGATGCGGCAGTGATCTCGCCGATCATGTCGGTCACGCGCTGCACCGACTGCACGATGTCGGTCATGGTGGTGCCCGCGTCAGACACCAGGCGCGAACCCGTCTCCACCTTTTCAACCGACGCACTGATGAGCTGCTTGATCTCCTTGGCCGCCTCGGCACTGCGCTGGGCCAGGCTGCGCACTTCGCTAGCCACCACGGCAAATCCGCGCCCCTGCTCCCCCGCCCGCGCGGCTTCCACCGCTGCGTTGAGCGCCAGGATGTTGGTCTGGAACGCAATGCCGTCGATCACGCCAATGATGTCCGCAATCTTCTTGCTGCTGTGGTTGATGTCCTCCATGGTGGCCACCACCCGGGTCACCACCTCGCCGCCCCTGCGCGCCACACCGGTCGCTCCCGCTGCCAGGCTGCTGGCCTGCTGGGCGCTGCCTGCGCTTTGCTGGATGGTGCTGGTGAACTCCTCCATGGCCGCAGCAGTCTCTTGCAGGTTGCTGGACGTCTGCTCGGTACGGGCCGACAGGTCCTGGTTGCCCGTCGCGATCTCGGCACTGGCAATGGCGATGCTGTCCGTGCTCTGGCGCACCTGGTGCACCATGCGCCCCAGCGCATTGCTCATGGCATAGAGCGAGCGCAGCAGGTCGCCAAATTCGTCGCCCCGCGTGACGGCCTCTTGCAGGCTCAGGTCGCCGCCCGCAATGCGCTCGGCCAAACCATTGGCCTGGGCCAAAGGCCGCTGGATGCTGCCGATCAGGTAGTACGCGCCCACGATGATGGCCAGCAACAGCAGGCCCACGGCCACCGCCGCGAACTTGACGGTGAGCATGCGCGAGGCCGCCATCTCCTGCTGCTTGGCGGCAGCGGTCTGTTGCTGCTGCTGCACAAAGTCGCGCAGGGCTTGCAGGTAGGTGGCCACGGCCGGGTTGTATGACTGTTTGACCAGGGCAATGGCCTGGTCCTGCTGACCGTCGGCCTTGAGCTTGCGGGCCTGGCCGCGCAGGTCGATCATGGCTTTACGGGCCTGGGCGATCTTGGCCATTTGCGCCTTGTCTGCCTCCGACAGGGCCATGGCCTCCAGCGACTTCTGCACCTCGGTGATCTGCGCCGTGGTGGCCGCAATCACATCCTTGAACTCGGCTTCCACCGCCGCTTCACTGCTGACAATGAGTGCCTGGGTGCGGGCTGCATTGGTCTCGGTCAGGCCTGACCAGCGGATCGCGGCCTGCACACGGGCTTCCATGTCCTGGGCCATCGCATCGGCCTCGGCCTGTACCTTGGCCGACCGGTAGCCCGAGAAGCCCACCACGGCGGCCAGCAGCACCACGATCAGCACCACCGCCAGCCAGAGTTTGTGCGCCATCCGGAACTGTTTGGGCATGGGTGTCTCCCGAAGGGTTGTGTTTGTGTACAGATGTTGCTCTTTTTTTAACCATCGCACAAACATCCCGCCGCGGCATCAGGGTCTGCCCTTGCCCTGCACGGAGCTCGCCTTGGCGCCCCTACACAGAGCCCGCATCCTGCGCCGCTGGCAGGGCAGGCCGCGACCCCGCACTGGGCAGACGACCGAGCCCCGTAGCGGAAGCGGCTATTCGACGCGCGTCACTGTCTGGGGCTTGAAGCCCAGGTCCGCCGCCTTGCCCTTGCGGCCGCGCGCGGCACGGGCATTGTTCAGGCTGCGTATCTCCAGCGTCTCATCGCGCTGCTTGCCGCCCCGGCCAATGCCATCGAGGCGAATGCTGCGCGTGTAGGCGGCAGCGCCTGCGAGCTGGTCCTTGTCTTCCAGGTCGATCAGCATCAGCCCCCGGCCACCATTGGCCATGGTCTTTAGCTCGGTGATCTCGAACGTGAGGATGCGCCCGCCCGTGGACGCACAGGCCACATGCGTGGCAGGCAACAACGGCTTGCCGCCTGTGGTGCCCGCGGCGTGCGAGGGCACACACACGGTTTCGCCCTCGCCCAGGGTGATGAAGGCCTTGCCGCCCTTCTGGCGCGAGACCATGTTCTCCACCGCTGCCAGAAAGCCGTAGCCCCCAGAGTTGGACAGCAGCAGCGTGGCGTTGGCGGGCCCCGCAAAGTAGTGCAGCAACTGCGTGCCTGCTTCCAGCTCAATCAGCGTGGTCACCGGCTGGCCATCACCCCGGGCGCCCGGCAGCAGCGACACGGCCACCGAGTACACGCGGCCATTGCTGCCAAAGGCCAGCAGGGTATCGACCGTGCGGCATTCAAACGTGCCGTACAGCCCGTCGCCCGCCTTGAAGGCAAAGCTGGCGGCCTCGTGGCCGTGGCCGGTGCGGGCGCGCACCCAGCCCTTTTGCGAAACGACCACCGTGACGGGCTCGTCCACCACCTTCACTTCGGCCACAGCCTTTTTCTCGGCCTGGATCAGCGTACGGCGAGCGTCGGCAAAGGTCTTGGCGTCGGCCTCGATCTCTTTCACCATGGTGCGGCGCAACGAGCCTGGGTTGTTCAGGATGTCTTCGAGCTTGCCCTGGCTTTCGCGAAGCTCTTTCAGCTCCTGCTCGATCTTGATGGCTTCAAGCCGCGCGAGCTGGCGCAGGCGGATTTCGAGGATGTCCTCGGCCTGGCGGTCACTGAGGTTGAAGCGTGCAATCAGCGCGGCCTTGGGGTCTTCGGCCTGGCGGATGATGGCAATCACCTCGTCGATGTTGAGCAGCACCAGCTGCCGCCCTTCGAGGATGTGGATGCGGTCCAGAACCTTGTTCAGCCGGTGCTGGCTGCGGCGGGTGATGGTGGTCTGGCGGAAGGCGATCCACTCTTCCAGCATCTGGCGCAGCGACTTCTGCACAGGCTTGCCGTCGAGCCCCACCATGGTGAGGTTGATGGGCGCCGAGGTTTCCAGGCTGGTGTGGGCCAGCAGCGCGGTGATCAGCTCTTGCTGCGGGGTCTTGCCCGTCTTGGGCTCAAACACCAGGCGCACGGGCGCGTCCTTGCTCGACTCGTCGCGCACCACGTCCAGCACGGCCAGCATGCTGGCCTTGAGTTGCGTCTGGTCCTGGCTCAGCGCCTTCTTGCCCGCCTTGACCTTGGGGTTGGTGATCTCTTCGATTTCTTCCAGCACCTTCTGCGTGCTCACGCCGGGCGGCAGTTCGTTGACTACGAGCTGCCACTGGCCGCGCGCCATGTCTTCGATCTTCCAGCGCGCGCGCACCTTGAGGCTGCCCCGGCCGGTGCGGTAGGCGTCGGCAATGTCGCCCGCACTGCTGATGATCTGGCCGCCACCGGGGTAGTCCGGGCCGGGCACGATGGCCAGCAGCTCTTCCTGGCTCAGTGATGGCGTCTTGATGAGCGCAATGCAGGCGTCGGCAATCTCGCGCAGGTTGTGGCTGGGGATCTCGGTGGCCAGGCCCACGGCGATGCCGCTGGCGCCGTTGAGCAGCGCGAATGGCAGGCGGGCAGGCAGTTGGCGGGGTTCGTCCGTACTGCCGTCGTAGTTGGGCATGAAATCGACCGTGCCCTCATCGATTTCGTCGAGCAGCAGGCTGGTGATGCGCGACAGGCGCGCCTCGGTGTAGCGCATGGCGGCGGCGCCATCGCCGTCGCGGCTGCCGAAGTTGCCTTGGCCGTCGATCAGCGGGTAGCGCTGCGCAAAGTCCTGCGCCATGCGTACCAGCGCGTCGTAGGCCGACTGGTCGCCGTGGGGGTGGAAGCGGCCCAGCACATCGCCCACCACGCGGGCGCTCTTGACGGGCTTGGCGGCCGTGTTGCGCGTGGGGCCGCTGTAGCCCAGGCCCATGCGGTCCATCGAATACAAGATGCGTCGCTGTACGGGCTTGAGGCCGTCGCACACATCGGGCAGCGCACGGCCCTTGACGACCGACAGCGCGTACTCTAGGTAGGCGCGCTGGGCGTAGCCCGCCAGGCCCAGGGAGTCGCCCCCGTCATCGCCTGCAGTGGTGAAATCAAGAGTGGGTTGGTCGCTCATTCGTTCGGAATCGTCGGTAAGGGTTCAAACGCGGTCTGCGGCGCGCTGCGGGTCTGTGCCACCTGGGAGGGCGGCAGGTTGCCCCGGTTCTGCGCGCCGCCCGACAGCTCCATGCGCACGCGGCCCGGCAGGGCACGCTGTGTCAGCACGGGCGCTGGCGGCTTGAGCTGGGCGTACAGGCCCAGCACGGTGCGCACGTAGTTCTGCGTTTCCTTGAAGGCCGGAACCTGGTTGCCCGCCTTTTGCACGGCGCCTTCGCCGGCGTTGTAGGCGGCCACGGCCAGATCCATGCGGCCGGGGAACAGGTCCAGCAGATGCCGCAGGTAACGGGTGCCAGTGGGCACATTCACCGCCGGGTCGGCCAGCTTCTGTTCCACCGTGCGCTTGGCGTCGCTGCTCACGCCAAAGCGGTTGGCGGTGGCGGGCATCACCTGCATCAGGCCCACGGCGCCCTTGGGCGACACGGCGGTGGCGTCAAAGCCGGACTCGGTCGCGATCACGGCCTGCAGCAGCTCGTAGTCCACACCGTGTTTGGCAGACGCAGCGCGCAGGTGGTGTTTGACGCGTTTGTAGTCGGGGGCGATGTCGAAAAACGCCAGCAGGCGCGCGCCCGCTGCGGGCAGCGCATAGGGCATGGGCGACGCATTGGCAGGCGCATCGCGGGTGGAGTCAAAGTCGTTGCCGCGAAAAAACAGCTGGTAGCGCGCATCGACCTGCTCGGCCGCAAAGTGCGTCACGCCGCGCTCGTCCACATGCGCCCACAGATCTGCGTGGGCCGCTTGCTGCAAAAAACAGAGCAAACAACCCAATACATACCAGCGCAAGCGGCCGATTTGGCGAAATGAGGTCATGGCAGGCAGCGCGGGCGCATACGACTCAGCTCTTCAGATATCGATCTCGACCGCATCGCCATGCAGCTCCATCAGCTCGCGGCGCGCCGCGGCCTCGCCCTTGCCCATGAGCTTGGTGATGAGCCCTTCGGTGGCGGCAAAGTCCATATCGCCCAATTGCACTGGCAGCAGCCGGCGAGTGTCGGGGTTGAGCGTGGTTTCCCACAGCTGTTCGGCGTTCATCTCGCCCAGGCCCTTGAAGCGGCTGATCTGGCACTTTTCGCGCGCCACGCCGTCCTTGGCGCATTTGTCGAGGATGGCGGTGAGCTCGCCATCGTCCAGCGCATACATCTTGGCCGCAGGCTTCTTGCCACGCGCGGGCACGTCCACACGGAACAGCGGAGGGCGTGCCACGTAGATGTGACCGGTCTCGATGAGCTTGGGAAAGTGGCGGAAGAACAGCGTGAGCAGCAGCACCTGGATGTGCGAGCCGTCCACGTCGGCATCTGACAGGATGCAGATCTTGCCGTAGCGCAGACCGCTCAGGTCCGGCGTGTCGTTGGGGCCATGCGGGTCCACGCCAATCGCCACCGAGATGTCGTGGATTTCGTTGTTGGCAAACAGACGGTCTCGCTCCACCTCCCAGGTGTTGAGCACCTTACCGCGCAGCGGCAGGATGGCCTGGCTTTCCTTATCGCGGCCCATCTTGGCGCTGCCGCCGGCCGAGTCGCCTTCGACCAGGAACACTTCGTTGTGGGCGATGTCGCGGCTTTCGCAGTCGGTGAGCTTGCCGGGCAGCACGGCCACGCCGGAGCCCTTGCGCTTCTCAACCTTCTGGCCCGCCTTCTGGCGGGTCTGCGCGGCCTTAATGGCCAGCTCGGCCAGCTTCTTGCCGTATTCAACATGCTGGTTCAGCCACAGCTCCAGCGCAGGACGCACAAAGCCGCTGACCAGGCGCACCGCGTCGCGCGAGTTCAGGCGCTCCTTGATCTGACCCTGGAACTGCGGGTCCAGCACCTTGGCCGACAGCACGTAGCTGGCGCGCGCAAACACGTCCTCGGGCAGCAGCTTGACGCCCTTGGGCAACAGGCTGTGCAGTTCGATGAAGCTCTTGACCGCGTTGAACAGGCCGTCGCGCAGGCCGCTTTCGTGCGTGCCGCCAGCGCTGGTGGGGATCAGGTTGACGTAGCTTTCGCGCATGGGCTGGCCGTCTTCGGTGAACGCCACGGCCCACGATGCGCCTTCGCCCTCAGCGAAGCTCTCGTTCCCGCTGTCGGCAAAGCCCTCGCCCTCAAACAACGGGATCACCGGGTCGCCGTTGAGCGTCTGCATCAGGTAGTCGCGCAGGCCGCCCTTGTACTGCCAAGTTTGTGTGTCGCGGGTTTTCTCGTTGACCAGCTGCACCGTCACGCCGGGCATGAGCACGGCCTTGCTGCGCAGCAGGTGGGTCAGCTCGCCCATGGGCAGGGCACTGGATTCAAAGTACTTGGCGTCGGGCCACACGCGCACCGAGGTGCCCTGCTTGCGCTCGCCCGCCTCCAGCGGCCGGGCCACCAGGGGCTCGACCACATCACCGGCCGCAAACACCAGGCGCGCCACCTTGCCCTCGCGGTAGCTGGTGGCTTCAAGCCGGGTGGCCAACGCGTTGGTGACCGACACGCCCACGCCATGCAGGCCGCCTGAGAAGCTGTAGGCCCCGCCCTTGCCCTTGTCGAACTTGCCGCCCGCGTGCAGGCGGGTGAAGACCAGCTCGATCACCGGCGCGTTTTCTTCCGGGTGCAGGCCAAAGGGGATGCCCCGGCCGTCGTCTTCCACACTGACAGAGCCATCAGCGTGCAGCGTGACGCGGATCTTCTTGCCGTACCCCGCCAGCGCCTCGTCGGCGGCGTTGTCCAGCACCTCCTGGATGATGTGCAGGGGGTTGTCGGTGCGGGTGTACATGCCCGGGCGCTGCTTGACGGGCTCCAGGCCCTTGAGCACGCGGATCGAACCTTCGGAATATTCGCTGGCAGAAGCAGAAGACGGTTTGGCAGACATAGCGGCGGATTGTAGTGCGGCCACCGCCCCGGGGCTGGATAAAAAGACAGTCCTCTCGCGACCCTGGTGGCAACTGTATTGGTCGCGGGTGTATCAGCGCGTTTCACACAATCTGGCTACATTCCTGCGCATGCATATGAATCCTCCCAAACTATCCATGTTCCAGGTGCTGGCCTGCGGCGCGGCCATCGTGACCCTGTCCATGGGCACCCGCCACGGGTTCGGGCTGTGGTTGCTCCCCATCACCCAGGAGATGGGCTGGACGCGCCAGTCGTTCGCCCTGGCCATTGCCATCCAGAACCTGTCCTGGGGCGTGATCGGGATCTTTGCGGGCATGGCGGCCGACCGGTTTGGGGCCTTCCGCGTTCTGCTCGGTGGTGCGGTTTTATATGCTTTGGGCCTGGCGGGCATGGCCCTGTCGCCCACGCCCACGTTATTTGCACTGACGGCCGGCGTGCTGATTGGCGCGGCCCAGGCGGGCACCACCTATGCCGTGATCTATGGCGTGCTGGGGCGGCAGATTGCGCCGGAGAAACGCTCTTGGGCCATGGGCGTGGCAGCGGCAGCGGGCTCGTTCGGGCAGTTTCTGATGGTGCCGGTCGAGGGCTGGCTGATTGCCGGGCTGGGCTGGCAGCAGGCCCTGCTGGCGCTGTCGATGGCGGTGCTGCTGATCGTGCCGCTGGCCTTTGGCCTGCGGGAGCCGGGCTTCAAGGGCGCAGCCCCGGTAAAGCGCGACCAGACCATTACACAGGCGCTGGGCGAGGCCTTCCGCTACCCCAGTTTCAATCTGCTGATGGCGGGCTATTTTGTGTGCGGGTTCCAGGTGGTGTTCATTGGCGTGCACATGCCCAGCTACCTCAAGGACCACGGCCTGTCGCCCCAGGTGGCCAGCTATGCGCTGGCGCTGATCGGGCTGTTCAATGTGTTCGGCACCTACATCGCCGGCACGCTGGGCCAGCGCATGCCCAAGCGCCACATCCTCGCCTTCATCTACTTTGCCCGCGCGGTGGCGATCAGCATCTTCTTGCTGGTGCCGCTGTCGCCGCTGTCGGTGTATGTGTTCTCGGCGGTGATGGGCGCGCTGTGGCTGTCCACCGTGCCGCCCACCAACGCCACCATTGCCCAGATCTTTGGCGTGCAGCATTTGTCGATGCTGGGCGGCTTTGTGTTCTTCAGCCACCAGATCGGCAGCTTCCTGGGCGTCTGGCTGGGCGGCTATCTGTATGACGCCACCGGCAGCTACGATATCGTCTGGTACATCGCTATTGGTCTGGGTATTTTTGCCGGGCTGGTGAACCTGCCCGTCAAGGAAAGCCCGATCACGCGCAGCAGCCCACAACCCGCCTGAACCCAGCATGAACCACCAGCTACCACCCCAGAAACCCGTGCCGCGCGCCCTGCGCTGGCTGGGCGGGGCCATGGCGGTGCTCCTGTGCCTGGTGGTATTCGGCTTTTACACCGTGCCCGAATTCATGGTGATGCTGGCCGACCAGATGTGGGCGTGTTTTTGACACCCTTGGCGGTATTTTCAAGCGTTTTTGGCTGCAAGCGCTAGTAAATCATGTGCTGGCAGCTATCATTTTTATAGTCTCATGCACGGTACAGAAGCCCCTTCGGAATGGGTGCGGCGCTGGAGCCACCTGATCGCCCCCCACGGTACCGTGCTGGACGTGGCCTGCGGTGCGGGCCGCCACCTGCGCTATCTGCGCGCGTTGGGGCACGCCGTGGTGGGCGTGGACCGGTCGGCCGAGGCCATTGCCGCCTGCGAAGGCCTGGGCGAGATGGTGCAGGCCGACATCGAAAACGGCCCCTGGCCCCTGGGAGGTCGCCAGTTTGGCGGCGTGGTCGTCACCAACTACCTGTGGCGCCCGCTGCTGCCCACCATCGTCGCCAGTGTGGCGCCGGGTGGGGTGCTGGTCTACGAGACCTTTGCCCAGGGCAACGAAACCGTGGGGCGCCCCGCGCGAGCGGAGTTCTTGCTGGCCCCTGGTGAGCTGCTGCAGGCATGCCAGGATCTGAGTGTGGTGGCCTATGAGAACGGCTTCATCGACGAACCCGCGCGTTTCGTGCAACGCATCACGGCCGTACGGGAACTCCCGCAGGCGGGCGGACCCTCACGACATCTTTTGCCCGTCGGGGCTAGTTAGAATGCCCTTTTACCGTTTACCACTGCGGACATGACTTCTTCTTCCGTGCCACTCACCGGCAGCATCGTCGCCCTCGTCACCCCCATGCATGAGGACGGTAGCGTGGACTACCCCACCCTGCGCAAACTGATCGACTGGCATATCGCCGAAGGCACCGATTGCATCGGCGTGGTGGGCACCACGGGCGAGTCCCCCACGGTGAACGTGGAAGAACACTGCGAGATCATCCGCGTGGCCGTGGAACAGGCCGCCAAGCGCGTGCCCATCATGGCCGGCTGCGGCGCCAACTCCACCGCCGAGGCCATCGAACTGGCCAAGTTCGCGCGCGGCGTGGGGGCCGACAGCCAGCTGCAGGTTGTGCCCTACTACAACAAGCCCACCCAAGAAGGCCAGTACCAGCACTTCAAGGCCATTGCCGAAGCCACGGGCGACCTGCCCATCGTGCTCTACAACGTGCCCGGCCGCTCGGTGGCCGATATGCAGCACGACACCGTGCTGCGCCTGGCCCAGGTGCCCGGGATCATTGGCATCAAGGAAGCCACCGGCAACATCGAGCGCGCCCAGTGGCTCATCCGCGACGTGCCCAAGGGCTTTGGCGTGTACTCGGGCGACGACCCGACCGCCGTGGCCCTGATGCTGTGTGGTGGCCACGGCAACATCAGCGTGACGGCCAACGTGGCCCCGCGCCTGATGCACGAGCTGTGTGTGGCCGCCCTGGCGGGCGACGCGCGCCGGGCCATGGAAATCCAATTCAAGCTGATGCCTGTGCACAAGCACCTGTTCGTCGAAGCCAACCCCATCCCGGTCAAGTGGGCCATGGCCCGCATGGGCCTGTGTGGTGGCACCATGCGCCTGCCCATGACGCCCCTGGCCAGCAGCAATGAGGCTGTGGTCGAGTCGGCACTGCGCAACAGCGGCCTGATCTAATCCGGGCTTGCGCCCGCTCTCAGAGACACTTCCCAAGGATTTCCGCGTGAAAGCTGCTACCACCCGCCTGAGCCTGCTGGCCCTTGCCATGGCCCTGTCCGCCTGCTCCACCAGCATTCTGGAGGGCGACAAGATCGACTACAAGAGCGCCGCCAAGGGCTCGTCACTGGAAGTACCCCCGGACCTCACCCAGCTGTCACGCGACACGCGCTACGCCATGCCGGGTGGCTCGGTGTCTGCCGCTGCCATGCAGGCAGGCCAGGCCGCGCAGCCGTCGGGCAACGCCAACGCGGCTGCCCTGTCGCTGGGCGACGTGCGGATCGAGCGAGACGGCAGCCAGCGCTGGCTGGTGGTCAACCGCCCCGCCGACAAGCTGTGGGAGCCCGTGCGCGACTTCTGGCAGGAAAGCGGCTTCACGCTGGCCCAGTCCGAAGCCAATGTCGGCATCATGGAAACCGATTGGGCGGAGAACCGCGCCAAACTGCCCCAGGATTTCATCCGTTCCACCATCGGCAAGCTGATGGAGTCCCTGTACTCGACTGGCGAACGGGACAAGTTCCGCACCCGGCTGGAGCGCACTGCCAATGGCGGCACCGAGATCTACATCACCCACCGCGGGATGATCGAGGTCTACGGCAACGTCACCAAGGACAGCACCGTCTGGCAGCCCCGCCCCTCCGACCCGGAACTCGAAACCGAATTCCTGCGCCGCCTCATGGTCAAGCTGGGCGTGAGCCAGGAGCAGTCCAAGGCTGTCGCCGCAGCCCCCGCACCGCGTGCCCAGGCAGCCCGCATGGCCACCGTGAACAACGTGCCGGTGGTGCAGCTGGACGAAGGTTTTGACCGCGCATGGCGCCGTGTGGGCTTGGCCCTGGACCGCACAGGCTTCACGGTGGAAGACCGCAACCGCAATGAGGGCACGTACTTCGTGCGCTACGTGGCTCCGGACACCGAGAAGAAAGAGCCCGGCTTCTTCAGCAAGCTGTTCAGCTCCACGTCCGCAACGCCTCCGCTCAAGTACCGCATCGTGGTGCGCAGCCAGGGTGAAGCAACCACCGTGTCGGTGCTCAACGAAGCCGGCGCCCCCGAGACCTCGGCCAATGCCGAGCGCATCGTGCGCGTGATTGCTGACGATCTGAAATAAGCGGCGCAGGCCGAAAGGCCGCCACCCACCTCGAGAGCCCCCTCTGCCTTCTGGCGGACGGTGGCTCTGGTTTTTTGGGCCGTCCACACTACTTCTTTCGCCCGCCATGCTTCGATTCAAGAACCTGGGCAGCGGCAGCACCGGCAATGCCACGGTCGTCGAAGGCCGCAGTGGCGGCCAGGTGCGCCGCCTCCTGATCGATTGCGGGCTCGGCATCCGGCAGTTGCAAGCCCGTCTGGCACAAGCGCAGTTGCAGGTGGAAGACCTGGACGCCCTCTTCATCACCCACGAACACTCCGACCACATCGGCTGCGCCCAGACTCTGGCGCTGCGTTTTCGCATTCCCGTGTGGATGAGCGAAGGCACCTACGCGGCCATAGGCGCGCCGGACTTGGGCGGCCTGCTGCGGGTGGCGCACGACATGGAAGCGATCGACATGGGCGCCTTCGAAGCACGCCCGTTCACCGTGCCGCACGATGCCCGCGAGCCCCTGCAGCTGCGCTGCTCTGACGGCGCCGCACACCTGGGTGTCCTGACCGACCTGGGCCACGCCAGCCCCCATGTGCTGCAGCAACTGCAGGGATGCCACGCCCTGATGATCGAGGCCAATCACGATCCCGACATGCTGGCGGCCTCTCGCTACCCGCCGTTCCTGAAACGCCGCGTGGGCGGGCTGTACGGCCACCTGGCCAACTCGGCCACAGCGGGAATCCTGCGTGCGGTGCAGCATGACGGGCTGCAGCGCGTGGTGGCGGCGCACCTGAGCGCGCAAAACAACCACCCTCACCTGGCACAGCAGTCACTCGCCGCCGCGCTGGGCTGGGCTGCCGAGAACATCCAGGTCGCCAGCCCGACCGAAGGAACGGAATGGTTCAGCGTGAACGGTTGATGGCCCGAACCCTGTGCCCATGAATGCCTCACCCCAGCGAAGGGGATAAAAAAAGCCCCGGACCTTGCGGTGCGGGGCCGTGGCACAGGCCGACCTGACGGTCAGCCAGAGCCTGCAGCGATTTACTTGGCTGCGGAAGCGCCAGTAGCGGCGGTGGCAGCAGCGTCAGCAGCAGCCTTGGCAGCGTCAGCGGCAGGAGCAGCAGCGTCAGCAGCAGGTGCAGCGGCGGCAGGAGCAGCAGCGTCGGAAGCGGCAGGAGCTGCTGGCTCAGCGGCAGGAGCAGGAGCAGCGGCAGGAGCTTCCACAGGAGCGGGTGCTGGAGCGGGTTCTTCCTTCTTGCCACAAGCGGCGAGTGCAGCAGCAGCGATCAGGGCGGCCAGAACGAGGGAGTTCTTCATTTCGATTTTCCTATTTGGACAGACAGAATCTTGAAAAGCCACGGCGTCAGGCTTCCTGAGCCCATGCACGCATTGGCACAATGCACTTGTTTGCACCTTTTTGGGCACAGCCGCAGATTATATTGGTATTTAGTCAATACTGACTAACACTGACGAAAGCTTTACGCCAGCTTGACTTTACACAGTACGCTGCCGGGGCACGTCTGCCAGAGGGCATCCCTCCAACGGCCACGCCTCGGGGGGCCGGTGGCCCCTACAAACCCAGTGTGGTCGAAGGGAACCCCGGGGCGCTCTTGCTGCGCACCCACTCGTTCAGCGTCTCGCGCAGCAGCACCCTGCGGTCTGCCTCACTGCCGGTGACCCCCACGCAGCGCTCCGGATCAAGCCGGTGCAGTACCCAGCGCGGCGACCACAAGGCGCTCGGCAGGTCCAGCGGATCCGCTGCCGGGCTGCGGCGGCAGGTGATGATGTGGTCCCAGGTGCTGCGCCAGCGCACAAACCGCGCATGGCGGCGGATCACATCGTCATAGCTGCAGGCCAGCATCGTAAAGCGCCTGCCGCTGCGGGCCCAGTCCTGCAAAGCCTCGACCACCGCGCGCTCGCCCAGGGGCCAGTCATGAAAATGCGCGTCACTGACGAAGATCTCCTGCCAGCCATCCCGCGCCGCCGTCGCAATGGCGTCGCGCACCAGTTGCTGAAACGCATCGCGCCCGCTGAATCGCCCGGTGGGCAGATCACGCAAGGGCTCGGCGGAAGGGGCGGCCGTGTCGTTCATCACCAGCTCCTGGTCAGTCTCGGCCGGTCCAGACGTGGGCCCAGCCTGCATCGCACCACGACGAAAGCAGCTCCAGCGCGTCGTCGCTGGCGCGTGCCAACTCTCGCGCCGACAGCTGGCGCTCATCCGCCAGACGCCGCATCAGGGTGGCATCGCGACCTGCTGCGCGGTAGCTTTCACCGTTGATGAAAACGTGCTGTGCGTCGTACATCATGCGGCTCTTGCGGTCCAGGCGCACCCCTTCCAGCATCACGCCCGCGTCACCAGGCTCAAACCACACGCTGGGCTTGGGCTCGGTCAGGTACTCGCCCAGCGCACGCTCCAGCACCAGGGGCTGGGCCAGCGCGCGGGACAGCGCCTCGCGCGCAAAGTCCTGCAGCCCGGCGGGAATGGCCCCCGGCTGTGCCACCGCTTCCTGGCCGGCGTCACGGTACAGCAGTGGGTGGTCGTCATCGCCGGCGTCTTCTGCCAGCCGCACGAGCAGCTCCTGCGCCATCTCGGCGCGGGCCGGAGCGCGAAACCCGATGGAGTAGGTCATGCACTCGCCTTCGGCAATGCCGTCGTGGGCGTAGCGCGGGGGCAGGTACAGCATGTCGCCCGGCTCCAGCACAAACTCCTCCTCGGGCTCGAACTGGGCCAGCACCTTCAACGGAATGCCGTCGCGCAGCGACAGGTCCTTCTGGCGTCCGATGCGCCAGCGGCGCTTGCCATGCGCCTGCAGCAAAAAGACGTCATAGCTGTCGAAATGCGGCCCCACGCCACCACCATCGCTGGCATAGCTGATCATGAGGTCGTCCAGCCGGGCTTCGGGCACAAAACGAAACTGCTGCATCAGTGCATGCACTGCGTCGTTGTGCAAGTCCACGCCCTGTACGAGCAGCGTCCAGTCCGGCTGTTGCAACGCAGGCAGAGCGCGGCGATTGAAGGGCCCGTGACGCAGCTTCCAGGCGCCTTTGAGCTGCTGCACCAAACGGGACTCCACCCCCTCCTGCCCCGCGAGCGCAAACAGCTCGGCCCGCAGTACGGGTGGCGCAAACTGTGGAATGGCCTGGCGCACCAGCAGAGGCTTCTTCTGCCAGTGACGGCGCATGAATTGCGCGGGAGTGAGGCCGCCGAGCAGGGCCAGGGGTTGCTGGATGTCCATGGGAGAAGTGTTGCCCCTTGGTGGGGCCGTTGGTCAAACTGCGACAATTCTCCTATGGAAATTACCCAACAATGTGTGGTCGCACTGACCTGGACCCTGAAAGACACCCTGGGCGAAGAACTCGACGTGCTCGACGAGCCCGTGGAGTTTCTGGTCGGCGGTGACGATCTGCTGCCCCGTATCGAAGAAGCCCTGCAGGGCCACGGCCCCGGCGCCACGCTGGCGCTGCACCTCGAACCCGAGGACGCTTTCGGTGACTTCAACGACCAATTGCTGTTTCTGGAGCCCCGCGCCCTCTTCCCCGCCGAGATTGAAGAAGGCATGACCTTTGACGGCATGGCCCTGCCCGAAGGCTGCAACCCTGATGCCCCCCGCACGGCTCTCTACACCGTGGCCGAGATCTATCCCGACCATATCGTGCTCGACGGCAACCACCCGCTCGCAGGCATTGCATTGCGCCTGCAATTGACGGTACAGGCCGTGCGCGAAGCCACCGAAGACGAAATCGGACGCGGCACAGCCGGAACCGGCTTCTTCCGCGTCCAGCCCCAGGCGCCGGGCAACTCGCTGCTGCACTGAGAGCGCCCTTTCAAAAGCACCACGGGCGCCCTGAATCGTTTCAGGGCGCCCGTGGCAGTTAGGTCAGCCTGTTCGCTTACAGGCGCGAAATCTGGCCGTTGTACAGGCGCACCCTGTCGCCAATGCGCAGATCGCCGGGGCTGCTCACGTCATACACGCGGTAGCCCCCCTGGTCGAGCTGCACCGACAAGCGATACCCCTGCACGGACTCCTGGTTGTTGCGCCCCTCGATGGCGTTGCCAGCCACCGCGCCGCCCAATACCCCAACGGCGGTCGCTGCGGCGCGACCGGTGCCCTTGCCCACCTGGTTCCCCAGAACGCCGCCGACCACCGCACCCAGCACGGCACCAGTGCCAGTGGTCTGCCCTTGACTGCGGCCTTGCAGCACCTCGATGTTGGATACGCGCCCATATTCGGTGCCCGTCTGGTTTTGGGGATAGGCAGGCGCCGTCTGATAGCCGCTGGAATAACCGCCGGAATATTGCGGAGCAGGCGCTGGACGGCTATGGCCACAAGCGGCCAGCGAAGCAGCCAGAACCACGGTACCCGCGAGGGCGAGAGGACGGGTGAATTGCATTTTCAATCTCCTGAAGTTGTTGGGGAGAGGCCCTGGCGAACGAAGCTCGGGGCCCATGTGCAGATTGGAACAACGCTTGAGGATGCCGCTGCGTAGACACAGGAGCCATCGCCTTGTCGGTAACAGGTCCATCGAAACGTAAGCGGGGTCTTACAACCCGGCCGCAAACGAGCAACCAGCCCAGAGCCGGACAAAGTTGCGCTTCAGGACTTGCCGGTGGAGCCGTACCCGCCCTCGCCCCGCTGCGTGGCCGCAAACTCGGTGACGACATTGAACTGCGCCTGCACCACCGGAACGATCACCAGCTGAGCCAGGCGCTCCATGGGCTCCAGGGTAAAAGCCACGTTGCTGCGGTTCCATGCGCTCACCATGAGCTGCCCCTGGTAATCGCTGTCGATCAACCCCACCAGATTGCCCAGCACGATCCCGTGCTTGTGACCCAGACCCGAGCGCGGCAGGATCAGCGCGGCGTAACCCGGATCCTGAAGGTAGATCGCAATACCCGTGGGCACCAGTTGCCACGCGTTAGGCTGCAGCGTCAGCGGCGCATCCAGGCAGGCACGCAGGTCCAGCCCCGCGCTACCGGGCGTGGCATAGGTGGGCAATTGGTCCGCCATGCGCGGATCGAGAATCTTGACGTCAATCTTCACGGTTTTTTCTTTCCTGTTCCTGTACTACTGCGCTGCTGCGCCACTTGCCGCAGGCGCTCTTGCAACGGTTGCGCCCCCGCGCGCACATCCGCGGCCTGAGCCCCCCCAACTTGCGCAGCCGACTGCATCAGCCAGCCCAGCGCCCACCACACAGACCCCATGACCACCAACCCCGCCAGCGAGCCCCTGCCCAGCAGGAGCAGCGCGATGCCATGCAGAACAATCATGACCAGCAACAACGCACGCACCGTGCGCAGTACCCCAGCCAGGGGCCGCATCATCTGCAGCAGATCGGGCGGCAGTGCCTGGGCCACCGGGATGGGCTTGGCACCGGGCGCGGATGGCTGCGCAGCCCTGGTGGCGACCGCTGCATTTGCCTGCGGTGTTCGGGCTTCTTGCGCAGGCAGCGGGGCCGTGAGGCGCTCCACATAGGCCGCGAAGTCGCCATCGGGCGGCGTGTCCCAGTCGGGCTTGGTCGCACCAGTTGTCATCACACCTCCCCACCGCAGTGGCGGTCAAGCATGCAAGGGTGGCAAACGCGCGGCAATTTCGGCGATGAGCTGCTGCGCCAGCACGCGCTTGGAGGCGCGGGACAGCTCGCGATGGCCCTGCGCATCCACCAACAACAGCGCGTTATCGTCCTGCCCAAAAGTGGCCGGGCCGATGTTGCCCACCAGCAGCGGCACACCCTTGCGTGCCCGCTTGGCCGTGGCATGGGCGAGTAGATCATGGCTTTCGGCCGCAAAACCCACACAAAAGAGGTCGCCCTGCAACGCATGGGGCGATCGAGCGACGGTGGCCAGGATGTCAGGATTCTCGACAAACTCCAGCGACGGGGACTGGCCCGAACCGTCTTTTTTGATCTTCTGATCAGACTGGTGGGCCGGGCGCCAGTCGGCCACCGCAGCCGTGGCGACAAACACCGACACAGCCTGGACATGCCGCTCCACCGCCGCCAACATCTCCTGGGCAGACTGCACATTGACGCGCCGCACACCGCGTGGCGTGGGCACATGCACAGGCCCCGCGACCAGGGTGACATCGGCACCTGCCTCGCGCGCCGCACGGGCCACGGCAAAGCCCATCTTTCCGCTCGACAGGTTGGTGATGCCGCGCACCGGATCGATGGCTTCAAACGTGGGCCCTGCCGTAACGAGCACCGACCGGCCCGCGAGGGTCTTGGGCGTGAAAAAAGCGATCAGCTCGTCCAGCATCTCCAGCGGCTCCAGCATGCGGCCGTCACCCGTCTCGCCACAGGCCTGGTCGCCATTGCCCACGCCCAGCACCACGGCACCATCCTGCGCCACCTGCGCCAGATTGCGCTGCGTCGCGGGGTGGGCCCACATTTCGCGATTCATCGCAGGAGCCAGCAGCAACGGCACGCGCTGCGCGGGGCGCGCCAGGCACATCAGGCTGAGCAACTCATCCGCCCGGCCCTGCACCAGGCGCGCGATGAAGTCCGCACTGCAGGGCGCGATCAAGATCGCGTCCGCCTCGCGGCTCAGGTTGATGTGGGGCATGTTGTTGGGCTCGCGGGCATCCCATTGCGAGCCGTACACCGTGCGGCCCGACAGGGCCTGCATGGTGACCGGAGTGATGAACTGCTCGGCCGCCCCGGTCATCACCACCTGCACGGTGGCGCCCTCCTTGATCAGCTGGCGACACAGATCGGCCGCCTTGTAGCAAGCCACGCCTCCACTCAGACCCAGAACAATGTGTTTGCCAGCAAGCTCATTCATGGGGCGAATTTAGCAGACGGGGGTGACCCTGCCCGCGGGGGTGTCGCCGGGGCGCCATCTATAATCCCAATTTCCCACCACCAAAAAAGACATGACCAAATTTGTCTTCGTCACCGGCGGTGTGGTGTCTTCCCTCGGTAAGGGAATCGCCTCAGCCTCCCTTGCCGCGATCCTCGAATCGCGGGGACTCAAAGTCACCCTCATCAAGCTTGACCCCTACATCAACGTAGACCCGGGCACCATGTCGCCGTTCCAGCACGGCGAGGTGTTCGTGACCGATGACGGCGCAGAAACCGACCTCGATCTGGGCCACTATGAGCGTTTCATCGAAACGCGCATGAAGAAAACCAACAACTTCACCACGGGCAAGATTTACCAGTCCGTGCTGGAGAAGGAACGCCGCGGCGACTACCTGGGCAAGACCGTGCAGGTCATCCCCCACGTCACCAACGAGATCCAGGAGTTCATCAAGCGCGGCGCCGGCATCGGCACGCCCGATGCCGTGGATGTGGCCATCGTCGAGATCGGCGGCACGGTGGGCGACATCGAATCGCTGCCTTTCCTCGAAGCCGTGCGCCAGATGAGCCTGCGCATGGGCCCGAACAACGCGGCCTTTGTGCACCTGACCTACCTGCCCTGGATTGCGGCAGCGGGCGAACTCAAGACCAAGCCCACCCAGCACACCGTGCAGAAGCTGCGCGAAATCGGCATCCAGGCCGACGCCCTGCTGTGCCGTGCCGACCGCCGCATTCCCGAGGAAGAACGCGCCAAGATTTCGCTGTTCACCAACGTGCCCGAATGGGGCGTGATCAGCATGTGGGACGTGGACACCATTTACAAGGTACCGCGCATGCTGCACGAGCAGGGCCTGGACGGCCTCATCTGCGACAAGCTGCGCCTGAACACCCCACCCACCAGCCTCAAGCGCTGGGACGATCTGGTGCACGAGACCGAGCACCCCCAAGGCGAAGTCACCATCGCCATGGTCGGCAAGTACGTGGACCTGTCGGACAGCTACAAGTCCGTCAATGAAGCCCTGCGCCATGCCGGCATGCGCAACCACGTGCGCGTGAAAATCGACCATGTCGATTCCGAAACCATCGATAGCGCCGACGCAGCCGCCAAGCTGGCCCAATACGACGCCATCCTGGTGCCCGGCGGCTTTGGTGTGCGCGGCGTGGAAGGCAAAATCGCCACCGCCCAGTTCGCTCGCGAGCGCAAGGTGCCGTACCTGGGCATCTGCCTGGGGATGCAGGTGGCCACCATCGAATACGCCCGTCACGTGGCGGGCCTGGCCAACGCCAACAGCACCGAGTTCGACCCCGCCACGCCCCACCCCGTGATCGCGCTGATTACCGAGTGGAAGGATGCGGACGGCACCATCAAGAAGCGTGATGAAAACTCGGACCTGGGCGGCACCATGCGCCTGGGCGCGCAAAGCTCGGACGTGTCCAAGGACACGCTGGCCCACAGCATCTATGGCGACGTGGTGACCGAGCGCCACCGCCACCGCTACGAAGCCAACGTGAACTATCTGGACCAGCTGCGCAAGGCGGGCTTGGTGATCTCGGCGCTGACGCAGCGTGAAGAACTCACCGAAATCGTGGAGCTGCCGCAAAACGTGCACCCCTGGTTCATCGGCGTGCAGTTCCACCCCGAGTTCAAGTCCACGCCCTGGAACGGCCACCCGCTGTTCAACGCCTTCATCAAGGCGGCCGTGGAACACCAGCAAGCCGCGAAAAAAGCCTAAGGGGACCTCACCATGCAGCTGTGCGGATTCAATGTCGGCCTTCAACATCGCTTTTTCCTGATCGCGGGCACCTGTTCCATTGAAGGCCTGGAGATGTCGCTTGACGTCGCGGGCCAGCTCAAGGAAGCCTGTGCACCGCTGGGTATTCCGCTGATCTACAAGGGCTCCTTCGACAAGGCCAACCGTTCCTCCGGCACCAGCAAGCGCGGTGTGGGGCTGGAAGCCGGCCTGAAGATATTGGACGAAGTGCGCCGCCAGCTGCAACTCCCCATCCTGACCGATGTGCACGACACCTCGCATGTGGCCGAGGTGGCCAGCGTGGTGGACGTGCTGCAAACGCCCGCCTTCCTGTGCCGCCAGACGGATTTCATCCGTGCCGTGGCGCAAAGCGGCAAGCCGGTGAACATCAAGAAGGGCCAGTTCCTCGCGCCCTGGGACATGAAGAACGTCATTGACAAGGCCCGGTCTGCAGCGGCCGAAGTCGGCCTGTCGGAAGACCGGTTTCTGGCCTGCGAACGCGGCGTGAGCTTTGGTTACAACAACCTGGTGGCCGACATGACCAGCCTGGCCGAGATGCGCAACTCCGGCGCACCTGTGGTGTTCGATGTGACCCACTCGGTGCAAAAGCCTGGCGGCCTGGGAGCCGTGAGCGGCGGCGCGCGCGAGATGGTGCCCGTGCTGGCGCGTGCCGGTGTGGCCGTGGGCGTGGCGGGCCTGTTCATGGAAACCCACCCCCGCCCCGCCGAGGCCTGGTCGGACGGCCCCAACGCCGTGCCGCTCAAGCACATGAAGGCGCTGCTGGAGACCTTGGTGGCACTGGACGACGTCACCAAGAAAAACGGATTCCTCGAAAACAACTTTGGAGCTTGAGACATGAGCAGTGGTTACGTCATCGCATCCGTCACCGTCACCAACCCTGAGCAGTACGAAGAGTACAAAAAGTGGAGCACGCTGGCCATGCAGGCGCATGGCGCCGAGGTGTGCATTCGCGGCGGCAAGGTGGAAGTGCTGGAAGGCGACTGGAACCCCGGCCGCACCGTGCTGCTCAAGTTCCCGAGCTTCGAGGCCGCGCGCGCCTTCTACGACACGCCCGAGTATCAAAAAGCCAAGGCGGCCCGCGAAGGCGCAGCCATCATGCGCATGGTGTGCGTCGAAGGCGTCTGAGCGCACACACCAGCTTTGCTCATTAATTGATAGCTACTAGCGCTTATACATTGTGCGCTAGAGACTGATTTGATTTAAAACTTCTGCAAAAGGAAAACCATGAGTGCCATCGTTGACATCGTCGGTCGCGAGATTCTGGACAGCCGCGGCAACCCCACCGTCGAATGCGACGTGTTGCTCGAATCGGGCGTGATGGGCCGGGCCGCTGTGCCGTCGGGCGCCTCCACCGGCAGTCGCGAAGCCATTGAAATGCGCGACGGCGACAAGAGCCGCTACCTGGGCAAGGGCGTTCTAAAGGCCGTGGAATACATCAACACCGAGATCAGCGAAGCCGTGCTGGGCCTGGATGCCTCCGAGCAGGCCTTCCTGGACAAGACCCTGATTGATCTCGATGGCACCGAGAACAAGAGCCGCCTGGGCGCCAATGCCATGCTGGCCGTGTCGATGGCCGTGGCCCGCGCCGCCGCCGAAGAGTCTGGCCTGCCCCTGTACCGCTACCTGGGCGGCATGGGCAGCGTGCAACTGCCCGTGCCCATGATGAACGTGATCAACGGCGGCGCACACGCCAACAACAGCCTGGACCTGCAAGAGTTCATGATCATTCCCGTGGGCGCGCCCACGTTCCGCGAAGCCGTGCGCTGGGGCGCCGAAGTGTTCCACGCACTGAAGAAGATCCTGCACGACAAGGGCATCAGCACCGCCGTGGGCGACGAAGGCGGCTTTGCCCCCAGCGTCGAAAACCACGAAGCGGCCATCCGCCTGATCCTGCAAGCCATCGAAGCCGCTGGCTACACGGCCGGCGAACAGATTGCACTGGGCCTGGACTGCGCCGCGAGCGAGTTCTACAAGGACGGCCACTACGTGCTGGAAGGCGAAGGCGGCCTGAAGCTCACCGCCCAGCAGTGGACCGACATGCTGGCGGCCTGGGTGGACAAGTACCCCATCATCAGCATCGAAGACGGCATGCACGAAGGCGACTGGGACGGCTGGAAGCACCTCACCGAACGCCTGGGCGACAAGGTCCAGCTGGTGGGCGACGACCTGTTCGTGACCAACACCAAGATCCTGAAGGAAGGCATCGACAAGCGCATCGCCAACTCGATCCTCATCAAGATCAACCAGATCGGCACGCTGACTGAAACGTTTGCCGCCATCGAGATGGCCAAGCGCGCCGGCTACACCGCCGTGATCTCGCACCGCTCGGGCGAAACCGAAGACAGCACCATTGCCGACATCGCCGTGGGCACCAACGCAGGCCAGATCAAGACGGGCTCCCTGAGCCGTTCTGACCGTATCGCAAAGTACAACCAGCTGCTGCGCATCGAGGAAGACCTGGGCGAGATCGCGCAGTACCCCGGCCGCGCTGCGTTCTACAACCTGCGCTGAGCCCTGGCACCCCTCGCCTGAGCGAGCCCCGCCTTGGTCTCCCGCATCGTCCCCGTCATCCTGCTGGCTTTGCTGGCAGCGCTGCACGCCCAGCTTTGGCTGGGGCGGGGCAGCGTGCCGCGCGTCAATGCGATGCAGCGGCAGATTGATGTGCAGAAGGCGGCCAACGAGCAGGCCCGCCAGGTGAATGCGCGGCTGACCTCGGAGGTGCACGACCTCAAGGAGGGCCTGGACATGGTGGAAGAAAAGGCGCGCAGCGAGCTGGGCATGGTCAAGCCCAACGAGGTGTACGTGCAGTTCACCCCCCGTTGAGCCGCCGTGTGGGCCCGACCACCGCGTTGAGCCCCACAGCATCTCCCCCAACAATACCGACGTGGCAGCGGCGTGCCCCTTTTCCTCTCCGTGCTGCAGCCTGCCCCCCCATCCCCCTTGATTGCCTTGCTGGGCGCCCCCCACACGGGTGTGGAAGCATTGGCCCAGGCGCTGCGGCAGCAGATCGCCCCAGGCTCGGTGCGCATCAGCCTCCACCACCCTCACCTGACCAGCCCGCTGCCCGCAAGGTCCTCAGAGCCAGACGCGGTGGCGTTGACTTTGCTGATGGGACTTGATTCACCATGCCCGGCCGGGGAGCGGACCGCGCAAGAAGCTACCGACGCGCATCTGCGCACCGCCCTGGCGGCTGCATCCATCCCCTACCGCGTGGTGTACGGCGCTGGCGAGCAACGCATCCGCAATGCCCTCATTGCTATACAAAAAATAGCGCCCCAGGCATACCCCACCAGCACAATGGCCGCAAGAGGCATCGAAAATGCTTCCAAGGCCGCTCGGCTGCGGGCCTGGAACTGCGAGAAATGCAGCGACCCCACCTGCGAGCACCGGTTGTTCACTGCGCTTGTTGAGCAGCGCGACACTCCGCCGCCATCCGGTATCGCGCCAGACCGCGCCTGAGCACCTTCCGCGCAACAGCGCAGGAGCCCCCGCAGCGCGGGGTGAGCCCCCCGGGGGTTACTGGATGCCCGTGGGCCCCGGGGGCTGCGCAGCCGCTGGCGAGACAAAAATCTGCGCCGCATCCACTGCGTCAAAGCGGTATTGCTGGCCGCAGAACTCGCAACCCACCTCAATGTCTTCGCGCTCGGCCAGGATGCTCTCGGCCTCTTCCGGCCCCAGGTTGCGCAGCATGTTGCTCACACGCTCTCGGCTGCAGGTGCAGGCAAAACGCGGGCCGCTGGTCCCCTGTTGAGGTTCAAAGCGCAGCAGCTTTTCTTCCCAGAAGAGGCGGCGCAGGATGGTATCCACGTCTAGGGTCAGCAGTTCCTCACGGGTCAAGCTGGAGGCCAGGTGCGCAATGCGGTTGTAGTCCTCGTTGTGGCCGATCTGGTCTTCGTTCTCCCGGTGCGTGAGACCGGCAGCCAGATTGCCCTCGCCCTTGATGGGCATGCGCTGGATCAGCAGGCCCGCCGCCACCTGCTCGTTGGCACCCAGCACCAGGATGGTGTCGAGCTGCTCGGACTGCAGCATGTAGTGCTGCAGCACGTCCGACAGGCGCTCCAGTTTTTCGTGGTGGTCGCCGTGCAGCGGCACCACACCTTGGTAGGGCTGCTGGCCGGGGTGGCGGTCCTTGGGGTCCAGCGTAATGGCGCAGCGGCCACCGCCGCCCACATTGACCATCTGGGACAGGCGCGCGCCCTCGGGCAACTCGCCATTCACCGTGGCAGTGGCGCGCAGGCTCAGGTCTGACTGCACCTCGACCACGGCCAGTTTGACGGGGCCATCACCAAACACCTGCAGCACCAGCGCGCCGTTGAACTTGATGTTGGACTGCATCAGCACGCCAGCGGCGGCCATCTCGCCCAGCAGCTCGCTCACCGGCGCGGGATAGGCGCCCGTGCTGGTGTTACTGGCACGGCGGCGCAGGATCTCGGTCCAGGCATCCGTCAGGCGCACGATCATGCCGCGCACCGGCAGACCATCGAAAAGAAACTTGTGAAGTTCAGACACGCAAGGGTTCCAGGAGAAAAAAACAGCAGCGAGCGCCAGTGGGCAGCGTTCAGCCGATCTTGTGCAGGCCACTTTGAAAGCGGCGCGCATTGTCGATGTAGTGCTGCGCGCTCTGGCGCAGGCCTTCGATCTGCTCCGGCGTGAGTTCGCGCACGGCCTTGGCGGGGCTGCCGATGATCATGGAGCCGTCGGGAAACTCCTTGCCTTCGGTGACCAGCGCCCCAGCGCCCACCAGGCAGTGTTTGCCGATCTTGGCGCCGTTGAGCACCACAGCACCAATGCCGATCAGCGACTCGTCGCCGATGGTGCAGCCGTGCAGCATGACCTGGTGGCCCACCGTCACCCGCTCGCCCACTACCAGGGGCTTGCCGATGTCGGCGTGTAGCACGCTCGCATCCTGGATGTTGGAGCCAGCGCCAATCGTGATGCTCTCGGTGTCGCCGCGCACCACGGTGCCAAACCACACGCTGGCGTCTTCGCCCAGCACCACATTGCCCATCACCTGCGCGCTGTCGGCCACCCAGGCCGATGCCGCCAGCTGGGGCGACACACCGTCGAGTTCGTAAATTGCCATGCACCCACTCCTTCGATACAAAAAAACGGCACGCCATGGCGCACCTCAAGGACCTGTTCAAAGAGGTCGCCAATCGTTACAAAGCGCAAGCCTTGGTGCCGATGGCAAGGCCTAGAATTGTAAGGATGGAGCTTCGCCACCGTGCACTGCAGGTCTTGAGCCTGTCAGACCCCGAACAAAAAGCGGCTGCAGCGCTGGACTTGTATGCCCATGCAGCTACGCTTTCAATAGCAGACACCGCCCCGCAGGGCCCTAGTGAGCCAGGCGCGCTTCCCGGCCGCCCCGAGCGCCCCGAACTGCTGCGACACACCCAGGTGGCGCGCCGCTCGCCCGCCACGCCCGAGGGCCGAGCCATCCTCATCCACGCCATCGCCCACATCGAGTTCAACGCCATCAATCTGGCACTCGACGCCGTGTGGCGCTTTGATGGCATGCCCCGCGCGTACTACCTGGACTGGATGCGCGTGGCGGCCGAAGAGGCCAAGCACTTCCGGCTGCTGCGCGACCACCTGCGCAGCCAGGGGCACGACTACGGGGACTTTCCGGCCCACCAGGGGCTGTGGACCATGTGCGAGAAGACACAGCACGATGTGCTGGCGCGCATGGCCCTGGTGCCACGCACACTGGAGGCCCGGGGGCTGGACGCCACGCCGCAGATCCAGGCCAAGCTGCGCCAGGTGGGCACACCCGATGCCCTGACTGCCGTCGCCATCCTGGACGTGATCCTGCACGACGAGGTGGGCCATGTCGCCATCGGCAACCACTGGTACCGCTGGCTGTGCGACCGCACGGGCCAGGACCCTGAAACCCTTTACGGCACCCTGGTGCAGCGGTACGAAGCCCCGCGCCTGAAGCCGCCGTTCAATGAGTCCGCGCGACGCAGCGCCGGTTTCAGCGATGCCGAGCTGCGCTGGTTGCAGCAGGCCTGACTCCCACGCCATGGCCAAGAGGCTGCTCACGATCTGAGGGGAATACGATGGCTCCTACAATTCTTGGCAATGCCCCCGGCGGGCCCGCGCACACTATTTCAAGAACACGCCCATGACCCAAGCCTCCACCCCAGGCGCGCCCTCCGCGCCCCCCTCCGGCAACCAGTCGTCGGTCGCCATGATTGCGCGACAAGCCATCGTGAACGCGCAGCAGGTGGTCGTTGGCTACGAGCTGTTCAACCGCTCGCGCAGCGGCGCCGCCCACACCGCCGCCACCGACGTCATCCTGGTCTTCACCGCCCTGTCGCATGCCGGGACGGAGGAGCTGGTCGGCAAAAAACTCATCTTCGTCAACTGCACCCACGAAAGCCTGTCGGGCGGCCATCTGGAGCTGGTGGACCCGGACAAGGTGGTGCTGGAGATTCCACCGCTGGGCCATGTCGCCGCCGAAGAGGTCGCCACGCGCCTGCCCATCCTGAGCGAGCTGCGCGACCGGGGCTTTCACCTGGCCTTCAACCACACGGTGCTGCAGTCGGCCTACGCGCCCTGGCTGCCACTGGCCGACTACATCAAGCTCGACCTGTCGGTGCTGGCGCCGGACCAGCTGGCGGTGCTGATCAGCTACGCGGGCCGCCACTGCAAAGCCGAGCTGATTGCCGAGAAGGTCGAGACCGCCCAGCAATACGACATGGTGTCCAGCCAGGGCGTGCAGATGTTCCAGGGCTACTGGTTTGCCCGTCCTGCGCTGGTCGAGACCAAACTGCTCACGCCGTCGCAGGCCAGCATCATCGAGCTGATCAACCAGGTGCGCAAACAGGCCAGCACCGAAGACATCGAGGAAGTGCTCAAGAAGGATGCGGGCCTGGCCTTCAACCTCATGCGCCTCATCAACTCGGCCGGATTTGGCCTCCAGCGGGAGATCACCTCGTTCCGCCAGGCCGTGATGCTCATGGGCCTCAAGAAGCTGTTCCGCTGGGCGGCGCTCCTGCTGACCGCATCGCGCAACAACGGCACGCCGTCATCGGTGGGCCACACGGCCGTGGTGCGCGGGCGCCTCATGGAGCTGCTGGCGCTGGAGACGCTGCCCCCCGAGGAGGCCGACCAGGCCTTTGTCGTGGGCATCTTCTCGCTGCTGGATGTGATGCTCTCCATGCCCATGGAGTCCGCCATCGGCCTGCTCAACGTGCCCGAACCCGTGGCTGCCGCGCTCCTGCGGCGCGAAGGTTTCCTGGGCGACCTTCTCACGCTGGCCGAGGCCTGCGAGTCCAGCGACGACGCCGTGTTTGACCGCACCGCCGGCCTGCTGCACCTGACCAGCCAGCAGATCAACTTTGCCCACCTGCAAGCTCTGGCCTGGGCCGACCACATCAGCGACTGACAAGCGCGGCCGCCATCGCCGTGGATGGCGGGCCGACTTTGAATTTTCTGCGAGTGCCCCGGGGACTTCCTGCACGCACCGAGCGGAAAGTGCACGCGGCGGATCGGGAGGGCTGAAGGGCCCAAAACGCAGGCTGCTCAAGACCGCACAGGCATATGGCGCGTTCATTCGTGCAGCGGTCGTCCAGAGGGCCCCTTGCGGTCTAGAATGGTCGCACAGCCCTTCATTTCAGTGGACCCCATGTCGAGCACACCCGAACAAGACACCCCGGACGCCGCAGCGCCTGCCGCCGATCCCGTGGACGAGAACCTGGCCATCATTGCGCGCCAGGCCATCGTGGACGAAAACCGCGCGGTTTATGGCTACGAACTGTTTGACCGGTCCACCGCCTCCGACTCGCACACCGCCGCCAGCGATGCAGCCCTGCTGTTCAACGCGCTGTCCTATGCGGGCACCGAAGCCCTGGTCGGCAAGAAGACGGTGTTCATCAACTGCACGCACGACAGCCTCTCTGGCGGCCACCTGGAGCTGATCTACCCCGAAAAGGTGGTGCTGGAGGTGCCCCCGCTGCCCGACAACGCCACCCCCGAAGAAATCGAAGGCCGCCTGCCTACGCTGGAGGCGCTGCGCACGCGCGGCTTTCGCCTCGCGTTCGACCAGCAGGCGCTCAAACGGGCCTACACCAGCTGGCTGCCCATGGCAGCCTTCATCAAGCTGGACATGCAGGCCTTCAAGCCCGAGCTGGCCGCACCGCTGGTCAAATTTGCCAACACCCACAGCAAGGCCACGCTGGTGGCCGAAAAGGTCGAAACCGCCGAGCAGTACGAGCTGATGCGCGACCTGGGCGTCAAGCTGTTCCAGGGCTACTGGTTTGCCAAGCCCTCGCTGGTCAAGGCCACCACCATCCGACCCTCGCAAGCGACCATCATTCAGCTCATCAACCTGGTGCGCAAACAGGCCAGCACGGCCGAGATCGAAGACCTGCTCAAAAAAGACCCCACCCTGTCTTTCAACCTGCTGCGTTTCATCAATTCGTCGGGTTTTGGCCTGTCGTGCGAGATCACCTCGTTCCGCCATGCGGTGATGATCCTGGGCCTGAAAAAGCTCTTCCGCTGGGCCGCGCTGCTGATGACCACCTCGCGCGCAGGCGGTGCTCCGCCAGCCGTAGGCCAGACCGCCGTGGTGCGTGGCCGCCTCATGGAGTTGCTAGCTGCCGAGTTGCTGCCGCCCGAAGAATGCGACAACGCCTTTGTGGTGGGCGTGTTCTCATTGCTGGACACCATGCTGGGCGTGCCGATCGAAAAAGCGCTGGAGTCCGTAGCCCTGCCCGAGCCGGTGATGGACGCTCTGCTGCGCGGCACCGGCGTGTTCGCGCCTTTCCTGGAGCTGACCAAGGCCTGCGAAAGCGGCGATGAAGTGGCTTTTGCCAAAAACGCCGATGCCTTGCACCTGTCCAACCGCCAGGTGAACTGGGCCCACCTGCAGGCGCTGACCTGGGCAGAGAGCCTGAGCGACGAATAGCCCCGTTCTTCCCCTTCAAAAGCCCACAGGCCCTGCTTTGAAAGGGCCTGTGGCGTTTCTGGGGCTCAGCCCCTGCACACGGTCAGTTGCCCTGGATTCCCGCCGCGCGGATGATGCGCGCGTTGCTCTCGGACTCCAGCGCGATCTGGCGCGCGAACTCGGCTGTGGTGCCGCCCGTGGGCACGTTGTCGGTGGCATCAAGCTTGGCGCGGATGTCCGGCAGGGCCAGGGCCTTGTTCACCTCGGCGTTGATGCGGGTGATGACCGTCTTGGGCGTCTGCGCCGGGGCATAGAGACCAAACAGGGATGAGAGATTGGCCGCTGGCTGCCCCAGCTCGGCCAGCGTGGGCACCTGGGGCAGCGAATCGAGCCGCGCCGGAGCCCCCACCGCCAGCGGCTTGAGCTTGCCCGCCTGGATGTGCTGCAGCACCGCAGGGCCGGCGTTGGTCGACAACACCTCGAACTGCCCGCCCAGCGCGTCGTTCATCTGCTGGCCACCGCCCTTGTACGGGATGTGCGTGATCTGCACCTGCGCCACCGACTGGATCTGCTCAAGCATGATGTGCCCCAGCGACGCCTGGCCCGAGGTGGCCCAGCGCACCGTACCGGGCTGGGCCCGTGCACGCGCGATCAGGTCCTTGAAGTCGGTCGCGCGGCTCGCAGGCGTGCCCAGCAACAGCACGGGCGAATACATCACGCTGACCACCGGGGCAATGTCCTTCTGCGGATCGAAGGGGGACTTTCCCAGGTGCGGGTTGAGCGCCAGAGGGCTCACCGCCGCAAAACCCAGGGTGTAGCCGTCCGGCGCCGCCTTGGCCACCGCGTCCACGCCCAGGCTGCCACTGGCGCCTGCCTTGTTTTCAATGACCACCGGTGTGCCCAGTTGCATGGCCAGCTTGTCGGCCAGCGCGCGGGCGATGTTGTCGCTCACGCCCCCGGCCGGGTAGGCCACGACGATGCGAATGGGTTTGGCCGTGGGCCAGGTCTGCGCTAAGGCCAGCGCGGTGGCACCCGCCAGGCAGGCGCCAATGATCAGTTGCTTCATGCAGGACTTTCTTGTCAACGGAGAGAGGGAAAAACGAAAGGAGACCATCTGCCGCGTTAGCCCCTCGGGTGGTGCTGCGCATGCAGCGACTTGAGCCGCTCGCGCGCCACATGGGTGTAGATGGTGGTGGTGGAGATATCCGCATGGCCCAGCAGCAGCTGCACCACGCGCAGGTCGGCGCCATGGTTGAGCAGGTGCGTGGCAAACGCATGGCGCAGCGTGTGGGGCGACAGCGGCACCGTGATGCCCGCTACCTGCGCCCACTTCTTGACGATGACCCAGAACATCACCCGCGTCATACCGCCGCCGCGCTGGGTGACGAACAGGTCGTCCGTCTGCTGCCCGCCCAGGATGGCGCCGCGGGCCTCGTTCAGATAGCGCTGCAGCCACGCCCGCGCCTCTTCGCCGAACGGCACCAGGCGCTCCTTGCTGCCCTTGCCCATCACGCGCAGCACGCCCTCGTTCAGGCCGACCTGGAAGGTCTTGAGCGTGACCAGCTCGGTCACGCGCAGGCCGCTGGCGTACATCAGCTCCAGCATGGTGCGGTCGCGCAGGCCCAGGGGGTTGCCCAGGTCGGGCGCGTTCAGCAGCGCCTCCACCTGCGCCTGCGACAGCGTCTTTGGCACACGCAGCGGCTGGCGTGCGGCCTGCAGCCGCACCGTGGGGTCGGCGGTGATGCGCCGCTCACGCAGCGCCCAGTGAAAGTAGCGGCGCAACACCGTGAGGCGCCGGTTGGCCGAAGTGGCGCGCGTCTGCGCGTGGCGTGCGGCAAAGTAGGCCTGCAGGTGGTGTTCGGCCGTGTCGTCCAGCGCCAGCGCGGGCTGCTGGTCGGCCAGCCACTGTGCGTACAGCGTCAGGTCGCGCCGGTAGGCGGCCAGCGTGTTGCGCGACAGGCCGTCCTCCAGCCACAGGGCGTCCACAAAGGTGTCGATGGCGTTCAGACTGGGAGCAAGCATCCAAAAACCATAGCATGCATCGCGTGCATTCGACTCCACGGGCACAAAAAAGCCGCCCGCAGGCGGCTGGGGATGGAAGCGGTGGCTTTTATTCCAGCGTCAGCTTCTGCTTGACGACCACGTCCTTGTAGACCGCGAACTCGGCCTTGATCTGCTCGGCAAACTGCTCGGGCGTGTTGCCGATCACGAGTGATCCCGTGTCTTCGATGCGCTTCTTCACTGCCGGGTCTTCCAGGGCCTTGCGCACACCGGCGTTGATCTTGTCCACCACATCCTTGGGCAGGCCCTTGGGGCCCACGATGCCGTAGTAGGCCATGCGGTTCACCGGCTCCAGGCCCAGTTCCTTGAAGGTGGGCACATTGGGCAGGGCCGCTACGCGCTGGGGCGCTGCGACGACGATGGGCACCAGGCGGTTTTCCTTGATGAAGGGCAGCGCCGAGGGCAGGTTGTCAAAAATCATGGGCACCTGGCCGGCCACGGTGTCGTTCAGGGCCGGGCCCGCACCGCGGTAGGGGATGTGGGTCACGAAGGTGCCCGAGAGGTTCTTGTACAGCTCCATCTGCAGGTGGCCAATGCCGCCCGTGCCGGACGACGAGTACGAGTACTTGCCGGGCGACTTCTTCAGTTCGGCCACGAACGACTTGTAGTCCTTGGCCGGGAAGCTGGGGTTCACCGCAATGATGTTGGGCGTGGCCGCGATGTTGATGATGGGCGAGAAGTCCGTCAGCGGGTTGTACGGCGTCTTGGGGTTGATGGCAGGGTTGGCTGCGGTGGTGGACACCGTCGCCACGCCCAGCGTGTAGCCGTCGGCCGTGGCGCGGGCGAGTTCGGCCGCACCCACAATGCCGCCGCCACCGGCCTTGTTGTCCACGATCACGCTCTGGCCGAGCACGCGGCCCAGCGGCTCGGCGATCACGCGCGCAATGATGTCGGTGGTGCCACCGGGTGCAAAGGGCACCACCAGCCGGATCACCTTGTTGGGGTAGCCTTGTGCGGCGGCGGATCCAGCGGCGGCTGCCAGTACGGTCAGCGCAAGCCATTGACGACGATGCATGGAAATCTCCTTCGTGCGGGGTAACAACAAACAGCGCCGATGGTATGCCCAACACCCGGCAAACCGCCCTGCGGATTCCACATAAGGGCTAACCCTAAAAACCGAGCGGGTGGGCAGCCCGCCCAGCGCCATTCAACCGGCAGGGAGCCCCCCGGGCGGCTTGCCATGCATCAAGTATTCTCGGCGTGTGAACTACGCCTTCCTTCTGCTCCCCGACTTTTCCCTCATCTTCCTGGGCTACCTGATCTGCCGGTACACCGCACTGAACCGCTCGGTCTGGCAGCCGGTCGAGAGCCTGGTGTACTACCTGCTGTTCCCGGTGCTGCTGTTTCAGTCCATCGTCAAGAGCCCGATGGACATTGGCGCGGCGTCAGGGCTGATCGGGGCGGGCATGCTGTCGGGCGTGATCGGCATCGCGCTGGCCTACAGCCTGCCGCACTGGCCCTGGCTGGGCAAGCACATCGACGTGCGTGACCACGCGGCCAGCGCGCAGGTGGCGTTCCGCTTCAACTCCTTCATTGGCCTGGCGATTGCCGAGCGGCTGGCGGGCACCCAGGGCCTGTTGATGATTGCCGTGCTGATCGGGGTGTGCGTGCCCCTGTTCAACGTGGCCGCCGTGTGGCCCATGGCCCGGCACGGACAGCACAGCTTTGCGCGCGAGCTGTTGCGCAACCCGCTGATCATCGCCACCGCCTCGGGGCTGGCGGCCAACCTGCTGGGCTTTCAGATCCCCGAATGGGCGGTGCCCACGGTCAGCCGCATCAGCGCCGCATCGCTGGCGCTGGGCCTGATGGCGGCCGGTGCCGGTCTGCAGTTTGGCCTGCTCACGCGGGGCAAGGTACTGAGCGTGTCCGTGCTGGCCATCCGCCATCTGGTGCAGCCGCTGGTGGCGTTTGGCATGGCCCGCATGTTCGGACTCGATGCTGTGCAGACCACCGTGCTGCTGGCCTTTGCGGCGCTGCCCACGGCATCGACCTGCTATGTGCTGGCCGCGCGCATGGGCTACAACGGGCCCTACGTAGCGGGGCTGGTCACGCTGTCCACCTTGCTGGGCATGGTGAGCCTGCCGTTTGCGCTGGGGGTGCTGCGATGAACCAGGGTCTGAACCGCAGGCGGCTGCTCGGTGCCAGCCTGGTCGCTGCCTTCGGACTGGCCGCTTGCGGCCGCAAACCGCCGCGTGCCCAGGCGGTACCGGCAGCCGCCACGGTGCTGGCGCTGGGCGACTCGCTCACATCGGGCGTGGGGGCCTCGGCCGACACGGCCTACCCGGCCGAGCTGGCGCGCCTGACGGGCTGGAAGGTGGTCAACGGGGGCGTGTCGGGCGACACCTCGGCCCAGGCGCTTGCGCGCCTGCCGGGCCTGCTGCAGCAGCACCAGCCGGCACTGGTCATCGTGGGCATCGGCGGCAATGACTTTTTGCGGCGCCAGAGTGCGGCCACCGCGCGCGCCAACATCCTGCGCATCTGCACCGAGGCCAAGGGCAGCGGCGCCCAGGTGTTGCTGGTGGCCGTGCCCGAGCTGTCGCTGTTGGCCGCTGCCGGCCGCCTGAGCGACCACCCGATGTACGAAGAGATTGCCGAAGAGCTGAAGATCCCGTTGCACGCCAAGGGCTGGTCGAGCGTGCTCGCGCAAGAGCGGCTACGGTCCGACCCAATCCACGCCAACGCCGCCGGTTACGCCGAGTTTGCCCAGGGGCTGGTGGGCACGTTGCGGCAGACGGGGCTGCTGGTGCAGTGAGGCCCCGGCGCCACGGCATTCACTACCATTTTGATAGCTGCCCAGGCATGTTGCACTAGCGCTACCAGGTAATTTCTTTCAAAAACACCCTCAACCCGCATCCAGCGCCCAGGCCACATGCTCCCGCACCAGCGCACTGGCGTCCTCTGCGCGCGACTGCAGCGCAGTGCGCAAGGCCTCGTCGCCGGTGGCGCGCAGCGCATTGCCCAGCGCCACTGCCACGTTGCGCAGCCACCGCTCATGGCCAATGCGGCGAATGGGGCCGCCCTCGGTCATGCGCAAGAAGGTGGCTTCGTCCCAAGCAAACAGGTGCACCAGCTGCTGGCCCGCCAGGCCCTTGCGCTCATCAAAATCGGGCAGGCGGCTGACCTGCGCAAACTTGTTCCAGGGGCAAATCAGCTGGCAGTCGTCGCAGCCATAGATGCGGTTGCCCTGCAGCGGGCGCAGCTCTACAGGGATGGGCCCGGCGTGTTCGATGGTGAGGTACGAGATGCAGCGCCGCGCGTCGATGCGGTGCGGCGCGATGATGGCCTGCGTGGGACAGATGTCGATGCACGCGCTGCAGCTGCCGCAGTGCGCGGTGACGGGCTCACTCTGGGGCAGCGCCATGTCCACATAGATTTCGCCCAAGAAGAACATGGACCCGGCCTCGCGGTTGAGCACCAGCGTGTGTTTGCCGCGCCAGCCTTGGCCGCTGCGCGCAGCCAGTTCGGCCTCCAGCACCGGGGCGGAGTCGGTGAACACGCGGTGTCCAAACGGGCCGATGGCCTCAGCAATGCGGTCGCTGAGCTTTTGCAGCCGCGCACGCAGCACCTTGTGATAGTCGCGGCCCCGGGCGTAAACCGAGACGATGCCCTCCTGCGGGCGCTGCAGGCGGGAGAATTCGACCGCCTGCCAGCCCCCGTGCGTGTCCATGACCGTGTCGCGCGGCAAATAATCCATGCGCGCCGTGATCACGCTCACGGTGCCGGGCACCAGTTCGGCCGGGCGTGCGCGCTTCATGCCGTGGGATGCCATGTAATGCATGTCACCATGGAAGCCCTGCGCCAGCCAGGCCGCAAGACCTGACTCTGCCGCAGACAGGTCCACACCCGCCACGCCGATTTGGGAAAATCCCAGCTCGCGGGCCCACTCCCGAATTTGAGGAACGAGTTGACTGTTGCACCACATACCGGCCAGATTGTAGAAAGCGGCAGCGATGCCCCTGCCGCCCACACCGCCGAACCTACGCGCCAATTCATCTGGCATGGCGAGGAAGACACCAGCGCCTTTGCGCAACGCCTTGCCGCGCAGCCCCTGCTGGCCAACGCCTTCGTGACCCTGCACGGCGACCTGGGAGCGGGCAAAACCACCCTGGTGCGCCACCTGCTGCGCGCGCTGGGCGTGCAGGGCCGTATCAAGAGCCCCACCTATGCGGTGGTGGAGCCCCACGACGCACCAGGCCTTTCGATCTGGCACTTCGACTTCTACCGTTTTGACGATCCGCGCGAGTGGGAAGACGCCGGTTTCAGGGACATTTTTGCCAACCCCGGTCTCAAGGTGGCAGAATGGCCGGAAAAGGCTGCAGCGCTTACTCCGCTTGCAGACCTTGCTATTCACATTGAAGCAACGGATGACACCGAAAGGAAGGTCACGCTGCATGCCCACACAGCCACCGGACGCAGCCTGCTGCAAGCTCTCTGAGACGCCGTGAACCAACCCACCTTGCCTGCCCGCCAAGCCCCCCTGCCCTCGCGCCGCGCCGTGCTGCGCGCCAGCAGCCTGGTGCTGTTGCTGGGCGCACAGCAGATTGCACGCGGCGCCACCATCGTGGCCGTGCGCGTCTGGCCCGCCCCCGAGTATTCGCGGGTGACCATCGAATCCGATGGCGCGCTGGTGGCCAAGCAGTTTTTCGTGACCACCCCACCGCGGCTGGCGGTGGACATCGAGGGCATTGACCTCAGCCCCGAACTGCGCGAACTGGTGGCCAAGGTGAAGCCCGACGATCCCAACATTGCGGGTATTCGCGTCGGGCAGAACGCGCCGGGGGTAGTGCGGCTGGTGGTAGACCTCAAACAGGCGGCCATACCGCAGGTGTTCACGCTGCCCCCCGTGGCAGCGTACCGGCACCGGCTGGTGTTCGACCTCTACCCGGCCGCGCCGGTGGATCCGCTGGAGGCACTGATTGCAGAGCGCCTGCGCGATGCCCCCGCTTCCACGCCCTCCCCGGCAGCCACCACCCGCGCGCCCACGCCGCCTGCGGAGCACGACCCGCTGGGCGACCTGATTGCCCAGCGCGCCAACGGCACCGTGCCCGCGTCACCCCCGGCTGCACCGCCTTTGGTGGCTGCGGCCCCCTCACCAGCCCCCGCCGCGGCCGCCCCCACACGCCCCGGCAACCGCGCCACAGCCACCGAGACCGACCGCATCATCATCGTGGCGCTGGACCCCGGCCACGGCGGCGAAGACCCCGGCGCCATCGGCCCCTCCGGCACCCGCGAAAAAGACGTGGTGCTGCGCGTGGCCCACCTGCTGCGCGACCGCATCAACGCCACCACCATTGGCGGCAACCCCATGCGCGCCTACCTCACGCGCGACGGCGACTACTTTGTGCCCCTGGGCACCCGCGTGCAAAAAGCCCGGCGCGTGCAGGCCGATCTGTTCGTGAGCATCCATGCCGACGCCTTCACCACCCCTGAGGCGCGTGGCGCCAGCGTGTTTGCGCTGAGCCAGGGCGGCGCCTCCAGCACTGCGGCGCGCTGGCTGGCCAACAAGGAAAACCAGGCCGACCTGGTGGGCGGCATCAACGTGCAGTCCAAGGACCAGCATGTGCAGCGCGCGCTGCTGGACATGAGCACCACCGCGCAGATCAACGACAGCCTCAAGCTCGGCACCGTGCTGCTGGGCGAGATCGGCAACGTGGGCAAGCTGCACAAGCCGCGCGTGGAGCAAGCGGGCTTTGCGGTGCTGAAGGCTCCCGACATCCCGAGCGTGCTGGTCGAAACCGCCTTCATCAGCAACCCTGACGAAGAACGCCGCCTGCGCAGCAGCGCCTACCAGGAACAGCTGGCCGACGCGCTGATGCGCGGCATCACCCGCTACTTCGCCAAGAACCCGCCGCTGGCGCGCAGCCGGTCGGTATAGGCCGGGCCGGTCGTCCTCCACGGGGTGGTTCGCCCACCTTGCGCGCGCAGCCAACTGCAGGCACAGTAGCCTTCATCGGCCGGGCGCGCACCGCGCCCCGGCAAGGAAGGAGAACCGCCATGGCACTGCCCCACGCCCTATCTGGCCAGATCGTCAGCGTGCGCCCCCTGGGGGCGCGGCTGGCCGACACCGTCACCACCGCCATCCTCAAAGCGGGCCAGCTTGAGGTCATGCGGGTTGTCCTGCCCGTTGGCAAATCCATGAAAGAACACCAGACACCTGGCGAGGCCACCGTGCAGTGCGTCGAGGGCGTGGTGGAGTTCGTCAGCGAGCAGGGCGTGCAGCAGTTGCACCCCGGCGACTTTGTGCACCTGGCGCCGCGCGCGCTGCATTCCCTGAAGGCCGTGGAGCCTGCCTCACTGCTGGTCACGATGTGCCTCAGGCCTGCTCAGACCGCTTGAGCGGCCGCAGACTGCAAGGGCGATTAGGGCCTGTTCACCCCAGCCGGAACACGCTCACGATCTCTGACAGCCGCGCTGCCTGGTGCTTGAGGCTGTCGGCCGCCGCCGCGCTCTGCTCCACCAGCGCGGCATTCTGCTGGGTGACCTGGTCGAGCTGCATCACTGCTTCGCCCACCTGGCTGATGCCAACGGTCTGCTCGCCCGTGGCGCTGGAGATTTCGCCAATCAGGTCGCTCACCCGCTGCACCTGGGCGACGATGTCTTGCATGCTCTGCCCGGCATTGCTCACCAGCTGGGTACCGTTTTCCACCTTCTCCACACTGGCGCCGATCAGGGCCTTGATCTCCTTGGCGGCCTCGGCGCTACGCTGGGCCAGGTTGCGCACTTCGCTGGCCACCACGGCAAAGCCCCGACCCTGCTCACCGGCACGTGCGGCCTCCACGGCCGCGTTCAGCGCCAGGATGTTGGTCTGGAACGCAATGCCGTCGATCACGCTGATGATGTCGGTGATCTTTCGGGATGCAGCCGAAATGTCCTGCATGGTGGTCACCACCTGGCCCACCACCTCGCCACCCTTGACCGCCGCCTGCGATGCCGAGCCGGCCAGCGTGGCCGCCTTGCGCGCGGTGTCGGCGTTGTTCTTCACGGTGCTGGTGATCTGCTCCATCGAGGCGGCCGTTTCCTCCAGGTTGCTGGCCTGCTCTTCCGTACGCTGGCTCAGGTCGGCATTGCCCATGGCGATCTCGCTGGAGCCCGTGGCAATGCTGTCGCTGCTGTGCCGCACGTCGCCCACGATGCGCACCAGCGAGGTCTGCATGCCCTGCATGGCCCGCATCATCTCGGCCACCTCGCCACGCCCCTGCACCTCGATAGGATGCGACAGGTCGCCCTCGCCAATCCGCTGCGCCACTGCGCTCACCGCCCCCAGCGAGCGGCGGATGCGCTGCACCACCACCCAGGACAGCACCACCAGCAGCGCGAGCCCCGCCACACCGGCCACCAGCACGGTCATGCGGTAGGACCGGATGAGCTCTGCCGCCTCGGCCGCCTGCTCGGCCGAGCGGCGCACCTGGTAATCCACCATCTTGTCGGCAATGGCGTTGTACTTGTCCAGCACGGGCGCAAACGTGCCCAGCGCATAAGCGCGGGCCTGGGCCATGTCGCCCGCCTTTTTCAGCTCCAGCGACTTGTCGCGGGCCTCCAGGTACGACTTGCGAATGGTGGCCAGCTCCTCCTGGATGCGCAGGCCCTCAGGGCTGTTTTCCAGTTCGGTATAGCGTTTTTGCACCTTGCTGGTGTCGGCGGTGGTGGCTGCCACTGCCTCCTTGAAATAGTTCTGCAGGTCGTCGCCCTCGGTCTGGGCGATGGAGAACACCCGCGTGGAATTGACGGCAATGTTGCTGCGCCAGCGCAGCGCCAATTGCAACCGCTCCACCTGCTCAGATGCGAGGTGATCCACCGTGGCCCCCAGATGCTGCACCCGCACCAGGCTCAAAGCCAGGACGACCACCAGCGCCAGCACCGCCACCCCCACGATCAAACCGATCTGCTGCGCCACCGTCAACTGAGCGCCGACGCCCCCCCGGCCGGCCTGCTGGATGTGCTGGGTCATCGCGTGTCCTTGTGTAAATTTTGTAAATCAAGGAAATGATCTGCCTGTGAAACGCGATTGGCAACAGCACCGGGCTCAGGGAAACCCTTAGAGCCTGTCCTACAGTCGGCGCCCTCGCCTGCCTACACCGGCGGGCGGCATGACGAGCCACAGTAGAGGCACAGGTCGAGCTTCAGCCGCCACCGCGGATTGGGGTCCACGGCCTGACTCCACAACCATCAAGGAATCTCGCCATGAACATCCGTCACATCCTTCTTGCGACCACCTGCACTGCGGCCCTGGCTCTGGGTGGTTGTGCCTCCAACCCCACCAACGCACAAGTCGGCACCGGCGTGGGCGCCGTGGTCGGCGGCGTTGCCGGCAACGCGATCTTCGGTGGCCCCGTGGGCACCATTGGCGGCGCCGCAGCTGGCGCACTGATCGGCCATGAAGTGGGTGAGGACCGCGATCAGCGTCGCCCCTACCGCCGTTAATCAGTCCGCAGGGCCCTGAGCGCCCTGGCTGATGCTCGTTACACCACTTCAGGCATCAAAAAAGCGGCAGGCGCATGAATCACATGCGCCTGCCGCTCTTCTTTTGGTAGCAAATTAATCGACGCTCAGGCCGCGCGGGCTTGGCGTCCGGCGCGCCATGCGCCAAAGATGGCAATCAGGCCGGGCACAAAGATCATCGCCCAGATGATCTTGTCCAGGTTCTCCTTTACCCAGGCAAAGTTGCCAAAGAAGTACCCCGCCGTGGCAATGCCCAGCACCCAGAGCAGCGCCCCGCCCACGTTGTAGGCCGTGAACTTGGCACGCCCCATTTCGGCCACGCCTGCCACAAAGGGCGCGAAAGTGCGGATGAAGGGCATGAAGCGCGCAATCACGATGGTGATGCCGCCATAGCGCTCATAAAACTCATGCGCCTGGTTGAACGCCCGGCGGTTGAACCAGCGCGAATCCTCCCACTGGAACACCTTGGGCCCAAAGTAGCGGCCGATCGAGTAGTTGCACTGGTCGCCCAGGATGGCCGCCGCCAGCAGCACCGCACACGCCAGCGGAAAGTTCATCATGCCCGCACCGCAGAGTGCACCGACGATGAACAGCAGCGAGTCGCCCGGCAAGAACGGCATCACCACCAGCCCGGTCTCGACAAACACGATGGCGAACAGCAGCGCATACACCCACATGCCGTAGGCCTGCACAAACGCCTCCAGGTACTTGTCCACGTGCAGGATGAAGTCGATGAGAAAAGTGACAAGTTCCATGAAGAAGGGGTCCTGGCGCCGCTAAAAAAGGTGGGCGCATTATCCCCATCGCACCCTGACCCGGCCCGATACCCCTGCGCAGCCCCGCCCTAAAATCACCCGGGTGAACGACACCACTCCCTCCCTCGCTGCGGCGCAACCTGCCTCTACCCCCCCCACCAACGCGCGCCGCCCCATCCGCGATCTGCCCGACGAGCTGATCAGCCAGATCGCGGCCGGCGAGGTGGTGGAGCGCCCGGCCTCGGTGGTGCGAGAACTGGTGGACAACGCGCTGGACGCGGGTGCCACGCAAATCACCGTGCGCCTTTCGGCAGGCGGGGTGCGGCTGATCACGGTGGAAGACGATGGCGGCGGCATTCCGCAAGAAGAACTGCCCGTGGCCCTGCGCCGCCACGCCACCAGCAAGATCACCAACCTGAACGACCTGGAAACCGTGGCCACCATGGGCTTTCGGGGCGAGGCACTGGCTGCGATTGCGTCGGTGTCGGAGATGGCCCTGCTCTCGCGCCCGGCCGCTCAGGCCAGCGCCTTCTTGCTGGACGCCCGCAGCGGCGAGCTGCGCCCCGCCGCACGCAGCACCGGCACCACGGTGGAGGTGAAGGAATTGTTCTTCTCCACCCCCGCGCGCCGCAAGTTCTTGAAGACCGACGCCACCGAGCTGGCGCACTGCATTGAATCGGTGCGCCGCCACGCGCTGGCGCGGCCCGATGTGGGCTTTGCCATCTGGCACGAAGGCAAGCTGGTGGAGCAGTGGCGCGCCACCTTCGTGCCCGGCCAGGGCGATGTGCAGGACGCCCATGACGCGCTGGCACGCCGCCTGTCGGACGTGCTGGGCGAAGACTTCGTCACCCAGTCGGTTGCTGTGCAGCACCGCGTAGGGCCCGTCACCGTCACCGGCCGCGCAGGGCTGCCCGACGCTGCCCGCTCGCGGCCCGACCACCAGTACTGCTACGTCAATGGCCGCTTTGTGCGCGACAAGGTCCTCACCCACGCTGCCCGCAGCGCCTACGAAGACGTGCTGCACGGCCACAAGCAGCCCATCTACGCGCTGTATGTCGAGATCGACCCGGCGCGTGTGGACGTGAACGTGCACCCCACCAAGATCGAGGTGCGCTTCCGGGACAGCCGCGAGGTGCACCAGGCCGTGCGCCATGCGGTAGAGAACGCGCTGGCTGCGCCCCGTGCCGCCGCACTGGCAGCGGCTGCGGCGGCGCCCAACTCCACTCCAGCCGGTGATGCGGAGCATTTCAAGCCCCAGACGCCCCAAGCGCCGGTGTGGAATACCCAGGCCGCTATCAAATTTGAAGAACGTGGTCACCGTGTGGAAGATCTGGCGGCCTTGTGGGCGCCCCGCGGTGCGCCCTCCGCGAGCCCCATGGCTGAGCCAGCGTCTGGCGCTGCAGTGGGCGGGCTGTGGGCACCTTCGGCCCAGGCCGATGCGAACGCAGCGCCCGCGATGCCCGGCGCATCCGGCGCTTCTGCCACGGGGTGGGACGGCGCGCAGCCTGCAGAGGTAGCTGCACCCTCTGCAGCGTCCACGACCGCACCCCTCGCCAGCAACCCGGCCACGGCCTGGCCCGTGGGCCGCGATGGCCAGGAAGCCGCCTGGCCCCTGGGCAAGGCCGTGGCCCAGTTGCACGGTGTGTACATCCTGGCCGAAAACGCCCAGGGCATGGTGGTGGTGGACATGCACGCCGCCCACGAACGCATCGTCTACGAGCGCCTGAAGGCCCAGGTGGACAGCGGCGCGCGCATCGCGAGCCAGCCCTTGCTGATCCCTGCCACCTTCGCCGCCACGCCACAGGAAGTCGCCACAGCCGAAGAGTCTGCCGAGGTGCTGGCCACGCTGGGCCTGGAGGTGGTGCCCTTCTCCCCCAAGACGCTGGCCGTGCGCGCCGTGCCCACCACCCTGGCGCAGGGCGACCCGGTGGAGCTGGCCCGCAGCGTGCTGGCCGAGCTGGCCGCACACGACGCCACCACCGTAGTGCAACGCGCCCGCAATGAAATCCTGGGCACCATGGCCTGCCACGGCGCCGTGCGGGCCAATCGCAAGCTCACCATCGACGAGATGAACGCATTGCTGCGCCAGATGGAAACCACCGACCGTTCCGACCAGTGCAACCACGGCCGCCCCACCTGGCGGCAGCTGAGCATGAAGGAGCTGGACGCGCTGTTCCTGCGTGGACGGTAGCGGCGGGCACCGCACCGCCCGCGACATAGCCAGAGCCCTCTCCTCCAGCCATTGCCCATCGCCCTCCATGACCCCTCGTTGCAGCACCGCTCCTACACCCGCCCTAAACCTGCTGGCGGCCACCACTGCCCTGTGCCTGGCCTGGCCCGCCCACGCCGGGCGCCCCCTGTCCGTGGACGATGCCGGCGTGGACGAGGTGGGCCATGGCCACATAGAAGTGTGGTGGGAGGGCCAGCGCGGCCAGCCCGGCACGGTGTACATGGCCCCTGCCTTCACCCCCATCGCTGGTCTGGAGCTGGGCGCCGTGTTGGCGCGTGACCGCAACGAGCGCCATACCCTGCAAGGCCTGCAGGCCAAGTGGCTGTGGAGCCCCGCGCAAGAACAAGGCTGCAACGCAGGCAGCAGCGTCGGCGTCGTGCACAGGCGCCAAGGTGCCGGGCAGAGCGCAGACAGCGTGGTCGCACTCAATCTCATCGGCACCTGCGCCGCGACCTGGGGCGTGGTCAATGCCAACCTGGGCAGCCAGCGCGAGCGCGGCCAGTCCTGGCGCGCCACCTGGGGCGCCTCGGTGGAACGCAGCTGGGGTGCCATCACCCCGCACCTGGAAGCCTTTGGCACCCAGCACAGCGCCCCCACGTTCCAGACCGGCGCGCGGTGGGAATGGGCGCCCGGCAGGCAGCTCGACGCCACCATAGGCCGGCAACAGGGGCGCACCTTGCTCAGCGTGGGATTTGCGCTGGGGTTCTGACCCCGCACCACTCCGCCGCATGAAAAAAGCCCGCCAGAGCGGGCTTTTTAACGGCTGCACAGCAAGCGGGCCGCGTTGTAGCGGTCGGTTGCCGTTATGAATTCTCAGTTGTCCCGCGCTGCCTTGGCCGTGTCGGCAAAGTCGCTGAACACGCCGTCCACACCCAGGTTGTAGAACAGCTTGTATTCGGCCTTGGGATCGCCCTTGAAGTCCGAGGCCAGGCGCTTGGCTTCGTTGCGGAAGGTGTAGGCGTGCACAAACAGGCCTTCGGCGTGGGCGTTCTTCACCACATCGGTGGGCGCCATCATCACGCGGTCGCGCTCGTCGATCTTGCCGTCGCCGTTCAGGTCATCGGCCTTGCCGTCCTTGTTGGCATCCACTTGCTTGGAGGGGATCAGGTAGGGCTTCCAGGGACCAATGCCGTCGGCATAGGTCTTGACTTCCTTGAGGCCTGCGGGGGTCAGCAGGCTGGCGAAGGTGCGCGAGTCACCGGCCACGGCAAAGTCATAGGGCTTGTCGTATGGGGCCACCAGCGACATGGTGCCATCGGGGTTCACATCGTCTGCGTCCACCAGCTGCACCAGGCGCACCTGGGTCTTGGTGCGCAGGTACTTGAGGTTGGAGACTTCGAACGACTGGATGATGACGGGCGAGCTCTTGGAGGTGTATCCGTACTTGGCCAGGATGGCCAGCAGGCGGTCTTCCAGCGGCAGGCCCTGCTTGACATGGTAGGTGGGGTGCTTGGTCTCGGGGTATACGCCCACGGTGCGACCCGCCTTGGCACCTTCGGACTTGGCCAGGTCCAGCACTTCTTCAAAGGTGGGGATCTGGAACTTGCCGTTGTACGACTGGTCACGGTCGGACAGGGGCTGGATGGCGCGCAGGGTCTTGAGTTCGGCCAGGGTGAAGTCGGTGACAAACCAGCCTTCTTCCTCTACGCCGTCAACCATCTTCTTGGTCTTGCGGCTGGCGAATTCGGGGCGGGTGGAGACATCGGTGGTGCCCGTGATGTTGGGCTCATGGCGGGCGACCAGCACGCCGTCCTTGGTGGCGACCAGGTCGGGCTCGATGAAGTCGGCGCCCATGTCGATGGCCAGCTTGTAGCCCTCCAGCGTGTGGTCGGGCCGGTAGCCCGCCGTGCCACGGTGACCGATGACCAGGGGCTTGTCGCCGTTCAACGTGGGGTAAGGATAGTTATCGCTGCCGCCGCAAGCTGCCAGCGTGGCCACCAAGGCCAGCGCTCCCCATTTCACACCAGTGATGTGCATGCTCTTCTCCTCGCTATGTTGTTGGTAGAACCGCCGAACTGTGGGCTCGGCATGTGACAAGGCCATGACCCGTGTTTTGCAAACGCATGACGGCCAGACCGCGCACCAAACGCACCAACATGTGGCAAATACCCGGACCACATTCCCCACCATTGTGCATAGACATCGGCATGAACGTATAACTTTTGGACATAATTCGATGTTGCAGCGCGCCAAACCGGTGCGTTGCTGCCTTCGATGTTGTTGACCCTTTAATGCTGAAAGCCCTTTGAACCATGAAACACGCGACCGCCGAAAGCTTCCTTTCCCACGTGGCGCTCCGCAATCCCGGCCAGCCGGAATTTCTGCAAGCTGTCACCGAAGTGATGGAAAGCCTGTGGCCGTTCATCGCGCAGCACCCGCGCTATGCCGAGCACGGCCTGCTGGAGCGGCTGGTGGAGCCCGAGCGCGTCGTGATGTTTCGCGTGTCCTGGGTGGACGACCATGGCACCGTGCAGGTCAACCGCGGCTACCGCATCCAGCACAGTATGGCCATTGGTCCCTACAAGGGCGGCCTGCGCTTTCACCCGTCGGTCAACCTGTCGGTGCTCAAGTTCCTGGCGTTTGAGCAGACCTTCAAGAACGCATTGACCACGCTGCCCATGGGTGGTGGCAAAGGCGGTTCCGACTTCGACCCCAAGGGCAAGAGCCCTGGCGAAGTCATGCGCTTTTGCCAGGCGTTCGTGACCGAGCTGTACCGCCATGTGGGCCCGGACACCGATGTGCCCGCCGGCGACATCGGCGTGGGCGGCCGTGAGGTGGGTTTCATGGCGGGCATGTACAAGAAGTTGGCCAACAACGCGGCCAGCGTGTTCACCGGCAAGGGCCTGTCGTTCGGCGGCTCGCTGATCCGCCCCGAAGCCACGGGCTATGGCACCGTGTACTTCGCGCAAGAGATGCTCAAGACCCGGGGCCGCTCGTTTGACGGCCTGCGCGTGTCGGTGTCGGGCTCGGGCAACGTGGCGCAATACGCGGTGCAAAAGGCGATGGAACTGGGCGCGAAGGTGGTGACGGTGTCGGACTCCAGCGGCACGGTGGTGGACGAAGACGGCTTCACCCCCGAAAAACTCGCCATCCTGATGGACGTGAAAAACCACCTGTACGGCCGCGTCAGCGACTACGCCTCTCGCACGGGTGTGAAGTTCGGGCCTGGTGTCCGCCCCTGGCATGTGAAGGTGGATGTGGCCCTGCCCTGCGCCACGCAAAACGAGCTGGACGCCAACGACGCCAAGCTGCTCATCCAAAACGGTGTGCTATGCGTGGCCGAAGGTGCCAACATGCCCTCGACCATCGAAGCGGCCAAGGCCTTTGAAGCCGCAGGCGTACTGTATGCGCCCGGCAAGGCCAGCAACGCGGGTGGCGTGGCCACATCTGGCCTGGAGATGAGCCAGAACGCGGCCCGCCTGTCCTGGCCGCGCGAAGAGGTGGACGCCCGCCTGCTGCAGATCATGCAGGGCATCCACGCAGCCTGCCTGCACTACGGCAAGCGGGCTGACGGAAGCGTGAGCTACATCGACGGCGCCAACATCGCCGGCTTTGTGAAGGTGGCCGACGCCATGCTGGCGCAGGGCGTGGTGTAGGGGGAAGGGCCGGGCCTTGGAACGTGTTTGCGTTCCAAGAGCCTGTTCACACAGCAAATCACTGGGGCTTCGGCCCCTTTGTTTTTGGTGCTCAGGGCAGTGCAGGCTATGCTGCACCTGGAAACAAATACGCACACTTTCGGGAGTCCGCCATGGAAATCTTCAGCTTCTTGAACGTCATGGTCGAAAAGGGAGGCTCGGACCTTTTCTTCAGTGTCGGTGCGCCGGTCAATCTCAAGATCGAAGGGGTTACGCACCCGTTGAAGATGCCTGCCTTGCTGCCAGGCCAGGTCAAGCAATTGGCCTACTCGGTGATGAATGAAAAGCAGATCGGCGAGTTCGAGGCCAAGCAGGAGATGAACCTGTCGATCTCGGCCGAGAACCTGGGGCGCTTTCGGGTCAACGTTTTTGTGCAGCGCGGCGAAACCGGCATGGTGGTGCGCTACATCAAGAACAAGATCCCGCCGCTGGCCGCGCTGGGCCTGCCCCAGGTGCTGGAAAAGCTGGTGCTGCGCAAGCGCGGCCTGGTGCTGGTGACCGGCGCCACCGGCTCGGGCAAATCAACCACGCTGGCGTCGATGATCAACTACCGCAACGAGAACGTGACGGGCCACATCCTCACCATCGAAGACCCGCTCGAATTCCTGCACGCGCACAAGCGCTCGGTGGTGGACCAGCGCGAGGTGGGCATCGACACGCAGTCGTACGAAGAAGCCCTGAAAAACGCGCTGCGCGAGGCGCCGGACGTGATCATGATCGGCGAGATCCGCGACCGCAACACCATGAAGCAGGCCATTGCCTATGCCGAGACCGGCCACCTGTGCCTGTCCACGCTGCACGCCAACAACGCCAACCAGGCGATGGAGCGGGTCATCAACTTCTTCCCCGAGGACGCCCACCACCAGCTGCTGATGGATCTGAGCCTGAACCTGGCCGGCGTGATCTCGCAGCGCCTCATCCCCGGCCTGCACGAAAAACTGGTCCCTGCGGTGGAGGTGATGCTCAACTCGCCCTACATCGCCGATTTGATCGCCAAGGGCGAGTTCTCGGGCATCAAGGAGGCCATGGGCCACAGCACCGAGATCGGCATGTGCACCTTTGACCAGGCGCTGTACCAGCTCTACACCGACGGCCGCATCGCACTGGACGAGGCGCTGCACAACGCGGATTCACGCACCGACCTGGCGCTGCGTGTGCGCCTGGCGGCGGGCGTGACCACGCAGGATGCGGGGGATCTTTCCATCGACACGTCCTCGCCGATGCAGTCGGCCTCCCGGTTGTCGTAACAGTGGGTAGCGACGGTGCCGAGCCAGCGCTCGGCAACGCCGCCTGTTACCCGACTGCCAGCTGCTTCCTGCGGTATCCCCAGCCTCACCGAACTTTTGTGCCTCGGCCAGAATCTGCTGGATGATGAAAAGAGCCCCCCTCCTTGTGTCCCTCGCAGTGGTTGTGGCCGTGAGCGTCGGTTGCGCCACGCTCGACGCCAAGCAGCGCGAATGGATCTTCCAGCCCAGCGACCGCAGCTGGGGCGGCGCGCAGTCCACCGAAGGCATGCAGGACGTGTGGATTGACTTCACCTCTGACACCAGCAGCAAGGCCGAGCGCCTGCACGGCCTGTGGCTGCCCCATGGCAAGGCCAGCGCGCCGGTGCTGCTGTACCTGCACGGCGCGCGCTGGAACGTGGCGGGCTCGTCGGGCCGCATCCGGCGCATGCAGGAGCTGGGCTTCTCGGTACTGGCCATCGATTACCGGGGTTTTGGCCGCAGCAGCGCGGGCCTGCCGTCGGAGGCCACGGCCGTCGAAGACGCCCGCGCCGCCTGGGATTGGTTGGCCGCTCAGCAACCGGGCAAGCCCCGCTACATCTTCGGCCACTCGCTGGGCGGTGCCATTGCCATCGACCTGGCGCGCCAGGTGCCCGACGAGCAGGGCACCATCGTCGAAGGCACCTTCACCAGCATTCCCGACGTGGTCAGCACCTTCAAGTGGGGCTGGCTGCCGGTGTCGCCGCTCATCACGCAGCGGTTTGAATCCATCCGCAAGGTGGCCGACATCGGCTCGCCGCTGCTGGTGGTGCATGGCAGCGACGACAGCCTGATCCGCCCCACGCTGGGCCGCCAGCTGTACGAGGCAGCGCGGGAGCCCAAGCAGTTTGTGCTGGTGGAAGGCGGCTCACACCACAACACCAACTCTGTGGGGCAGCGGCAGTACCGCGAGGCCGTGGCCTCGCTGTTTCACCTGAAGTAGGCGTATCGTCAGCGGCGCACCGCCTGCGCCAGCGCCGCCCAGGCCTTGAGGGTAAGCGGGTGCGTAAAGCCTGCCCCCGCCACAGGGTGGGACGACAGCTTGACCACCACCATCTCGGCGGCAGGGTTCACATGGATGAACTGGCCGTGGATGCCCGCAGCCTCGTAGGCACCATCGGCGTTGTGCAGCACCCACCACTGGTTGCGGTAGCTGTAACCGGGCCGAAAGGCCATGCCCCCCATCTTGAACTTCTCGCGGTCACCGCCCTTGGCGGTGTCGTCGATCACGGCCTTGTCAAAAATCTTCTGGCCGTTGAAGCTGCCGCCCAGGCGCAGCATCTCGCCAAACCGCGCCAGGTCGCGCGCCGTGGCGTTAAGGCCTGCGCCCTGCAGGGGCGTACCCACGCTGTCCACCATCACATGGGCGTCTTCCTCGGTGTCCAGCTTTTGCCAGATGTTGTCGCTCATCAGCTCCGCCCAGTGTTTGCCGGTAGCGCGCGACACGATCCAGCCCAGCACCTCCGAATGTACGGTGCGGTACACAAACCCGGCGCCGTGTTCGCCTTCCTTCTTGAGCGTCTTGAGGAAGTCGTACACGTTGGTCGGCCCCTGGTAGCCCGGCGGACGGGGCAGCAGGCCGCTGGACCAGCTGTAGCCAAAGATCTCGGTGGTCGGGTCGGTGTAGACCTCGCGGAAGCGCACGGCGCCCGTCATGTCCATCACATCGCGCACCTTCATGTCGCCCCAGGCCGACTCTGCCAGCTCGGGCACGTACTTGGTCACCAGCGCCTCGGGGTCGATCTTGCCCTCGTGCACCAGCTGCGCCGCCATGAGCCCGGTGAACGATTTGGTGACCGAGAACAGCAGATGCGGCGTGTAGGGCTTCATCTGGTTGTCGTAGCGCTCGTACACCACGCGGCCCTTGTGCATCACCACCAGGGCATCGGTGTAGGTGCGGGTGAACCATTGGTCCACCGTGATGGGCTGGCCCTTGTCGTCATCGAATGCCACAGTGCCCAGTGGTCGCGGGTCGGCGGGCAGGGCCGAGGGCGCGGCACCCCCCCTGCGGATATTGCGCGTGGGCTGCAGCTCGCGCAGGTGCTGCACGGCCCAGCGCAGCTGCGGGTATTTGTACGAGTTGCTCAGGTCCACCCGCTGCGCCCCCTCGGGCGGGAAGGTGCTCATGTAGCCCAGCTTGTCCAGCGTCACCGTTTCGGGCGCAGGCAATGCCGGGGCCTGCGCCTGGGCTGGGCCCGCCAAGGCCACACCCAACGCCGCCACGGCGCAGGCAGTTTGCCACAGCGTAGCAGCGGCTGTACTAGAACGCCGGGGCGGTGCAGAGCGCACTGAGGAGGTATGGGGGTACGCCACAGAGGCGCTGTGGATCTTTTGCATGTCTTGTCTCCTCGTTATGTAGTGTTGTGCAGCATCTGGGCGCGGCACCCCTCAGAACAGCGTCCAAGGCCAGTCGGTCCGCCAGCCACCGCGCCGCCATGGTGCTTCGCCCCGCGCTCGCCAGGATGTCACCGGTGCGACCTTTGTCATACACAAATCTGCGCAAGTTCTCACGGGCCCACGGCAATCAACCTGCCAGCGGCGCGCCCACCCCTTCTGGTACGCTCAGACAGATATGTCTGCCCCCTCCGCCACCGCAGCGTCTGCGGCCGCCCCTGTCTCGATCCGTCCCGGCCTGGCCATTCTGGTGCTGGCCCTGCTGCTGTCCATCCAGCCCGTCACCACCGACCTGTACCTGCCCGCCCTGCCCGCGCTCACCCGCAGCCTGGGCGCCCCCATGGCGGCCGCGCAGCTCACGCTCAGCGGGCTGTTGCTGGCGTTCGGTTGCTCGCAAATGGTGTGGGGCCCGCTGTCTGACCGCTTTGGCCGCCGCCCCATCCTGCTGGCAGGGCTCACTATCTACACCGTGGCCTCGCTGGGCAGCGCCTTTGCGCCGACCATGGGGCTGCTCATCCTATGGCGCATCGCCCAAGGGGCTGCCATGGGCGCCGTGGTGATGTGCGCGCGTGCCATCGTGCGCGACCTGTACACCCCACTGGAGGGAGCCCGCGCCATGTCCAAGGCGCTGACGGGGCTCGGCGTCGTGGCCTGTATCTGCGCGCCCATGGGGGGCCTGCTGAGTGAATGGCTGGGCTGGCGCGCTGCGCTGCTGGCCCTCACGGTGTATGCCGTGGTCACGCTGGCGCTGGTGGCCTTGCGCTTGCCCGAGACCCTGGCCCACCGCAACCCGCAGGCCCTGCAGCCCCGTGCGCTGGTGGGCACTTGGCTGCACGTGCTGCGCAACCCCACCTTCTGGGCGTTTTCGCTGCAGACCACCGCCACCTACGGCGGCCTGTTCACGTTTCTGGCGTCGTCCTCGTTCGTTTACATCGATGTGCTGGGCCTCACGCGCACCATGTACGGCTGGGTCATGGCCTCGGCCTGCGTGGCCTACTTTGGGGGCACCTTCGTGTGCCGCGCTCTGCTGGCACGCTTTGGCTTGCAGCGCACGGTGGCCATTGCCGGGGCCTTGAGCGCCGGGGGCGGCACGCTGATGGCGCTGGTGGCCTGGATGGGCTGGCACCAGCCCTGGGCGCTGACGCTGCCGTTCTACCTGTTCATGGTGGGGCATGGCATCCACCAGCCCTGCGGGCAAAGCGGTGCGGTGGGCCCCTTCCCCAAGGCGGCCGGCGTGGCATCGGCGTTGAACGGTTTCATGATGATGCTGGCGGCGTTTGCCATCGGCGGCTGGCTGGGTATGCGGCTCGATGGCACGGTGTGGCCGCTGGTCAATGGCATCTGGTTCTGGTCGGTAGCACTGGCCGTGATCTCGTGGACCCTGGTGCAGAAGTTTGGAGCGCCCCGTGAGCACGCCTGACACCCTCCCCACCATCGCTCTGGCAGGCCCCACCGCATCCGGCAAGACGGCCGGCGCGCTGGCGCTGGCTGCCGTGCTGGGCAAGCAGGGCCGGCCGGTCGAGATCATCAGCGTGGACTCGGCCCTGGTGTACCGGAGCATGGACATTGGCACCGCCAAGCCCACGCCCGACGAGCGCGCTGCGGTGCCGCACCACCTCATCGACATCCGCGACCCGCTGCAGGCCTACAGCGCCGCCGAGTTTGTGCAAGACGCCACCCGGCTCATCGCCGAGATCCGCGCGCGCGGCGCACTGCCGCTGCTGGTGGGCGGCACCATGCTGTACTTCAAGGCGCTGTTTGATGGCATCGACGACATGCCCGCTGCCGACCCGGAGGTGCGCGCCAAGATCGAAGCCCAGGCGGCCGAGCAAGGCTGGCCCGCCCTGCACGCCGAGCTGGCCCGCGTAGACCCGGTAACGGCCGCACGCCTGGCCCCCGGTGACAGCCAGCGCATCCAGCGCGCGCTGGAGGTGTGGCATGTCTCAGGCCAGCCGCTGTCGAGCTTTCACACTATCAAAAAAGTAGCAGACAACACAAACAACACCGGCGCCAGCGCACTCTTTTCCCTGGAACCCGACAACCGGGCCTGGTTGCACGAGCGCATTGCCCAGCGCTTTGACGCCATGCTGGCCGGTGGCTTCATTGACGAGGTAACGGCCCTGCGCGCACGCGGCGACCTGCACCCCGACCTGCCCTCCATGCGCTGCGTGGGCTACCGGCAGGTGTGGGAGGAGCTGGACTTCCAGGCCAGCCGCCCCGCAGGCACGCCATTGAACACCGCCTTCCTGCGCGAGCGCGGCATTGCCGCCACGCGCCAGCTGGCCAAGCGCCAGATCACCTGGCTGCGCAGCATGCCGCAGCGCCACGCCATCGCCTGCGACCAGCCCCATGCCGTGGCCCACCTGGTGCAGGCCGTGCTGAAGCGCCTGGAGCAGCGCACACCATGACGCTGCTGCGTGTGCAGAACCTGGGCAAGCACTACGGCAGCACGCCGGTGTTTGCCAACGTGCAGTTCGCCGTGGCGCCGGGCGAGTTTGTGGCCATCGTGGGCGATTCGGGTGTGGGCAAGTCCACGTTGCTCAACTGCCTGGCGGGACTCGACACCTGGGACACCGGCAGCATTACCCACGGCACCACCGACCTGGGCCAGCTGGACGACACTGCCCGCGCCCTGTGGCGCCGCGCGCAGGTGGGTTTTGTGTTCCAGGCCTTCCACGTGTTGCCGCACCTGGACGTCGCGCAGAACGTGGCCCTGCCGCTGATGCTGCTGGGCCAAAGCGATGTGGCCCGCGTGCAGCACATGCTGGCCGCCGTGGGCCTGGAAGGGTTGGGTACACGGCTGCCGCAGCAGCTCAGCGGCGGCCAGCTGCAGCGTGTGGCCATCGCCCGCGCGCTGGTGCACCGCCCCGCCCTGCTGCTGGCCGACGAGCCCACCGGCAACCTCGACCCCACCACCGCCACGCGCGTGATGGACCTGCTGCTGGCCCAGACGCGCGAGCACGGCGCATCGCTGGTGCTGGTCACCCATTCCGACGCTGCCGCCGCACGGGCCGATCGGGTGCTGCGCCTCACGGCCAGCGGCATCGCCGGTTAGGCCTCGCGCGCGCTCAGCGGAGGCCGCGCGAAGACTTGAAGCGGATCACACAACCCAGCGCAGCGGTTCTGGCTAGGCGCTGCGTCGCAGGCAGTACTTTTAGTACGACAAGACGCAGCAACAACGCCAGAAGGGTTGTGTGAGCCGCGCTTACTCGATGTTCAGCCGCTGCGCCGCCTTGTTCACCTTCTTGGGCAAAGTCAGCGTCAGCACGCCGTTGTCGTACTTGGCCTTGGCCTGCGCGGCGTCCACATCGGCAGGCAGCTGAAAGCTGCGGGCCACAGCGCCAAAGTAGCGCTCGCTGCGCAGCACCTTTTCGCCCTCGCGCTTTTCATCGTGCTGGCGCACCTCGGCGCGCAGGCTCACCACATTGCCTTCGAGCGAGACATGGATGTCCTCCTTGGCCACGCCGGGCACTTCGGCCTGCACCGTGTAGCCGCTTTCGGTTTCCTTCACATCCACCTTGATCTGACTGGGCGAAGGCAGGTTGTCGCCATGCAGCGGGCGCACATAAAAGCCGGGGGCAATGTCCTTGAAAAAGTCATCAAACAGACTGCCGCGGTTCACGAGAGAGTTCATGGTTATGGCTCCTGAAAAGGGGTTGAAACGGACAACTGAGCCTGCGCAGGAGTGCAGACCCTGATGCCAAGATAGGCGCAGCCTTTCAGCACTTCAAGAGGGTGCAAAACGCAAGGTTGATATGCATCAAACGCTGCTGCGCCGGGCCCCTGCGGCCACAATGCAGGCCATGCTCGCCCTGCTCCGCACCTTCTCCTGGCAAGACCTGCGCCACCACCCCTGGCGCAGCGCCGCAGCGGTGGCGGCCGTGATGCTCGGTGTGGCTCTGGCGTTTGCCGTGCATGTGATCAATGCGTCGGCACTGGACGAGTTCTCGCAGGCTGTGCGCGCCGTCAACGGCCAGCCCGACCTGGAACTGCGCGCCATGCAGGGCAGCTTGCCCGAGGCGCTATACGAACGCCTGGCCACCGACCCGCAAGTGGCCCGCGCCAGCCCGCTGCTGGAGCTGTCGGCCGTGGCGCAGGCAGCCACCACAGGGGGCGCGAATGCAGCGGGCGCCAAGGCCCAGTCCCCCCGCACTCCCACTCCCATCCGCGTACTGGGCGCTGATGCACTGCTGCTGCCCACCACAGCCCCAGCGCTGGTGCCACGCCCCTGGGACAGCGCCGACCGGTTCGCCCTGTTCGCACCCGCCACGGTGTTCCTCAACACGGCGGCGCTGCAGGCACTCGGGCTGCCTGCCACCGCGCCCTCTGCATCGTCATCCCCGCCCCGCCTCACGCTGCAGGTGGGCTTGCAGCCAGCGCTCACCGTGCAGGTGGCAGGCACCGTGACCGCCGGCGGCGCGCCGCTGGCTGTGATGGACATTGGCGCCGCGCAAGACCTGTTTGGCCGCGCAGGCGCACTCACCCGCATCGACCTGCAACTGCAGCCAGGCACCGACCGCGCCGCGTGGGAGGCCGCACTGCGCGCGCAGCCCGGTTGGCCCGCCAACCTGGTGCTGGCGCAGCCCGGCGATGCCACCCAGCGCATCAGCAACCTGTCGCGCGCCTACCGGGTCAACCTGACGGTGCTGGCGCTGGTGGCGCTGTTCACCGGGGCGTTTTTGGTGTTCTCGGTGCTGGCCCTCAGCGTGGCGCAGCGCGGGCCGCAATTTGCGTTGCTGGCCGTGCTGGGCGCCACACCGCGCCAGCGGCTGGCGCTGGTGCTGGCAGAGTCGGCAGCCTTGGGCCTGCTGGGCAGCGTGCTGGGCATTGCCCTGGGCACCGCGCTGGCAGCCACGGCGTTGCAACTGCTGGGCGGCGACCTGGGCGGCGGCTACTTTGCGGGCGTGCGGCCCGCGCTGCAATGGAGCGCCCCCGCCGCGCTGGTGTACGGCGCACTCGGCGTGGCAGCCGCGTTGGCGGGTGGCTGGTGGCCTGCCCGCGCCGCGCAGACCTTGCCCCCCGCCCAGACCCTGAAAGGCCTTGGTGCCGCAGCCAGCCAGGCGGACAAAGGCACCATTGGTATTATTTTGATAGCTGCCGGGGCACTGCTCACTAGCGCTCCACCCGTATTTGGCATTCCACTGGCCGCTTACATGGCCATTGCGCTGCTGCTGGTGGGCGGCATTGCCCTGCTGCCCTGGGGCATGGCGCGGTTGCTGGAGTGGCTGCAGCCCCTGGCAGCGCGCTATGCGCTGCCATTGCTGGCGCTGGAGCGCGCGCGGCGCATGCGCGGCAGCGCGGCCATCGCGGTGGGCGGCGTGGTGGCGTCGCTGAGCCTGGCCGTGGCGCTGACGGTGATGGTGTCCAGCTTTCGCGGCTCGGTCACACAGTGGCTGGACGCGGTGCTGCCGTCGCCGCTGTATGTGCGCTCGGCCCTCAGTGCGGGTGGCACGGGCGGCGGTGAGGCCGCGTTGCTGCCTGCGGGCTTTGCGGAGGCGGTGGGCCAGTTGCCGGGCTTGGACCGCGTGCAGCCCCTGCGCGCCAGCCCGCTGCAGCTGTCCCCCACCCTGCCCTCGCTTACGGTGCTAAGCCGCCCCTTGGGCGATGAGCCCGCGCAGACCCTGCCCCTGGTGGGCGAGGCCCTGCCCGTGCCCCCTGGCCGCACCGGCGTGTACATCAGCGAGGCCGTGGTGGACCTGTACGGCCTGCGCCCCGGCATGGAGTGGCCTGCGCTTTCCAAGGCTTTTAGCGCCCAAGCGATAGAGAATCATGCGCCAGCAGCTATCTTTTACATAGCAGGCATCTGGCGCGACTATGCCCGACAAACCGGCGCCGTGGTGATGGACCGCGCCGTGTGGCTGCGCCTGACCGGCGACGCCCGCACCAGCGACCTGGCCCTGTGGCCCAGCGAGGGCACCGATGTGTCGGCCCTGCAGGCGTCCATCCGCGCGCTCGCTGCCACGCAAGCCGGCCGCCAACCCTCCAATGCGGCGGGTGCCGCAACGGGCGACAGCGGCGAGGGCCTCGTGGAATTCAGCTCCGCCGCCACCATCCGCGAGCGCTCGCTGCGCATCTTCGACCGCAGCTTCGCCGTCACCTACTGGCTGCAGGCCGTGGCCATCGGCATCGGCCTGTTCGGCGTGGCCGCCAGCTTCAGCGCCCAGGTGCTGGCCCGCCGCAAGGAGTTTGGCCTGCTTGCCCACCTGGGCCTCACACGTCGGCAGATCCTGACCGTGGTGGCGGGCGAAGGCGCCGCATGGACCGCGGTGGGTGCAGCGGCGGGCGTACTGCTGGGGCTGGCCGTGTCCGTAGTGCTGGTGCACGTGGTCAACCCGCAGAGTTTTCACTGGACGATGGATCTGGCGGTGCCGGGGGGGAGGCTGCTGGGGTTGTGTGCTGCGGTGATCGTGTCTGGCACGGTCACCGCGTGGCTGGCGGGGCGGGCTGCGGCGGGGAGGGATGCGGTGATGGCGGTGAAGGAGGATTGGTAGGTAAGCCAAACCGTTAAACGTCCCCATATGCAAGCGCTCTCAAGCTGCGGGATCTGAACGATATAGTCAGCAGAGCAACTACGACGAGACACTCTCAAATGCTCTTCTTCTCCACGCCAGAGAATCTGGAAGCACTGCGACACTATTCCAGAACGCTGCGAAGCTATGCATCTCTCTCTGAATCACCTCAGATTGCCAAGTTGCTACTATAGATCATTGAATTGATGATCTCCAACGCCGCAAAGTTTGACGAGTACTGCGCAGTCAACATTGAGTGGATCGGCGATAGTTTCATGCGCGCCGTACGTGACTTCCCCGACCTACCACATGACAAGAAAGCAGAAGCGGTCACTTCCGACTTCACTTCAGCCTATCGATTCTTGTGTGAGCTGGAGTTCACGCAACCGGCCGAACCTAGCTTCGAAATCCGGCGGATCGGGAACTTTGTCGACGAGAACCTTGAGATGTTCAAGGGAAACGATAGGCACCAAATTACTTTCGCAAGATACGCGATGCCGGTGCAAATCGCAAAAAAACTGCTGAATGATCCTGCTATTGCCGAGTTCCGTAAGTTTTCTCAGACCGTGGAAGCGGCGACTAAGCTCAAGGAAGATTGGGACTCAGAACTGGATCAGAGACGAGCCCACGTTGACTCCCTCAGCGAGGGTTTAAAAGGACTAACGTCTTCCTACAACTTTGTTGGACTTGTGGATGGATTCCGCCAGTTGGCAACGGCGAAGGTCACCGAGCGCAGAATCGCATTTTGGTCATTGATGGCACTTGCTTTGGTGATGGTCGTTCCACCCGCAGCCCAAATTGGATATGTACTTGCGCACATGGAAATCATCGAATCGAAAAAAGGACTGCTTCTCTACACGCTCCCTACTATCCTGACTATCGAAGTCTTGCTGGTTTACTTCTTTCGCGTAGTCTTAGGCCAGTTCAGATCCGTAAAGGCCCAGGTACTTCAGCTTGACCTCCGCATAGTGTTGTGCCAATTTATTCAGAGCTATGCCGAGTATTCAGCGAAAATAAAAAAGGATGATCCGAGCACTCTCGCAAAGTTTGAAGCAGTCGTTTTTAGCAGCCTAGTTCCAGAGAGCGAAGGTATTCCTTCGACATTTGATGGTGCGGAACAGCTTGCGAATCTCATCAAGAGTATTCGAGGAACATAGCTTTTAAACATCCTCGGTTGTCAATGTTCTCTTTTGACTGTCGGCTGTTCTTGGCTTGCAGCAGAAACCATTGTGTGACTACACACAAGCGCCCCCATGCCCCTCCCCTCCCCCTGGCTCCACGAAGCCATCGCCCGCATCGAAGCCGACTACCAGCGCAGCGCCGACACGCACCTCATCCCGCTGCGCCTGCCCGCCTTTGCCGCGCATGGCATTGACCTGTACCTCAAGGACGAATCCACCCACCCCACGGGCAGCCTGAAGCACCGACTGGCGCGGTCGCTGTTTCTGTACGCGCTGTGCAATGGCTGGGTGCATGAGGGCTCGACCATCGTCGAGTCGTCCAGCGGCTCCACGGCGGTGAGCGAGGCCTACTTTGCACGCCTGCTGGGGCTGCCGTTTGTGGCGGTGATGCCGCGCAGCACCTCGCCCGAAAAGATCGCACAGATCGAGTTCCATGGCGGGCGTTGCCACTTTGTGGACAGCGCGGGCGCGGTGTACGACGCAGCCCGTGCGATTGCCGAAGAAACGGGCGGCCACTACATGGACCAGTTCACCTATGCCGAGCGCGCGACCGACTGGCGGGGCAACAACAACATTGCCGAGAGCATGTTCACGCAGATGGCGCGCGAGCCGCACCCTGTGCCGCGCTGGATTGTGGTGGGCGCGGGCACGGGTGGCACCTGTGCGACCATTGGCCGCTATGTGCGCTACCAGCGCCATGCCACGCAGGTGTGTGTGGCCGACCCGGCGGGGTCGGTGTTCAGCGCCTACCACCGCACGGGCGATGCCCAGCTGACGGCACCAGGATCGCGCATTGAAGGCATTGGCCGCCCGCGTGTGGAGCCGAGCTTTATCCGCACGCTCGTGGACCGCATGGTGGATGTGGCGGACTGCGAATCCATCGCCGCCATGCGCGCGCTGTCGCAGCTGCTGGGGCGGCGCGTGGGGCCATCCACCGGTACCAACTTTGTGGCCATGCTCACACTGGCCAGCGAGATGCGTGAGCGGGGCGAGCGCGGCTCGATCCTGTCGCTGCTGTGCGATGCGGGCGAGCGCTACCTACCCACGTATTTCGACACGGCGTGGGTAGACCGCACGTTTGGCGATTGCTCGGCCGCACAGCAGAAGGTGGATGGCCTGATCGGCTGATGCCAGCCACGCACCGCACCATGCCCTCTTCTCCGTTGCCCTTAGGTTCTTTGCCGCTCGTCCCCGGCCCCATGGTCACGCGCCGGCAGTGGCTGGCACAGCAGATGCCCTGGGGCCTGGCGGCCGTGGGGGCTGCAGGGTGGTTGCCCCCTGCCGCGCATGCCTTGCCGGCACGTACGCTGGTCTTTCCACGCGATCACGGCAGCCACCCGGAGCTGCGCACCGAGTGGTGGTACATCACCGGTCATGTGCAGGCGCAGGGGCAACCCTGGGGTTTTCAGATCACGTTCTTCCGCTCTCGGGTAGATGGCACACAGCAGCTGCAGTCGGCCTTTGCGGCCAAACACCTGCTGTTTGCACACGCCGCCATCACCGATGTGCGCGGCCAGCGGCTGGTGCATGACCAGCGGATTGCGCGTGCCGGTTTTGGGGTGGCGCAAGCCAGTGAGGCCGACACCCGCATCCGCCTGCAGGACTGGACGCTGGAGCGCAGCAACACCGCACGCGGCAAGCCAGACTTTGCAGCCAGCCGCTACACCACCCACATCGTGGGCAGCGAATTTGGGCTGGACCTGGTGTTTGACAGCACACAGCCCGCACTGCTGCAGGGGCAACAAGGGCTGTCCCGCAAGGGGCCGGACGCCGAGCAGGCCAGCTACTACTACAGCCAGCCCCAGCTCGCCGTCAGCGGAACCTTGCAGGTGGGCAATAAACGCATGGCGGTGACGCCCGACACGGGCCGCGCCTGGATGGACCACGAGTGGAGCGAGGCACTGCTGCACCCCGAGGCCCAAGGGTGGGACTGGATCGGCATGAACCTGCACGACGGCAGCGCGCTGACCGCCTTCCGACTGCGGCGGGCTGATGGTACTGCGTTATGGGCGGGGGGGTCGTGGCGGGCGCCCGGGCAGCCGGCGCAGGTGTTTGGGGCGCAATCTGTGGCGTTCACGCCCTTGCGGTGGTGGACCAGCCCGCGCAGTGGCGCGCGCTACCCGGTGCAATGGCAGGTGCAAACGCCCGCAGGCACCTTTGCAGTGAACGCGCTACTGGACAACCAGGAGCTGGACAGCAGCGGATCGACAGGTGCGATCTATTGGGAAGGGCTGTCGGACCTGATGGGTGCCAAAGGCCAACCCGTAGGCAGGGGGTACCTGGAGATGACCGGATATGCAAAGCCGCTGCGCATCTAAAGGCTGCAGCGGCTTGGTGTCAGAAAGATACCGCCAGATCGGGCGGTGTCACATCCTCAATGCTTGGCGGAGTTCCCTGCGCGGCGTTGTGCCAGCCAGGCGATGATCTCGCCCATGATGCCGCGGCGGAAGGCCAGCACGCAGACGACGAAGATCAGGCCAGTGACCATGGTGACGGACTCGCCCAAGGTCTTGAACCATTCGACGCTGGTCAGTGCGGCCAGCAGGTTGCCGAATTCGCCAATCTTGTTCTCCAGCAGCACCACCACGGCCGAGCCGATAAGCGGACCCGACAACGTGCCCAGCCCCCCCACCAGCGTCATCAAGATGACCTGGCCCGACGCCGTCCAGTGCACGTCGGACAGCGTGGCAAAGCCCAGTACCAGGGTCTTGAGAGAGCCAGCAAGGCCAGCCAGCGCGGCCGACAGCACAAATGCCAGCAGCTTGAAGCGGTGTGTGTCGTAGCCCAGCGAGATGGCGCGGGGCTCGTTCTCCTTGATGCCCTTGAGCACCTGGCCAAAAGGCGAATGGATGGTGCGCACGATCAGCAGGAAGGCTGCGACCACGATGACCAGCGCCACGTAGTACATCACCAGGTCGCTTTGGAGATCAATCACGCCAAACAGCTTGCCGCGCGGCACGCCCTGCAGGCCGTCTTCACCGCCCGTGAAGGGAGCTTGCAGGCAGGCAAAGAACAGCATCTGCGCCAGCGCCAGTGTGATCATGGAGAAGTAGATGCCCTGGCGACGAATGGCCAGCCAGCCAAACAGCAAGCCCAGCAGCGCCCCCCCGGCGGTGCCCAGCAGCAGGCCCACTTCAGGCGTCAGGCCCCACACCTTGATGGCGTGGCCAGCCACGTAGGCAGCGCCACCGAGGAAGGCCGCGTGGCCGAAAGACAGCAGGCCGGTGTAACCGAGCAGCAGATTGAACGCTGAAGCAAACAGTGCAAAGCACATGAGCTTCATCACAAAGACCGGGTAGGCGCCGAGAAACGGTGCGGCAATGAGGGCCAGCAACAGCAGGCCGTAACCAATGGTGGCAGTGTTCTTGGGATTCATGCTGGCAGCCCCTTATTTTTCTTTGCCGAACAGGCCGGCGGGGCGAATGAGAAGAACGATGACCATGATGACAAACACCACGGTGGAAGACGCTTCGGGGTAGAACACCTTGGTGAAACCTTCGATGATCCCCAGGCCCAGCCCGGTGAGGATGGAGCCCATGATGGAGCCCATGCCACCGATCACCACCACGGCAAACACCACGATGATGAGGTTCTGGCCCATGAGCGGCGTAACCTGGTACACCGGGGCGGCCAACACCCCGGCAAAGGCGGCCAGCGCTGCGCCAAAGGCGTAGGTCAGTGTCACCATCACCGGCACGTTGATGCCGAAGGCCTCGACCAGACGCGGGTTTTCAGTGCCGGCGCGCAGGTAGGCACCGAGCTTGGTTTTTTCGATCACATACCAGGTGGCAAGGCACACCACCACCGAAGCCACCACGACCCAGGCGCGGTAATTGGGCATGATCATGAAGCCCAGGCTGGTAGCACCTTCCAGCAGTTCAGGCGTGTCGTAGCCCAGGCCTGAGACGCCGTAGATGGAGCGGAACACGCCTTCGATCAGCAGCGTGAGGCCCAGCGTGAGCAGCAGCCCGTACAGATGGTCGAGCTTGTAGATCCAGCGCAGCAACAGGCGCTCTATCAGCACCCCGAACAGGCCCACCACCAGCGGTGCCAGCACCAGCATCAACCAGTAGTTGATGCCGAAGTAGTTCATGGCCATCCATGTCAACAACGCCCCGGTCATGAACAGCGCACCATGCGCGAAGTTGATGACGTTGAGCAGGCCAAAGATCACAGCCAGCCCCAAGCTGAGGATTGCGTAAAACGATCCATTGACCAGCCCCAGAAGGAGCTGGCTCAACAAACCAGGCAATGAGACACCAAAGATTTCCATGGGAGGCAGCGGCAGGTGGAGAGAGTTCAGGTCAGAGGACCACACCGGGCCCGGCGCCCCGCAGGGACAGCCAGGCCGGCGTGAGCCCTCTCAGGGGTTTACTTCCAGAGCGGGCACTTGCTCTCGGCTTTGGTGGTGAACACCGAGTCACCAGGCAGCTTCTTGATCAGCTTGTAGTAGTCCCAGGGCTTGGTGGACTCGGCGGGCTTCTTCACTTCCATCAGGTACATGTCGTGCACATAACGGCCGTCCGGACGAATCTGACCCGAAGCAAAGAAGTCGTTCATCTTCATCTTGCGCCAGGTTTCCATGACCTTGTCGGCATCCACTGTCTTGGCTGCTTCCACGGCCTTGAGGTAGTTCATGGTGGCCGAGTAGTCTGCCGCTTGAATTTCACCGGGCATGCGCTTGGTCTTCTCGAAGAAGCGGGCCGAGAACTTGCGGGTGTCTTCGTTCAGGTCCCAGTACCAGCTGGTGGTGAACTGCAGGCCTTCGGTGTTGCGCAGGCCCAGGCTGTGCACGTCGGAGATGAAGATCAGCAGGCCAGCGAGCTTCATGCTCTTGCCAATGCCGAACTCTTTGGCGGCCTTAATGGAGTTGATGGTGTCACCACCTGCATTGGCCAGACCCAGGATCTGCGCCTTGGAGTTCTGCGCCTGCAGCAGGAAGGACGAGAAGTCGGACGCGTTCAATGGGTGGCGAACTGCACCCACCACATTGCCGCCCTTGGCCTTAACCACTGAGGTGGTGTCGGCCTCGAGCGCATGGCCGAAGGCGTAGTCTGCCGTCAGGAAGTACCAGCTCTTGCCGCCGCCATCCACAATGGCCGAGCCCGTTCCCTTGGCCAGTGCCACGGTGTCGTAGGCATAGTGCACGGTATAGGGAGAGCACTGTTCGTTGGTCAGCGCGGAGCTGGCAGCACCATTGTTGATGTAGACGCGCTTCTTCTCGGCTGCCACCTTGGCGATGGCCAGTGCGGTGCCCGAATTGGTGCCACCAAACACCATGGTGAGGCCTTGGGTGTCGATCCATTCGCGGGCCTTGGAGGCTGCGATGTCGGCCTTGTTCTGGTGGTCGGCGCTCATCAGTTCGATGGGCATGCCCAGCACCTTGCCGCCGAAGTCGTCAATGGCCATCTGAATGGCCACTGCGCCGTTTTTGCCTTCCACGTCCGCGTACAGGCTGGACATGTCGGTGATGAAACCGATCTTGACCTTGTCCTGCGCGTGCGCGGCCGAGGTGGCCAGACCTGCAACGCCCAGCATCAGTGCCAGCACTTTGAGTTGTTTCTTCATGAATTTGTCTCCTGTTGGTGTGGTGGAAGAAAACGGTGGGGAAAAGGTGTGGACGTGGCTCAGACGCCCAGCAGTTCGTTGAGCACAGGCATCTTCGCCTCGAGTTCGGCGGCGCCGAACTTCTCGACGATGCGGCCGTGCTCCATCACATAAAAGCGGTCAGCCAGCGGTGCGGCAAAGCGGAAGTTCTGCTCGACCATGACCACGGTGTAGCCCTTTTGGCGCAGCATGGTGATCATGCGGGCCAGGGCCTGCACGATGACGGGCGCCAGGCCCTCGGAGATTTCATCCAGCAGCAGCAGATTGGCCCCTGTGCGCAGGATGCGGGCCACGGCCAGCATCTGCTGCTCGCCCCCCGAGAGGCGCGTGCCCTGGCTGTTCTTGCGCTCGGCCAGGTTGGGGAACATGGCGTAGATCTCCTGCACCGACATGCCCGGCGTGCCCGTCTTGAGGGCGGGCGGCAGCAGCAGGTTTTCTTCGCAAGAGAGGCTGGAAAAAATACCACGCTCTTCGGGGCAGTAGCCCACGCCCAGGTGCGCGATGCGGTGCGTGGGCATGTTCACGGTTTCCACGCCATTGATCTTGACCGAGCCCTTGCGGGCACCGGTCAGGCCCATGATGGCGCGCATGGTGGTGGTGCGGCCCGCGCCGTTGCGACCCAGCAGTGTGACCACTTCGCCCGGCTGGACCACGATGTCCACGCCGTGCAGCACATGCGACTCGCCATACCAGGCTTCGAGGTTCTTGATTTCGAGTGCGGGAACGCCAGCCATCAGTGCGCTCCCTGCAGTTGGCCGTCGGTCGTGCCCATGTAGGCTTCCATGACTTGGGGGTTGTTGGACACTTCTGCGTAGGGCCCTTCGGCCAGCACAGCGCCGCGCTGCAGCACCGTGATGCGGTCGGCGATGGTGGAAACCACCTTCATGTTGTGCTCCACCATCAGGATGGTGCGGCCCGCCGACACTTTCTTGATGAGCTGTGTGACGCGGTCCACGTCTTCGTGGCCCATGCCCTGCGTGGGCTCGTCCAGCAGCATCAACTCCGGCTCCATCGACAGCGTGGTGGCGATCTCCAGCGCGCGCTTGCGGCCGTAGGGCAGGTTCACGGTGACTTCGTCGGCCAAGTCTTCCAGACCCACCTCGGTCAGCAATTGCATGGCGCGGTCGTCCAGCTGGCGCAGGGTGCGCTCGCTGCGCCAGAAATGGAACGAGGTGCCCAGCTTGCGCTGCAAACCCAGGCGCACGTTTTCGATGAGTGTTAGGTGCGGGAACACCGCCGAAATCTGGAACGAGCGAATCACTCCGCGGCGCGCGATCTGCGCGGGCTGCTCCCGAGTGATGTCATGTCCGTTGAAGCGGATGACGCCCGAGGTGGGCTCCAGGAACTTGGTGAGCAGGTTGAAGCACGTGGTCTTGCCCGCCCCATTGGGGCCGATCAGCGCGTGGATGGAGCCCCGGCGAACGGCCAGGTTCACATCGCTGACGGCGGTGAAGCCCTTGAACTCTTTGGTCAGGCTGTTGGTTTCAAGAATGACGTCGCTCATTGCGCCTTGGCCGCTCCGTTGGGTGCTGAAAAGAGGAGCCTTGCGACAAGGTCTCCAGGTAGTTTGGATCGCAACGCATCGTATGTCCCCCAACCCTGCCGTAGATACTGGGACTAATGCCTATGTATAAATGCCTACGTACCCGCCCTGAGCATCCACTGCGAGGCAATGGCGCGGGCATGTGCTGCGCGCCAGCGCTCGATCTGACGCCTTTCCAAGCTCGAAGACCGGCACACGAAGGTCGCGCGGCCTCGCGCTCATCACTGACTTTTTGCTGACATCCGTCGCCTTGCGCGGCGGGCGCAGTCACCTCGAACCTGGGGCCTTCGCGCCCGTTCACCCGGCCTCCCTCACCGCGCCCTACACTGCCAAGATGGCATCCCTCCCCTCTTCCACACCCGCCCGGGGTGCGCCCCGCTCACTCACGGGTCTGCTGCCCTTTCTGCGTCCCTACAGGGCCCGCATTGCACTGTCGCTGGTGTTCCTGGTGCTGGCCGCGTTGGCCACACTGGCGTTTCCCATGGCATTGCGCAATCTCATTGATGGAGGCCTGGTCAGTGCCACCGGCGACCGGGGCGCGCAGGCCATGGCACTTCGCGGGCACTTTGAAGAGCTGTTTGCCGTGGCCATTGCCTTGGGTGGTTTTTCTGCGGCACGCTTTTACATGGTGAGCTGGCTGGGTGAGCGCGTCACCGCCGACTTGCGCAACGCCGTGTATGGCCATGTGCTGCAGCAGAGTCCAGAGTTCTTTGAAACCACACAGACCGGAGAGGTGCTGTCGCGCCTGACTTCCGACACGACGCTGGTGCAGACGGTGGTCGGTTCTTCGCTGTCCATGGGACTCCGCAACGCTGTGCTGGGCCTGGGGGCCCTCGCCATGCTGGTGTGGACCAATCCCTACGTCATGGCCGTGGTGCTGCTGGCAGTCGTGTTGGTGGTGCTACCCACGATGTGGATAGGCCGAAGGGTTCGCCGGCTGTCACGGGACAGCCAGGACCGGGTAGCGGACTCGAGCGCCATCGCCGCAGAGGTGCTCAACGCCATTCCCGTGGTGCAAAGCTACACCGCCGAGCCGCGCGAGGCCGCGCGGTTTGCGCGGGCAACGGAGGACGCCTTCTACACCGCCGTCAAACGCACCAAGGCGCGCGCCTTGCTCGTGGCCTTCATCATCATCGCCAACGCGGCCCTGCTGTTGTGGGGGCTGTACCGGGGCACGGAAGCCGTGCTGGCCGGACAGATGAGCGCTGGCCACCTGGGTCAGACCGTGGTGTACGTCATCCTGCTGGCGAGTGCAGTGGCGGTGCTGGGTGAGGTGTATGGAGACCTGCTGCGAGCCGCCGGTGCCACCGAGCGGTTGATGGAACTGCTGTCCAGCCGCTCGCCCGTGGCGAACCCTGCGTCGCCCCAACAGCTCCCGACGTCCGGGCAGGGTCTGGAGGTGCGATTTGACAACGTCTGGTTCCACTATCCGTCGCGCCAGGATCAGCCTGCGCTGCAAGACTTCTCGCTGCACCTGTCTCCCGGTGAGACCGTGGCACTCGTCGGCTCCAGCGGTGCAGGCAAAACCACGGTGTTCCAGTTGCTGCAGCGGTTTTATGACGTGGACGAGCATGCGACGGGAGGCGCCAGTGCCGCCGTAGCGCACCGCCCGAGGCCAGGACGCATCCTGCTCAATGGCGTGGACATCCGAGACATTGCGCTCGACACGCTGCGCGCACATACGGGCACCGTTCCCCAGGACGCAGTGATCTTCTCCGCCTCTGCCATGGACAACATCCGCTATGGGCGCCCAGACGCGTCCGACGAGGATGTCATGGCAGCGACCCGCGCCGCCTTCGCACATGACTTCATCATGGCCCTGCCCGAGGGCTACCACACCTTTCTGGGAGAACGGGGTGTCCGCCTATCGGGCGGGCAGCGCCAACGCATTGCCATCGCTCGTGCGATGCTCAAGGACCCGCCCCTGTTGTTGCTTGACGAGGCAACCAGCGCCCTGGATGCAGAAAGCGAGCGCATGGTGCAGGCAGCTCTGGACACCGCGATGCAACGCCACACCGGGCGACGGACCACGCTGGTGATCGCGCATCGGCTGGCCACCGTGCAGAATGCAGACCGCATCGTGGTGCTGGACCATGGGCGGATCGTGGAGCAAGGCACTCACAGCACCTTGCTGGCACAAGGTGGGGTGTATGCGCGTCTGGCTGCTCTGCAGTTCACGGCGTGACTCCCATCGGGAGCCGGTAGCCTCACCACAAGCACCTGGATAGCCGCGGGTGACAACGCCAGTTACTGCAGCGTCTCCTTGGCTGCGGCAGGCAGTGGCAAGGGCATGACGGCGATGCCCTCGTCCAGCAGCTGCAACGCCTCGTGCGCCGTGGCCTGCCCACGAATGGCCCGCTCCTGCACCTCGCCATGGTGCATGCGCCGGGCCTCGTCGGCAAAGCGGGAGCCCACATCCTCCGTACCCGCTACCACCTTTCGGGCCAGCTCCAGCCATGCGGCCTGCAGCGCAGGGGGAAGCATCGATGCCTCGACCGGCGCGCTGGGGGTGGTGCGAGGGCGCGTGACAGAAGAGGAATGGGAGGAGGCTGTCAACGCAGCGGGCTCGCGCGCACCAAGGTTCAAACGCGGTGCACTGAGGCGCTTGTCGATCTGGTCATCGGCGCAGAAGGGACACTGCACCAATCCGCGTTGCTTTTGGCTCTGAAAGTCATCTTCAGAACCAAACCAGCCTTCAAAGACATGGCCATGCTGACATTGGAGATCCAGAACCTTCATAGCTGACATGGTACGCCGGAGGGCGAAAACCGGTGATGGGCGCGATCACGCACGTCGAGCTGCGTCATCATGCTCGGAGGTGCCTTTCCCAGCCGGAGTGGCCAGGATGCTGCAAGGCCACAAACCCTGTAGCCCTTGACCAATGGCTCGCAGTCCACTCAGCTGTGCCTGCGCAACAGGTACCGATAGACGAAGCCAGGGAAGGCCAGGGTCAGGAACATGGTGCCGGTGATGGCGTAAAACTCCCAGCCCTGCGGCGCAATCTGACCCGCGCGGCGCTCCAGTAACAAGGCGAGGCCACCCACCAGAAAATACAGCAGGATCAGCTCGGCCAAACGCCCTACCAGCGGCTTGCCAGCGGCCGCCGAAGGACCAACCACCATCCAGCGTTGATTGACAAATGGCAGATTGGCAGCGACCAACGCCGCCACAATCACAAGCCAAACCGAACCGGTGAGTGACACAGAATAAGGGATCCAGGCAGCAGAAAGGAGTGGGAAATGCAGCCGACGCTATGCATGCGCCGGCGCAACGGCTCAGGTTGCCAACGCGCGGACCACGGCGTCGGCGCACAAGGCCATCAAACCGCCCGGCAGCAAGCCCAACACCAGCACCAGAGCGCCGTTGATGGTCAGCACCACGCGCACATCGACGGGTGCAGAAACACTGGTGGCCGTCAGTGGCGCGTCGAAGTACATGACCTTCACCACACGCAGGTAGTAGAACGCACCAATCAACGACATGATCACCGCAAAGACAGCCATTGCGATGTAGATCGCCTGGCCCGAGGCCACCAGAGCCTGCAGGACGGCCAACTTGGCATAGAAACCCACCAGCGGAGGAATACCCGCCATCGAGAACAGACACACTGCCATCACGCCAGCATACAAAGGACTGCGTTGATTGAGACCCGCAAAGTCGGAAATCTCTTCGCTCTCAAAACCCTCGCGAGCAAGCAGCAGGATCACGCCAAAAGCAGCCAGGGTAGTCAGCACGTAAGTGATGACGTAGAACATGGACGCGCTGTAGGCGTTCTCCACTGCAGTGGCATCCACATTGCCGTTGATGACGCCCGACATGAGGCCCAGCAACACGAAACCCATTTGGGAAATCGTGGAGTACGCCAGCATGCGTTTGAGGTTGGTCTGTGCAATGGCCGCCAGGTTACCGACCAGCAGTGACCCAATTGCCAGCACAGCCAGCATCTGCTGCCAGTCAATGGCCAGTGGCAGCAAGCCATCGACCAGCAGACGAACCGTAATGGCAAAGGCTGCCAACTTGGGGGCGCCGCCAATCATCAGCGTCACGGCCGTAGGCGCACCTTGGTACACGTCGGGAATCCACATGTGGAACGGAACCACGCCCAGCTTGAAAGCCAGACCCGCCACCACAAACACCAGACCGAACACCAACACTTGATGCTTGATCTGGCCGGAGTTAACGGCCTTGAACACCTGGCCAATATCCAGCGAGCCCGTGGCTCCGTACACCATGGACAGGCCATAAAGCAGGAAGCCGCTGGCCATGGCACCCAGCACAAAATACTTCATCGCTGCTTCCGTGGCCGTGGCGTTGTCGCGGCGCAATGCCACGAGGGCATAGCTCGACAGCGTGAGCAGTTCCAGGCCCAGGTAGATCACCAGGAAGTTGTTGCCCGAAATCATGATGAACATGCCCAGCAAGGCAAACATGGACAACGTGAAGAGCTCGCCGCCCCGCAGCATGTCGCGGTCAGCTGCGTAAGGACGTCCGTACACCAGGGTGACCATCATGGCCACGGTGGCAAAACACTTGAGCCAGTTGCCCATGGCGTCGCTCACCACCATGTTGCCGAAACCGTAGAAGGTATTGCCGCTGCTTGCGTACATGGCCTGCAAGGCGGCCACCACGGCCAAGGTGAGCATCGTCAGCACATAGGTGCTGGTGCGGCGAGGGCTGTGAACACCCAGATCGACCAGCGCAATCACGCAGGCCATCGTCAACAGCACAATTTCAGGGTAGATCGCTAGCCAGCTGATGTTGTCAATCATCTCGAATCTCTCAGTTCAGTCTGGTCTGTTCAGTTCAGCTTGGTCAGCGCCACATGCTTGAGCAGTTCTGCCACCGAGGCGTCCATCACATCGGTAAACGGACGGGGATACAGGCCCATGGCCAGCACCGCAATGCCAAGCACCGCAAGCACGAGGAATTCACGGCTGTCGATATCCGTCAAGCCCTTGACGTTGTCGTTGCCCACAGGGCCCAGGTACACGCGCTTGAACATCCACAAGGTGTAAGCGGCGCCAAAGATCAACGCCGTGGCCGCAGCCAGACCAATCCAGAAGTTGGCTTTGACCGCGCCCAGGATCACCATCCACTCACCCACAAAACCGGCCGTACCCGGCAGGCCGCAGTTGGCCATGGCAAACAACAGAACAAACGCGGTGAAGTTGGGCATGGTGTTGACCACGCCGCCATAGGCGGCGATCTCACGCGAGTGCACACGGTCGTACAACACGCCGATGGACAGGAACATCGCACCGGACACGAAACCGTGCGCAATCATCTGGACGATGCCGCCCGAAACACCCAGGTCGTTGAAGATGAAAAAGCCGAGGGTCACAAACCCCATGTGCGCCACCGACGAGTAGGCCACCAGCTTCTTCATGTCCTTCTGGACCATGGCCACCAGGCCCACGTAAATCACCGCGATCAGCGACAGGGCAATCATGAGCCAAGCCCATTGACGTGCTGCGTCAGGAGCGATCGGCAGCGAAAACCGCAGGAAACCATAGGCGCCCAGCTTGAGCATGATGGCAGCCAGCACCGCAGAACCGCCAGTGGGTGCTTCCACGTGCACATCAGGCAGCCAGGTATGGACAGGCCACATGGGCACCTTCACAGCGAAGGCGGCAAAGAAGGCGAAGAACAACAGGGTTTGCGCACGACCGCTCAAAGGCAACTGGTGCCAGGTGGCGATGTCGAAGCTGCCGCCGGACTGGTTGTACAGGTAGATCAGCGCGATCAGCATCAACAGCGAGCCAAGCAGCGTGTACAGGAAGAACTTGAACGCAGCGTAGATCCTGTTCGGACCACCCCAGATCCCGATGATGAGGTACATCGGGATCAGCGTTGCCTCGAAGAACACGTAGAACAGAATGCCGTCCAGTGCGCTGAACACGCCGATCATGAGCCCCGAAAGGATCAAGAATGCGCCCATGTACTGGTTCACGCGCTCAGTGATGGACTCCCATGAGGCAATCACCACGACGACGGTAATGAAGGCCGTGAGCGGCACAAACCAGAACGAAATGCCGTCCACCCCGAGGTGGTAGTGGACATTGAAACGCTCGATCCAGTCGGCCTTCTCCACAAACTGCATGGCCGCCGTACCCAGCTTGAAACCGTCGTACAGAGGCAACGTGACCAGGAACCCAATCAAGGCACCCACCAGCGCCAACCACCGCACCGCACGCGCATGTTCGTCGCGCCCGATGGCGAGCAACAGCGCGCCAAAAGCAATCGGTGTCCAGATTGCAAGACTCAACAGACCCATTTGTTGTTTTCCTTATTTGATGAGCTGCATGAACACATCGCCCCAGACAAACCAGGTCATCAGTGCGAATACACCCAGGATCATCACCAGCGCGTAATGGAAGATAAAGCCAGACTGCACCCAACGGACGACTCCGGAAACGCCACGCACCAGTTTCCAAGAACCATTGACCAAGGCGCCATCGATCACTGCCTGATCTCCGCCCTTCCACAACCCCATGCCCAGCGCACGGGCACCACGGGCCAGAATGTTCTCGTTGATCCAGTCGAGGTAGTACTTGTTTTCCAGCAGGGTGTAGATGGGCTGCGCGCGCGCCTTGATCGCAGTGGGCAGCGCGGGATTGACCATGTACATGTAGTACGACAGCGCCACACCCGCCAATGCCAACCAGAACGGTGCCGTTTGCAAACCATGCAATGCCATGGCCCAGGCACTGTGGAAGTGCTCTGTCATGTGCGCCATGGAGGGGTGCTTTGCCGCATCCACAAAAATGACATCCTTGAAGAAATCACCAAACAGCATGGGCTGAATGAACAGGAAGCCCACTACCACCGAAGGGATTGCCAGCAAAACCAGAGGCACGGTCACCACCCAAGGGGATTCGTGCGGCTCATGGTGGTCGTCATGGCCGTGACCATGGTGATCGTCATGATGCGCGTCCGGGTTCTGGTCGTAACGCTCCTTGCCATGGAACACCAGGAAGTACATGCGGAAGGAGTAGAACGCCGTGATGAAGACACCTGCAAGCACCGCAAAATGCGCGAAACCGGCGGCTGGCAGGTGGCTGAAATGCACTGCCTCGATGATGCTGTCCTTGGAATAGAAGCCCGAGAACAGCGGCGTGCCGATCAGGGCCAGCGAGCCCAGCAGCGAGGTGATCCAGGTGATGGGCATGTACTTGCGCACAGCCCCCATCCAGCGAATGTCCTGGTTGTGGTGCATGCCCATGATGACCGAGCCAGCGCCCAGGAACAACAAGGCTTTGAAGAACGCATGCGTCATCAGGTGGAACACGGCCACCGAGTAGGCCGAAGCACCCAGTGCCACCGTCATGTAGCCCAGTTGCGACAACGTCGAGTACGCCACCACACGCTTGATGTCGTTCTGGATGATGCCCAGGAAACCCATGAAGAGCGCCGTGATGGCACCGATCACCAGAATGAAATTGAGTGCGGTATCCGACAGCTCGAACAGGGGTGACATGCGCGACACCATGAAGATGCCCGCAGTCACCATGGTGGCGGCGTGGATCAGCGCGGAAATGGGGGTGGGACCCTCCATCGAATCCGGCAGCCAGACGTGCAGAGGAAACTGTGCCGACTTGCCCATGGCACCGATGAACAGGCAGATACAGATCACGGTCACCAGCATCCAGCTGGTGCCGGGGAACGACAAGGCGCCCAGATCACCGGCCTTGGCGAAGATCTCGCCATAGTTCAAGGTGCCGGTGTAGGCTGCGATCAGACCGATGCCCAGGATAAAGCCGAAGTCACCCACGCGGTTGACCAAAAACGCCTTCATGTTCGCAAAGATGGCGGAAGGCTTGTTGAACCAGAAGCCGATGAGCAGGTAGGACACCAGGCCCACGGCTTCCCAGCCAAAGAACAGCTGCAGCAGGTTGTTGCTCATGACCAGCATGAGCATGGAGAACGTGAACAGCGAGATGTAGGCAAAGAAGCGGTTGTAGCCCTCGTCCTCTTCCATGTAGCCGATGGTGTAGATGTGGACCATCAGCGACACGAACGTCACCACCACCATCATCATGGCCGTCAGGCTGTCGATCAGGAAGCCCACTTCCATCTTCAAGCCGCCGACCACCATCCAGGTGTAGAGGGTTTCATTGAAGCGGGCACCATCGATCGCAACGCTCTTGAGCGTCATGGCCGAGAGAATGAACGCAGCCAGTACCCCGAGGATGGTCAGGGTGTGACTCAGGCGGCGACCGATCCAGTTACCACCGAAGGTCGTACCGAAGATACCGGCCAGCAGGGCGCCCGCCAGCGGAGCCAGTGGCACAGCCAGGAGCGTTGAAGCAGAGAGGGTTTGACTCATTCTTGAGAACCTTGGGAATACTCGTGACCCGTCAACCCTTGAGGGTGTTGAGGTCTTCCGCGTTGATACTGGATTTGTTGCGGAACAGCAGCACCAGGATGGCCAGGCCGATCGCCGACTCAGCAGCCGCCACGGTCAGGATAAAGAACACGAACACCTGGCCGTGCATATCTCCCAAATAATGGGAGAAAGCCACGAAGTTCATGTTCACTGCCAGCAGCATGAGCTCGATCGCCATCAGCAGCACGATCAGGTTCTTGCGGTTGAGAAAGATGCCGATCACCGCGAGCGCGAACAGCATCGCGCCCAGCGAGAGGAAGTGGCCCAAAGTCAGCGTCATGCTTTTTTCTCCTCGACAGCAGCTTGGACCGACTCCTCGGCCGCTGGCTTCTGGGTGGCAGCCACCTTGATCACCGCCAGGCGATCGGCAGCGCGTACACGGATCTGAGATGCAGGATTAATGGCCTTGCTGTCCTTGCGCTGGCGCAGGGTCAAAGCGATGGCAGCGACCATGGCAACCAAGAGGATGACAGCCGCGACCTCGACGGGATACAGGTACTCGGTGTACAGCAGCTTGCCCAGCGCCTTGGTGTTGGAATACTGTACGACGTGCCCCGCAGCATCCACTGCCGTCGCCACCGCCTTGGGTTCGTCAATGCTGCGGAAACCGCCCATCAACACCGCCGCCATTTCGAGCGCAATCAACGCACCCACGGAGGCCGCCAACGGAAAGTGCTTCCAGAATCCCTTGCGCACGGCATCGATGTGGATGTCCAGCATCATCACAACGAACAGGAAGAGCACCATCACCGCGCCCAAGTACACCAGCACCAGTGCGATGGCCAGAAACTCCGCCTTGAGCAGCAGCCAGACAGCTGCGGCCTGCGAGAAAGCAAGGATGAGGTACAGCACCGCATGCACAGGGTTGCGCGCAGTGATCACCCGGAAGGCAGCAAACAGCAGCACCACCGAGAAGAGATAGAAAAAACCAGTCTTGGCGTCCATGAATCGGGTCTTTATAGAAAGTCTGGCAAAGAGGCTGAACCCAACACCGCTCAGCGGTATTTGGCGTCTGCAGCCTTGGCTGCCGCAATTTCACCTTCGTACCGGTCGCCCACGGCCAAGAGCATGTCCTTCGTGAAATACAGGTCACCACGCTTCTCACCGTGGTATTCAAAGATGTGCGTTTCGACAATCGAATCGACCGGGCAGCTTTCCTCGCAAAACCCGCAGAAGATGCACTTGGTCAGGTCGATGTCATAGCGCGTGGTACGGCGCGAGCCGTCCGCGCGCACATCCGATTCGATGGTGATGGCCATCGCGGGGCATACGGCCTCGCACAGCTTGCAGGCAATGCAACGCTCCTCACCGTTGTCATAACGGCGCAGTGCATGCAGGCCACGAAAACGTGGCGACAAAGGCGTCTTCTCTTCGGGAAACTGCACGGTCACCTTGCGGCGAAACGCATAGCGGCCTGTCAAGGCCATCCCTTTGAGCAACTCCACGAGCATGAAGCTCTTGAAGAAGTCCCTGAATGAAAAAGGTGCAGCAGCAGCAACAGCAGTCATTTGTGTCCCCGCCTATTTCCAGATATTCCAAGGCGAGAGCAACCACCCGCCGACAAACAACAAATACACCAGCGTGACCGGAATGAAGATCTTCCAGCCCAGACGCATGATCTGGTCATACCGGAATCGGGGGAAAGTCGCCCGGATCCAGATGAACATGGACACCACGAGGAAGGTCTTGATACCCAGCCAGATCCAACCAGGAATCCAGTTGAACACCGCGCTATCGATAGGCGACAACCAGCCGCCCAGGAACATGAGCGCGGCCAAGATGGATACGAGCCACATGCTGGCGTACTCTGCCAGGAAAAAGATGGCAAACCCCATGCCCGAATACTCGACCATGTGGCCGGCCACGATCTCGGCCTCGCCCTCCACCACGTCGAAGGGATGGCGATTGGTTTCAGCCACGCCGGAGATGAGGTAGACCAAGAAAATCGGCAGCAGCGGCAGCCAGTTCCAGGACAGGAAAGTCAGGCCCTTGTCCGCGGCCATGCCACGGCCCTGCCCCAACACGATCTCGGTCAGATTCATGCTGCCCGACACCATGATCACAACGAGGAAGCAGAACCCCATCGCAATTTCATAGCTCACCATCTGGGCCGAGGCGCGCAGAGCGCCCAGGAAAGCGTACTTGGAATTGGACGCCCAGCCGGCAATGATCACACCATAGACCTCGATGGAGGTGATGGCCATGACGAGCAGCAAACCGGCGTTTACGTTCGCAAGGGCCACGTCAGGTCCGAACGGAATGGCGACCCAGGCAGCCAGGGCAGGCATGATCGCCATGACCGGGCCCAGCACAAACAGCCCCTTGCTGGCCGCCGTGGGCTGAATGATTTCCTTGGTCAACAACTTCAGCGCATCAGCGATAGGCTGCAGCAGACCCATGGGGCCCACGCGGTTGGGACCATGGCGCACCTGCATGAAACCCAGCAGCTTACGCTCCCACAAAGTGAGATAGGCCACCGCCCCCATCAGGGGCGCCAGAATGCAGACGATCTTGATCAAGATCCATAGCACTGGCCAGACGATGCCCGTCCACCAGCCAAAGGAGAGCAGGTTCAGGCCCGCGTTGTAGATCGCGTCGATCATGCGGCCACTCCTTCACGTGCCAGGCGTGCGTCAGCGGTGAGCTGCAGCGACGTCGAACGGCGCACGAGGCCGTCAAGTTGATAGATGGAGGCCACCACGGGCTCACCAGCAGCGGCGGCAGACGCAGGCGCGGCGTTCGTCACCACGTTCGACAGTTGGGCTGCAGGCACTTCAGTGACCGCACCGGCTGCTGCGTTGGTGGCGCGGGCCAGCACGTCTTGCGAGGTTTCGAAGTCGAAGCCTGGAACGCCCAACAGGTTGGCCAGCACACGCAGCACCTTCCATGCGGGGCGGGTATCGCCCAGCGGACGCACCACGGCGTGGAAGCTCTGCAGGCGGCCTTCGGCATTGACGAAGCTGCCCGACGTTTCGGTGAACGGAGCAATTGGCAACAGAACGTCACTGAACTCCATGTTGGCCTTGAAGGGGCTCATGGTCACCACCATGTCAGCACCAGACAGTGCAGCAGCGGCGCTGGCACCGACAGCCGAGTCATGCACCGGCTCGGTGTTGAGCAGCACAGCCGCCTTCAGACCACCGGAGAGCATCTGGCCCGCATTCAAACCACCGTTGACCGGATGAGCACCCGCGAACTGCGCGCCCACCGTGTTGGCAGCTTCCGTCAGGTAGCCCACGGAAGCTCCCGTGTTCTCGCCGATCCAATTGGCCAGCGCCAGCAATTGCGTGGCTTGCGCATGGTGCGCTGCCGCGTTGCCCAGCAGCAAGGCCTTGCGCTCGCCGCCCAGCAGCGAGCGGGCGATGGCTTGGGCAGCGTCGTTGGCAGCAGTCGCGCCTTGCGGAGCGGCAACACCCTTTTCCTGGGCGATGGCAAAGGCGATGCCTCCAAGCGTCTGGACCCATGCGCCGGCGCTTTGGGCGACGAGTGTTTGCACAGGCATGGCCCAGTCGTGGGCGGCCGAAGCGATGGCGCTGACCTGGCAGCCATGGCGAGCCGCTTGGCGGATGCGTTGGGCAAACAGCGGATGGTCCTTGCGCAGGTTGGAGCCCACCACCAGCACGCGTTGCAGCGTGGACAGCGAAGCGATGGAAGTGCCCAGCCAGCGAATGCCTTCGGGCGCCGCGAACTCGGCGTTGCGCAGACGGTAGTCGATGTTGTCGCTGCCTATGCCGCGCACCAGGGCGCTGGCAAGGTACAGCTCTTCCACGGTGCTGTGCGGGCTCACCAAGGCGCCGATGCTGTTGGCGCCATGGTCGTTCTTGATGTTCTTGAGGCCGTTGGCCACGTACTCGAGAGCGGTCTGCCAGTCGACGGTCTTCCACACCCCGCCCTGCTTGAGCATGGGCTGGGTCAGGCGGTCGTCGCTGTTGAGCGATTCGTACGAGAAGCGGTCGCGGTCGGCGATCCAGCATTCATTCACGGCTTCGTTCTCGAGCGGAACGACGCGCATGACCTTGTGGTTCTTGACCTGGACGATGAGGTTCGCGCCGGTGGAGTCGTGCGGGCTGACGGAGCGGCGGCGCGACAGCTCCCAGGTGCGGGCGCTGTAGCGGAACGGCTTGCTGGTCAGGGCACCCACAGGGCAGATGTCGATCATGTTGCCCGACAGCTCGGAGTCGATCGTGTCGCCCACCACGGTGGTGATTTCGGAGTGCTCGCCACGGTGGATCATGCCGAGCTCCATCACGCCGGCCACTTCCTGGCCGAAGCGCACGCAGCGGGTGCAGTGGATGCAGCGGCTCATTTCCTGCATGGAAATCAGCGGCCCCACGTCCTTGACGGGCACTACGCGCTTTTCCTCTTCGTAGCGCGAGGAAGAGCCCCCGTAGCCCACGGCCAGATCCTGCAGCTGGCACTCACCGCCCTGGTCGCAGATGGGGCAATCCAGCGGGTGGTTGATCAGCAGGAACTCCATGACCGACTGCTGGGCCTTGATGGCCTTGTCGCTCTTGGTGCGCACGATCATGCCTTGCGTCACGGGCGTGGCGCAGGCGGGCATGGGCTTGGGAGCCTTCTCGACGTCCACCAGGCACATGCGGCAGTTGGCGGCAATCGAGAGTTTCTTGTGGTAGCAGAAATGCGGAATGTAGGTGCCCGCCTTTTCGGCTGCATGCATCACCATGCAGCCTTCGGCGACTTCCACTTTCTGACCGTCCAGTTCAATTTCAACCATATGTCTTCTCGCGATCAGGCGGAGGTCGCGGCCTGGGAGGCGTTGTTCCGGATCAGTGCTTCAAACTCGGGACGGAAATGCTTGATCATGGCGCGTACCGGCATCGCGGCAGCGTCACCCAGCGCACAGATCGTGCGGCCCTGGATGTTGTCTGCCACCGAATTGAGCAGGTCCAGGTCGCCCGCACGGCCCTGGTTGTGCTGGATGCGGTCGATCACGCGCCACATCCAGCCCGTGCCTTCGCGGCAGGGCGTGCATTGCCCGCAGGATTCGTGCGAGTAGAAGTACGACAGGCGCAACAGGCTTTCGACCATGCTGCGGGAATCGTCCATCACGATGACGGCGCCCGAACCCAGCATGGAGCCGGCCTTGGCGATGGAGTCGTAGTCCATCGTGCATTCCATGATGATGGACGCTGGCAGCACCGGTGCAGACGAGCCGCCGGGGATCACGGCCTTGAGCTGGCGGCCTTTGCGAACGCCACCGGCGAGCTCGAGCAGCTTGGCAAACGGCGTCCCCAGGGGGACTTCGTAGTTGCCGGGCTTTTCCACGTCACCTGAGACCGAGAAGATCTTGGTGCCGCCGTTGTTGGGCTTGCCGCACTCAAGATAGGCAGCCCCGCCATTGCGGATGATCCACGGTACGGCAGCGAAGGTCTCGGTGTTGTTGATGGTGGTGGGCTTGCCGTACAGACCGAAGCTGGCCGGAAATGGTGGCTTGAAGCGCGGTTGGCCCTTCTTGCCTTCCAGCGATTCGAGCAGCGCGGTCTCTTCACCGCAGATATAGGCGCCGAAACCATGCGCGGCGTGCAGTTGGAAGCTGAAGTTGCTGCCCAGGATCTTGTCGCCCAGGTAGCCCGCCGCGCGTGCTTCCTCGAGCGCTTCTTCAAAGCGTTCGTAGGTCTGGAAGATTTCGCCGTGGATGTAGTTGTAGCCCACAGAGATGCCCATCGCGTAGGCCGCGATGATCATGCCTTCGATGACGATGTGCGGGTTGAACTGCAGGATGTCGCGGTCCTTACAGGTGCCCGGCTCGCCCTCGTCGGAATTGCACACCAGGTACTTCTGGCCAGGGAACGAGCGGGGCATGAAGCTCCACTTGAGACCGGTGGGAAAGCCCGCACCGCCACGACCGCGCAGGCCCGATTCCTTGACGGTGGCGATGACCTGGTCCTGTGTCAGCGGTTCGCCGCCGTCAGTGCCCAGGATCTTGCGCAGCGCGGCGTAGCCGCCACGTGCTTCGTAGTCCTTGATGCTCCAGTTCGTGCCATCCAGGCCCGCGACGATCTGCGGGTTGATGTGGCGGTCATGGAAGCAGGTCTGGACGCCGGTGGCCTGGAACTGCGAGAGGATTTGTGCGGCGGTGGTCATGCTTGCCCTTCCGCTGCCTTGAGGCCATCGACCAGCTGGTCGAGCTTGTCGTTGTCCATGAAGCTGCACATGGTACGGTCGTTGACCAGCATCACGGGCGCGTCGGCGCAGGCGCCCAGACATTCGCACTGCTGCAGCGTGAACAGGCCGTCCGGCGTGGTCTCGCCCATGGTCACGCCGAGCTTCTTCTCAAGGTGGTGCAGCGCCTTCTGGCCGTCGCGCAGCTGGCAAGGCAGGTTGGTGCAGACGTTGAGCTTGTATTTGCCCGTCGGCTGCTGGTTGTACATGTTGTAGAACGTGGTGACTTCATGCACCGCGATCTGGGCCATGCCCAGGTAGTCGGCAATCACAGCCTCGCTCTCGACGCTGACCCAGCCCTGCTCCTGCTGCACGATGGACAGGCAGGCCATCACGGCGGACTGCGCCTGCTCGGGCGGGTACTTGGCCACTTCGCGCGCAAAGCGGGCGAGCGTGGAGTCGGTAATCTTGGTATTGGTGCTGCTGCTCATCGGTCGATCTCCCCGAACACGATATCCATGGTGCCGATGATGGCCACGGCGTCGGCGATCATGTGGCCGCGAGCCATTTCATCGAGCGTGGCCAGGTGCGCGAATCCCGGCGCGCGGATCTTCAGGCGGTAAGGCTTGTTGGCGCCATCGCTCACGAGGTAAATGCCGAACTCGCCCTTGGGGTGCTCGACGGCCGCATAGGCTTCGCCTTCGGGAACGTGAAAACCTTCGGTGAAGAGCTTGAAGTGGTGGATCAGCTCTTCCATGTTGGACTTCATGGATTCGCGTGCCGGTGCAGCCACCTTGTGGTTGTCGGTGATCACAGGGCCGGGGTTGGCGCGCAGCCAGTCCACGCACTGCTTGATGATGCGGTTGGACTCGCGCATTTCCTGCACGCGCACCAGGTAACGGTCGTAGCAGTCGCCCGTCTTGCCCACCGGCACGTCGAAGTCCATGCGGTCATAGACGTCGTAGGGCTGGGTCTTGCGAAGATCCCAGGCGATGCCGGAGCCCCGGAGCATGGGCCCCGTCATGCCCAGATTCAGAGCACGCTCAGGCGGCACCACGCCAATACCCACGGTACGCTGCTTCCAGATACGGTTATCGGTAAGCAAGGTTTCGTACTCATCCACACAGCCGGGGAAGCGCTGGGTGAAGTCGTCGATAAAGTCAAGCATCGAACCCTGGCGATTCTGGTTCAAAGCCTCCAGCGCCTTGGCGTTCTTGATCTTGCTGACCTTGTACTGCGGCATGCTGTCGGGCAAATCGCGGTACACACCACCAGGCCGGAAATAGGCCGCATGCATGCGCGCGCCAGAGACGGCTTCGTACATGTCGAACAGGTCTTCACGCTCGCGGAAAGTATAGATCAGGATGGTGGAGCTGCCACAGTCATTACCGTGCGAGCCCAGCCACATCAGGTGGTTCAGCAGGCGCGTGATCTCGGAGAACATCACGCGGATGTACTGCGCGCGCACCGGCACTTCCAGGCCCAGCAGCTTTTCGATGGCCAGGCAGTAGGCGTGCTCATTGCACATCATCGACACGTAGTCCAGGCGGTCCATGTAGGGCAGCGACTGGATGTAGGTCTTGTGCTCGGCCAGCTTTTCGGTGGCGCGGTGGAGAAGACCGATGTGCGGGTCAGCGCGTTGCACGACCTCGCCATCGAGCTCGAGCACCAGACGCAACACACCGTGCGCCGCAGGGTGCTGCGGACCAAAGTTCAGGGAATAGTTCTTGATTTCAGCCATGATGGATCACATGAGACGCAAAGCGGCTCAGTGCAGGCCTCCGTACTTGTCTTCGCGGATGATGCGCGGCGTGATTTCACGCGGCTCGATGGACACGGGCTCGTACACCACGCGGCGCTGCTCGGCGTCGTACCGCATTTCGACATGACCGGACAATGGGAAGTCCTTGCGGAAAGGGTGACCGATGAATCCGTAGTCGGTGAGAATGCGGCGCAGGTCGTTATGACCGTCAAACACGATGCCAAACAGGTCGAAGGCTTCCCGCTCATACCAGTTGGCAGAATTCCACAACTCGGACACCGAGGAAACCACCGGGAAATCATCATCCTGGCAGAAGACCTTCACACGTACGCGCTGATTCAGGCTGACAGACAACAGATGAGACACCACGCAGTAGCGAGCACCTTCGTGGACAGCATCGCCGTACGCGGAATAGTCCACGCCGCACAAATCGATCAATTGCTCGAAACGGCAACCCTCCGCGTCACGCAACAGAAGCATGGCGTCCAGGTAGTCCGCAGGCGCAACGACCACAGTCACTTCATCGAGGGCTACAGAGATCTGGCGCACCTTGGCACCCAGCGCCGCAGAGATATTGTCCTTGAGCTTTTCCGGCCGAATGGCAACAGCTGTCATCATCAACCCTTCAGACGCGAGCAATGGTGTTGGTGCGGCGGATCTTCTGCTGCAGCTGAATGATCCCGTAGATCAAGGCTTCTGCCGTTGGGGGGCAGCCGGGCACGTAGACATCCACAGGCACGATGCGATCACAACCGCGCACCACCGAATAGCTGTAGTGATAGTAACCACCGCCATTGGCACACGAGCCCATCGACAAGACCCAGCGCGGCTCGGACATCTGGTCGTACACCTTACGCAGCGCAGGTGCCATCTTGTTGCACAGCGTGCCCGCCACGATCATCAGATCGGACTGACGGGGGCTGGCACGAAACACTTCCGCACCAAAACGGCCAATGTCATACCGGGCAGCTGCAGCGTGCATCATCTCGACAGCACAGCAGGCCAGACCAAACGTCATCGGCCACAGGGAACCGGTCTTGGCCCAATTCACCACAGAGTCATAGCTCGTGGTGATGAAGCCTTCCTTCATCACGCCTTCAATCATTGCATTGTCCTTGTTGAAGTCCGCTCATTCCCAATCCAGGGCACCCTTTTTCCACTCGTAGGCAAAACCCACGACCAGGATGGCCAGGAAAATCACGACCGCCACAAAACCAGCCACACCCACCTCATGCAGCGTCACCGCCCAAGGGAAAAGGAATGCGATTTCAAGGTCGAACAGAATGAAGAGGATGGCCACGAGGTAGTAGCGCACATCGAATTTCATGCGCGCATCCTCGAAGGCTTCAAAGCCACATTCGTAGGGGGAGTTCTTTGCGGCATCCGGGCGATTGGGGCCCAGTATGTAGCCGAGTACGAGGGGGACAACGCCAACGGCGATGCCGACCAAGATGAACAAAAGGACGGGGAGGTACTGATCGAGGTTCATCTTGAGGATGTGCTCACCGCTGTGGCCTTGCCCGCCAGGACCCAAGCCGGGTCATGCAGGCAGGCCTTTGTTTTGGTGCCGTCGGCGAGACTCGAACTCGCACAGCTTTCGCCACTACCCCCTCAAGATAGCGTGTCTACCAATTTCACCACGACGGCTGATTTTTGCATCTGGATGGCATGAGGAACCTTGCGGCTTTTCGCTTTCCAGACAATCCAGAATTCTACTCCGGAAAAACCCTGCTTCGGCCCAACAGGCCGAAATTCAGTTCAATTATTTGGTCGGAATCTGCGCTGCACCGGAGGCAGGAACAGCAGGCGCCACTACAGCCTCAGAGGCGGGCGCGCCCGCAGGTACAGCGGTCGCAGGCGTTTCAAGAACGCTGCCCGAACTGACGGGACGCGAGTTACCAAAATAGGCCAACGCGAGCGTCGAAACAAAGAACACAGCAGCCAACACGGCCGTTGTGCGCGACAGGAAGTTGGCACTTCCGCTGGCACCGAAGAGACTGCCCGAACTACCGCTGCCAAAGGCCGCCCCCATGTCAGCACCCTTGCCATGCTGGATCAGGATCAGGCCAATCATGGCCAAGGCCGCCAACATCTGCACCGCCAGAATCACATTCACGATCACGTTCATTCTCTGTTCACTCCTGATTGAATTGTTTGCTTCGCAGCCGCCTCAACGGGCCGCTGCAATGATTTGTAGAAAGTCGGGCGCCTTCAGCGAGGCACCGCCGACCAAACCGCCGTCGATATCGGGTTGCGCCAGCAGTTGAGCCGCATTGGCGGCGTTCATGCTGCCGCCGTACAGCAACCGGATGCGGTCGGCATGCTCGCTCGCCGCAGCAAGCTGGGTGCGCAGCACCGCATGCACGGCCTGCGCCTGCTCCGGCGACGCCGTGCGCCCCGTGCCGATCGCCCATACAGGCTCATAAGCCACCACGATTTCGCTGATGCAGTGGCCGTTGAGATGAATCACCGCCGCGAGTTGCCGCTTGACCACGGCCTCGGTCTGCCCTGCTTCGCGCTCTTGCAGCGTCTCACCCACACAGACCACGGGGGTTACGCCTGCCGCCAATGCGCGCTGAGCCTTCTCAGCCACGACCCCATCCGTCTCGCCATGGTACTGACGACGCTCCGAGTGCCCCACCAAAGCGTACTGCACACCAAAATCCTTCAGCATGCCCACCGACACCTCACCCGTGTAGGCCCCCATCTCGTGCGAAGACACATCTTGCGCCGCCACCGCAATCGCGGTGCCAACCGTCAGCGCCTGCACCTGCGCGAGGTAAGGCATGGGCACTGCGACGGCCACATCGCAAGCCACATCCGCCACACCTGCCATCAAGGCCTTCAACAAGGCCTCGTTGGCAGCCAGGCTGCCATTCATCTTCCAGTTGCCTGCGATGAGTTTTTTCTTGTTGCTCATGTGATTACCAGGTCAAAACAATCTTGCCGATGTGCTGGTTGGATTCCATCAGTGCGTGCGCTTGGGCAGCGTCGGCAGCAGCAAACGTGCTGTGAATGACCGGTCGCACCTTGCCAGCAGCCAGCAGGGGCCAGACATGCTCACGCAGTGCCCGTGCAATCGCCCCCTTGAAACCCACGGGACGCGGACGCAAGGTAGACCCCGTGATGGTGAGCCGCTTGCGCAGCACCAGCCCGGCATTGAAGCCACTTTGCACTCCCCCTTGCACGGCGATGATGACGATACGGCCATCCTCCGCCAGGCACTCCACCTCGCGAGCGACATAGTCACCAGCGACCATATCGAGCACCACGTCAACACCACGCCCTCCGGTGATTCGCTTCGCCTCGGCCGCAAAGTCCTGAGACTTGTAGTTGACGGCATGGTGTGCGCCCAGCGTCAGGCAGGCTGCACACTTGTCATCGCTACCAGCAGTGGCAATCACGGTGGCACCAAAAGCGCGAGCCAGCTGGATGGCTGTCACACCAATGCCACTCGTCCCACCTTGCACCAGCAGCGTCTCACCCGCTTGCAGGCGGGCACGGTCAAAGACATTGCTCCACACCGTGAAAAACGTCTCAGGCAGTGAGGCGGCCTCCACGTCACTGAAGCCTTCGGGCACCGGCAGGCACTGCACCACCGGCGCAACACACCATTGCGCGTACCCACCGCCGGCCACCAACGCGCAAACGCGGTCACCGACACGGATACCCGCCTCTGCCATGGACGACGCATCACCCGACTCGACCACACCCGCGACTTCCAGCCCCGGAAGATCCGAGGTCCCAGGAGGCGGCGCATAGTGACCCAGGCGCTGCAACACGTCCGGTCGGTTGATGCCACTGGCCGTGACGCGGATCAGCAGTTCACCAGCACCCACCAGGGGCACCGGGCGCTCGCCCAGACGCAGCACGTCAGGCCCACCGAAAGACGTGATCTCGACAGCATGCATAGCAGGGTTCATCAGGGATGGATAGAGGTGATTTGGGCCGCTAGCGCTTGATTTATATGCACCGGCAGCTACCAAATCAATAGCAGATCAACAATTTAGCCGTTCACCTGAGCAGGCGCACCATCTGCAGGCAAGGCCTGCTGCTGTTGCTGCTCTGCGGGATGACGTCCACCATCACGGCCATGGTCGCGGCGCGGCTCGCGATCACCACGCTCTGCGGGCGCAGGACGGTCGCTACCACCTGCCGGGCGATCGGCCAACACCTTCATGGACAGCTTGACGCGTCCCTTTTCGTCGGTTTCCATGACCTTGACCTTCACGATCTGGCCTTCGGTCAGGTAGTCGGACACCTTCTCGACACGCTCGTGAGCGATCTGGCTGATGTGCAACAGGCCGTCCTTGCCAGGCAGCAGGTTGATCAGCGCGCCAAAATCGAGAATCTTGGTCACAGGGCCTTCGTAGATCTTGCCGATTTCGACTTCCGCGGTGATCTGCTCGATGCGCTTCTTGGCTTCGTCAGCCTTGGCAGCGTCGGTGGCCGCGATGGTGATGGTGCCGTCTTCCTCGATGTTGATCTGGCAGCCGGTTTCTTCGGTCAGCGCACGGATGACGGCGCCGCCCTTGCCGATCACGTCACGGATCTTCTCAGGGTTGATCTTCATGGTGTACAGCTTGGGAGCGAAGTTCGACACTTCGGTCTTGGCCTCGCCCATGGCCTCTTGCATCTTGCCCAGGATGTGCATGCGCGCTTCCTTGGCCTGGGCCAGTGCCACCTGCATGATTTCCTTGGTGATGCCCTGGATCTTGATGTCCATCTGCAGGGCCGTGATACCGCCCGTGGTACCCGCCACCTTGAAGTCCATGTCACCAAGGTGATCTTCGTCACCCAGAATGTCGGTCAGCACGGCGAAGCGGCTGGCGTCCTTGATCAGGCCCATCGCAATACCCGCCACATGCGCCTTCATGGGCACGCCAGCGTCCATGAGCGACAGGCAGCCGCCGCACACCGAAGCCATCGACGAAGAACCGTTGGACTCGGTGATTTCCGACACCACACGCATGGTGTAGGGGAACTCTTCCTTGGTTGGCAGTACAGCCACCAGCGCGCGCTTGGCAAGACGACCGTGGCCGATTTCGCGGCGCTTGGTCGAGCCCATGCGGCCCACTTCGCCGGTGGCAAAGGGAGGCATGTTGTAGTGCATCATGAAGCGGTCTTCGTACTCGCCAGCCAGCGCATCAATGCGCTGCGCATCGCGCTCGGTACCCAGCGTGGTCACGACCAGCGCCTGGGTTTCGCCGCGCGTGAACAGGGCCGAGCCGTGGGCGCGGGGCAGCACGCTGCTGCGGATCTCGATGGGGCGCACGGTGCGTGTGTCGCGACCGTCAATGCGGGGCTCGCCGGCGAGAATCTGGCTGCGCACGATACCGGCTTCGATATCGAACAGCATGCCTTCGACCTTGACGGAGTCGAATTCAACGCCGTCGGCCTTGAGGCCAGCCATCACAGCGGCATAGGCCTCACGGCACGCTTGGGTGCGGGCTTGCTTGTTGCGGATTTGGTAGGCAGCGCGCAGCTTGTCATCAGCCAGAGCCACTACCTTGGCGATCAGGGCTTCGTCCTTGGCGGGTGCTTCCCATTGCCACACAGGCTTGCCTGCGTCGCGCACCAGTTCGTGAATGGCGTTGATGGCCACGTTGCCTTGCTCATGACCGAACACCACGGCGCCGAGCATGATTTCTTCGGACAGCTGCTGGGCTTCGGATTCAACCATCAGCACAGCGGCCTCGGTCCCCGCCACCACCAGATCCATCTGCGAGCTCTTGCGCGCAGTCTGGCCGGGGTTGAGCACGTATTCGCCGTTGATGTAACCCACGCGGGCTGCACCAATGGGGCCGTTGAACGGAATGCCAGAGACGGCCAGGGCTGCGCTGGTAGCGATCAGGGCCGCGATGTCAGCGTCCACTTCAGGATTCAGCGACACCGTGTGGATCACCACATGCACTTCGTTGAAGAAACCTTCGGGGAACAGCGGGCGGATCGGGCGGTCGATCAGGCGGCTGGTCAGGGTTTCGTGCTCGCTGGGCTTGGCTTCGCGCTTGAAGAAGCTACCAGGGATCTTGCCGGCAGCGTACGTCTTCTCGATGTAGTCCACCGTCAAGGGGAAGAAGTCCTGACCGGGCTTGGCGGACTTGGAAGCCACCACGGTGGCCAGCACCACGGTGTCGTCAATGTTCACCAGCACGGCGCCGGAGGCTTGGCGGGCGATCTCGCCCGTTTCCATGATGACGGTCTTGCCACCCCATTGGAAGGTCTTGGTGACTTTGTTGAAAATGCTCATGTTCAGCTCCTGATTTAATAGCTGGTAGTGCCCTACCAGATTGTCTTGGAGAGCAATTCAGAACACGATGCCATTCCAGGGAAGCGCTGCGCCGTACAGTGGCAACAACTTCATTGGAATGACACAGCTTCGCTCTGTTTTGCGGCTCCGAAGTAAAAAACGCCTGAGCTAGCGGACTAACCCAGGCGTTTTGGCATGCAATGAAGATTACTTGCGCAGACCCAACTTGGCGATCAGCGCGGTGTAACGGTCAGCGTCCTTGGCCTTGAGGTAGTCCAGCAGCTTGCGACGACGGCTCACCATGCGCAGCAGGCCACGGCGACCGTGGTGGTCCTTGGCATGCGTCTTGAAGTGGGGAGTCAGTTCGTTGATGCGAGCGGTCAGCAGGGCCACTTGCACTTCTGGGCTACCAGTATCGTTGGCAGCACGGGCGTTCGCCTTGACGACTTCGGCCTTGATGGAGGATGCAATCATGTTTTTTCCTTGGATGTGGCCTGCCGCAGGCGGAAGGCCATGGTTTTACTTGCGCCAGCAGCTGGAACGGCCGCAGGCGTGCGTCTTGCACCATGCAAAACCTGCGGATTATAACCCGAGCGCCCAAAACCACGGATGGCACGGCCGACGCCCTGTCTGCGCGCCCGCAGACCGTCGCGGGTTGTCCACAGCCGCTGTGTTGCGGGACGAGCATGCCCCCCCCCAGTCAGCCACGGGGCGCCTTAAGATGGCGCGGCACCCCAGTTTCAGGCCACGCAATATTCCAGAAGACTCGCCATGCCATTTCCATCACGTCAACAGTTCACCCGCTCATCCGCGCGCCGCAAGGGGGCGGCACCACTGCTCTTGCTGGTTTTGACGTTATTCCTGGCGCCGCTACCCGGGGTGGGCCATGCCACCACCAAGGACTCGACCAGGAGCGCCCACGGCGAAGTCAGCAAAAAGAAGAAATCCACCAAAGTGAAACAAGAACGCAGCCCTTCAGAAGAAAGCCGTTCCGAGCGTGATCGCCGGCTTTACCGGGAGTGCAAGGGCCGCGCCAACGCGGGCGCTTGCCTGGGTTATACGCAAAAGCCGTGAGCTAACGCACCGCCGCTCAGCCCGCGCGCCGTGACGACCGGGTCCCACCCTCGGCTTTCGCGCAGAGGCTGTGCGATGCGATGACGGCCCCTTGGTTCAGGCATTTGTCACAGCGATTCCCCAGCGCGCCAGCGCCGCGTCGTCGCTCACACGCGCATCGACCCAACGGGCGCCCTGGGCTGTTTCCTCTTTTTTCCAGAATGGCGCCTGGGTCTTGAGGTAATCCATCAAAAACTCGCAGGCCTGAAAACTCTGGCCCCGATGGGCACTGGTCACCGCCACCAGCACGATCTGGTCCAGAGGCTGCAGCAGCCCCACACGATGGATCACGCGGGCGCCAAAAATATCGAAGCGCCGAAAGGCCTCGTCCACCATGGCTTCGATGGATTTTTCGGTCATACCGGGGTAGTGCTCCAGCTCCATGGAGGACACCTGGTCGCCATCATTGCGATCACGCACGGTACCCACAAAGCTGCAGACGGCGCCCACTCCCTTGTTTTCGCGGCGCAGGGCTGCGATCTCAGCGGAGAGGTCAAAATCTTCGGTCTGGATGGAAACGCGGGGCAAAGTCATGGCAAAAAACTCTCAGCGGGGCATGTGAACGTCGGGCACGAAGGCGCATCAGGGCGAGCGGTGCAGCCGTGGGGCGGCCAACAGGGCGCGCTCTTCTTCCACCACCTTGTTCAACTGCGCCAGGGCGGGTGATGAGGGCAGTTGGGACAAAAGGGTCTGCAGGCGCGTGATGTCACCTACGGTGGGCGCCACCTTGATCTGTGCGATGGCGGCAGGAAGGTTGCCGCCACGGACCAGCGCCAGCACCTTGGCGGGCCATTCACTTTTGTTGCGTGCCATAGATCGGTAAAAGGGTTTGTCTGTACGATTCGCCCGCACTGTACCCGCATGCGATCCTGTCCGCGATCTTCCAAGCCCTCAAAGCCCATGGCCACCCAAACGATTCAGACCGATCTCTACAAGCTCTACCCGTCCCCACGCAATATGGTCCGTGACGTGTTCGAGCACCAGGTGTTCGTGCCTCACCCCTACGCCATCATCGACCTGGATGTGATGGAGCTGGCAGGAAAAACCACCTTGTTTGGCGCGTGCCGCCTGTCGGACATGAAAATGGGTCAGGTCGTGACCTTCGAGCTGGCCTCGGACCAGGCCAAGTTCGAGCGGCTATTCACGCCGGACTGAGACCTCCATGTACGACGACAACCAGATTCATGTGCCGCCATCCTTCATGGCGGTATACACCGACGCACGGGGGCGCCTGACCGAAAAGGCAGACGGCGTGCGCACCCGCTACGAGCTGTGCGAGGACTTGGCCGGCCACTTGGTGGAGCAAGCGCAGACGCTCTACCACCTGCAGGCTCCTTCCGAAGCCGAAATCCTGCGGCGCATCCACGCCGGCCTGTGCACTGCCGAATCGGGCGTCCCAGTGGCGGAGGCCACCTGGATCACCATCCGACTGGCCGAGCTGCTGAACTGGCCGTGTCCTGAGCTGGTAGCGCCAGAAGTCAGGCCGGCCAGCTGAACGCACGCTTCGCTATACTCCGCCGATGACCACGCGCAGCCTCTTTGCCATGACCACCGCTTCCGTGTTGGCATTGCAGTGCGTGGTCAAAGCCAAAAAACCCCAGCTCATCTGACCGGAGCTGTGCGGTTCCGTCCCGGATGAGCGACGGAACCCTTGGCAAAAACTCTCCTTTTTTGAATCTTGGCACTCCACGCGCACCTGAAACGGTTCTTCCATCGGTCGAACCTTCTAAGGATTTTTCGCATGCCTGCAGCTTCTGCTTCCCTCACCCCATTTCAGGGCCTCTGGATTCCCCTGGTCACCCCGTTCAAGGACGGCGCCGTGGACCACCCTGCTCTCGCGGCCTTGACCACCACATTGGCCCGACAAGGTGTCTCAGGCTTCGTGGCCTGTGGCTCCACCGGCGAAGCCGCTGCGCTCGATGAGGCCGAGCAACTGGCCGTGCTGGACACCGTGCTCGGCGCGGCGCAGGGCCTGCCGGTGGTGATGGGGCTGTCGGGCTACCACATGGGCCATACGGTGGAATGGGTGACGGCCCTGGCGCAGTACCCGCTGGCCGGGCTGCTGGTGCCCCCACCGCACTACATCCGCCCATCACAGCAGGGCTTGCTGCACTGGTTCCGCACGCTGGCCGATGCCAGCGCTGTGCCATTGATCGTTTATGACATTCCCTACCGCACCGGCGCCACGCTGACCACCGACACCCTGCTGGCCCTGGCCGAGCACCCGCGCATCCGCGCCATCAAGGACTGTGGAGGCGACACCGCCAAGACGCAGGCGTTGATTGCCGATGGGCGCCTGGCCGTGCTGGCGGGCGAGGATGCGCAAATGTTCAGCACCCTGGCATGGAGCGGCCACGGCGCCATTGCCGCCAGCGCGCATTGGCACGCGCCGCATTTCGTGGAACTGGTGGATCTGCTGCGTGTGGGCAACCTGCCCGAGGCCCGCCGCGTGTGGCAAATCTTGCGACCGTGGGTGGAGACCTGCTTTGCCGAACCCAACCCCGCGCCGCTCAAGGCCGCACTGGCACACGCGGGCTGGATACGCAATGAACTGCGCGCACCGATGGTGGCGGCCTCGGCCGCCCTGATGCAGCGCCTGCAAACCCTGCCGGGGCTCAGCCCCCGGTAACCGGGGGGAAGAAAGCCACCTCGGCCCCATCGGCCAGGGTGGCGGTTTCTTCGCTCAAGGTCTGGTTGAGCGCCATGCGCACGGCACGGCCCCGCGCCAGGCTGCTGGCATGGGCACCGCCGCGTGCGATGAGTTCGTCGCGCAGTGCGCCCAGCGTGGTGGCAGAGGTCTCGACCGCCTCGCTGCCTTGCCCAATGGCCTCGCGGATCGAGGCAAAGTAGCGCACAGATATCTTCATGCCTGTCATGCCAGCAACTCCGAAAACGCAATGAAACGCACCGTATCGCCGGGCCCAATCGTCTGCCCCGCCGGGTTGTCCACCACGCCGTCGCCCCAGGCAGCCGATGTGAGCACGCCCGAGCTCTGGTTGTGGAACAGGTCCAGCCCGCCCGCCGCGTTGTGCCGCACGCGCAGAAACTCGCGGCGTTTGTCGGCCTTGGGCCAGGTGAAATCTGCACGTGCAGCCGTGGATTGAGGAGCCACCTTGGTAACGCCCTGGAGTCGCAGCACAAACGGCCGCACCAACAAGGCAAAGGTCAGAAAGCTCGACACCGGGTTGCCAGGCAGGCCCATGAAGTGGGCAGTGCCGACTTCACGCGGGATCTGGCCGTAGGCAAACGGCTTGCCGGGTTTCATCGCAATCTGCCAGAGGTCGAGCCGCCCCAGCGATTCCACGGCGGGCTTGATGTGGTCTTCCTCTCCCACGCTCACCCCACCGCTGGTCAGGATCAGGTCATGCTCCGCGCCGGCCGCGCGCAAGGCCTCGATGGTGGCCTCGCGCCGGTCGGGCACGATGCCGAAGTCCGTCACCTCGCAGCCCAGGCGCAGCAGCATGGCGCGCAGAAAGAAGCGGTTGCTGTTGTAGATGGCCCCGGGGCGCATCTGCTCGGGGGGCACCTCGCCAGGCATGACCAGTTCATCACCGGTGGAGAACAGCGCCACGCGCGGTCGACGCGCCACCTGCAGCTGGTGTTGGCCGATGCTGGCCGCCAGGCCCAGCTCGGCGGGGGTGAGCCGCGTGCCAGCGGACAGCACCACAGCTCCTCGGGTGATGTCCTCACCCGCGCTGCGGATCCACTGGCCTGCTTGGGGCACGGCGTTGATGCGTACCGAGCCCAGGCCATCTTCGGCCGCAGCGGCGGCAAGCACTTCGCAGTCTTCTTGCATCAGGATCGCATCGGCGCCTGCAGGCACCGGCGCGCCGGTGAAGATACGCGCCGCCGTGCCTGGCAATAGCGGGTCGCCTGCGCTGCCCGCAGCAATGCGCTGCGACACCGGCAGCACCACGCCCGCCGCCGTCACATCGGCGCAGCGCACGGCGTAGCCGTCCATGGAGCTGTTGTCCTGTGGTGGCACCTGCAGCGCCGACACGCAGCTTTGTGCCAGCACGCGACCGTCGGCGTCAAAAGTCGTGACCGTGTCCTGGCCTTGCAGCGGCGCCGCCTGCAACAGCAGGTCTCGCAGCGCTTCGTCCAGCGGCTTCAGGGGCTTCATTGCGGGGCGCATGGCAGCAACCCTCCGTGCAGTTCCCAGTTGTATTCAAAGCGGTGCTCGTACTGGAGGAGCCAGTCCACCACCTGGTCGGGCGCATTCAGGTCCAGCAGGGGCAGTTGCGTGGGCACCGGCAGGCTGTCGGGCGCGTCGGTGGCCACGGCCACCACAAAGTCGTCTTCGGGATAGCGCACGGCCTTGGCCAGCTGGCCCGGCTCGGGCGCTCGCCAGACTTCGATCTTGAGCAGATCGCTGTCCTTGAAGCCCTCCACCAGCACCCAGTCCACGCCCTGGTACAGCTCGGCCAGCAGATGGTGCACGCTGAGGGTGGCGGGCTGTTCGAACTCGCGCACCAGCATCAGGCGCTTGTCCGATGCGGCAACCACCTCGAAAGCCCCCGCCTCGCGGTGGCGGTACGTGTCCTTGCCCGGGTGGTCCACATCAAAACTGTGGTGCGCGTGCTTGACCACCGATACCCGCAGGCCCCGCAGCCGCAGCGCCGGGATCAACTGCTCGACCAGCGTGGTCTTGCCACTGCCGGAGAACCCCGCAAAACCGACAACCTTCATCCACGGCTCCTTGATTAGCTATGCTATTTATAGCTTTCAGCGCATATCAGACTAGCGCTTGGGGCAATTTTGATCACAAATCCGTGCCACCCAGGCCCACGAAGTGCCTGCAGGCACTTCGCGTCGGCCTGGACCCTGGCAGAGCCCTCCACCCGCGCCGGTTCAGGCGCAATGGCGCTCGATGTAGGCCTTGACCAGCTCCACGTCAGCGGGCATCACCTGAACCCGCTTGGGCAGGTTTTCGATGCCCGCGAACTTGGCGGGCCGCTCGGGCGCATGGCCCAGGGCCTCGACGATGGTTTCGGCGAACTTGATGGGCAGTGCGGTCTCCAGCACGATCATGGGCACCTTGGCGTCGCTGTGGTGCTCGCGGGCCACCTTCACGCCGTCGGCGGTGTGGGTGTCGATGGTGACACCATGGCGCTCATAGGTGTCCTTGATGGTGGCCAGGCGGTCGGCATGCGTGCTCTTGCCACTTTCAAAGCCGTATTTCTTGGCGGCATCGGCAAACAGCGGGTCGGCGCTCAGGTCGAACCGGCCGTAGGTTTGCAGCGCGGCGCTGAACAAGGCCTTGGTGCGCTGGCCGTTGCGACCCAGCAGATCAAAAATGAAGCGCTCGAAGTTGCTGGCCTTGCTGATGTCCATCGACGGGCTCGATGTTTCGTGCGTGTCGGCCGCGGCGCGCACGCGGTACACGCCGGTGCGAAAGAACTCGTCGAGCACGTCGTTCTCGTTGGTGGCCACCACCAGCTTGGCAATCGGCAGGCCCATCATGCGCGCCACATGGCCTGCGCACACGTTGCCGAAGTTGCCCGAGGGCACCGTGAAGCTGACCTTCTGGCTATTGCTCTCGGTGGCCTGGATGTAGCCGGCGAAGTAGTACACCACCTGCGCCAAAAGGCGCGCCCAGTTGATCGAGTTGACCGTGCCGATCTTGTACTTGTGCTTGAAGGCATGGTCGTTGGAGACTGCCTTGACGATGTCCTGGCAGTCGTCGAACACGCCTTCGATGGCGATGTTGTGGATGTTCTCGTCCTGCAGGCTGAACATCTGCGCCTGCTGGAAGGCGCTCATGCGGCCGTGCGGGCTGGTCATGAAAACACGCACGCCCTCTTTGCCGCGCATGGCGTATTCGGCGGCGCTGCCGGTGTCGCCACTGGTAGCACCCAGAATGTTGAGCTGCTCGCCACGGCGCTTGAGTTCGTACTCAAACAAATTGCCCAACAGCTGCATCGCCATGTCCTTGAAGGCCAGCGTGGGGCCGTTGGACAGGGCTTCGAGCCACAGGCCATCTTCGAGGTGGCGCAGGGGCACGATCTCGCCCGTACCAAAGACTTCTGCGGTGTAGGTCTTGGCGCAGATGGCCTTCAGATCCGCAGCGGGGATGTCGTCGATGTACAGCGACAGGATCTGGAACGCCAGCTCCGCGTAGCCCTGCTCATGGTAGGCCTTGCGCAGGCGCGTGAGCACGGTGCCATTGACCTTGGGGTACTGCTCGGGCAGATACAGGCCGCCATCGGGCGCCAGGCCTTCGAGCAGGATGTCGCAGAAATGCTTGCGGTCGGCATGGCCGCGCGTGGAGATGTACAGCATCAGTTCAGTTCCTCCTTGCGGATGCGCGTGATGGGCGCCAGTACGGTGGGCAGGGCCTGCATCTGGGCAATGACGGCATCCATGGTGCCTTCGCGGGTGTCGTGGGTCAGGATGATGAGGTCGGTTTGCGTCGATCCTTCGCCACCCACTTCGTCGGCTTCGCGCTGCAGCACCGCGTCAATGCTCACACCCGCCTCGGCCAGCAGGCCGGTGACCTTGGCCAGCACACCGGCCTGGTCGGCCACGCGCAGGCGCAGGTAGTAGCTGGTGACCACTTCGCTCATCGGCAGCAGTGGCAGCGTGCCCATGGCGTCCGCCAGGGTGTTCGCCTGGAAGGCCAGGTGAGGCACGCGGTGCTCAGGGTCGGCCGTGTGCAGGCGGGCAATGTCCACCAGGTCGGCAATCACGGCGCTGGCCGTGGGCTCGCTGCCCGCACCCTTGCCGTAATACAGCGTGCTGCCCACGGCATCGCCCTGCACTACCACGGCGTTCATCGCGCCTTCGACGTTGGCGATCAGGCGTTTGGAGGGCACCAGGCTCGGGTGCACGCGCAGCTCGATGCCCTTGTCCGCGCGCTTGGTGATGCCCAAGAGCTTGATGCGGTAGCCCAGTTGCTCGGCGTACTTGATGTCGGCCGCGCCGAGCTTGGTGATGCCCTCGACGTAGGCCTTGTCGAACTGCACCGGAATGCCGAAGGCAATGGCGCTCATCAGCGTGACCTTGTGCGCAGCGTCCACGCCTTCGATGTCGAAGGTGGGGTCGGCCTCGGCATAACCCAGGCGCTGGGCTTCCTTGAGCACCACGTCGAAGTCCAGGCCCTTGTCACGCATCTCACTCAAGATGAAGTTGGTGGTGCCGTTGATGATGCCGGCGATCCACTGGATGCGGTTGGCGGTGAGGCCTTCGCGCAGCGCCTTGATGATGGGGATGCCACCGGCCACAGCCGCTTCGAAAGCCACCATCACGCCCTTGGCCGACGCGGCCGCGAAGATCTCGGTGCCGTGCACAGCCAGCAGCGCTTTGTTGGCGGTGACCACATGCTTGCCTGCGGCAATCGCCTCCAGCACCAGCGCGCGCGCAATGCCGTAGCCACCGATGAGCTCGATGACGATGTCGATGTCGGGGTTGGCAATGACGGCGCGGGCGTCGTTGACGACCTGGACGCCGTCACCCACCACGGCCTTGGCGCGCTCCACGTCCAGGTCGGCCACCATGGTGATCTCGATGCCACGGCCAGCGCGGCGGCTGATCTCGTCCTGGTTGCGCTGCAGCACGTTGAACACGCCGCTACCGACGGTGCCGATGCCCAGAAGGCCTACTTGGATGGGTTTCATAGCAATAGAAAGAGAAACAAAAACAATGAATCAGAGAGGACGAAGGAGGCGCGGTGTTTTGTCAGGACTCCATCAGCGCGTGACGTAGGTCGGCAACTGCCAGGCGCCGCCCGCAAAGCCCCGGCACATGCCGTCGCCCGCCTCGCTGCTGAGCACAAAGCCCCGACCGTCGAATTGCCACTCACGCACCCACCAGCAGTCGCCTATGCCGCGGCCCTTCATGGCGGAGTGCACAGAGCCCGATGCAGGATCAAAATCGCCATCCACATCCTGCAAGGCCTCCGGCTTGTAAGGGGGACGGTCATTGGCTACCCACAGCAGACTGCTGAAGTTGTAGGCCCCCATGCCGCACGGCACGGACAGCAACACCTTGCGCTCGGTCAGGCGATAGACCTGCACATTGGCGGGGTTGAACGCATCGTCGCCGTTGCACTGCCCTTCCGTGCTCGCACGGTCCAACGCTGCCAGTAGCGGCTTGGCCAGCGCCGAATCCCCCTTGCGCGCAGGCAACGGGGTCACGGACTTGATCACGGGAGCGGGCAAGGGCGCCAGCACGGAAGCCTCTGGCTTGGTGCCCTTGCGCACCAGAGCGCCCGGCGTACCCACCCGGCCCTGGGCCTCGTCCATCTTGAGCAGAACAGCGGTGGCACCCGCCAGTGACAGCACCCAGCGGTCCTTGCCAGCAGCCACCGTGGCCTCTTCGTTCTTGAGCATCTCTTGCAGCAGGCGGGGCACTTGCGCTGCAGGCACGCTGGGTGTGTCGCCCTTGAGCCCCGGCAACGAGAGCGCGCCCACCTTGAGGTGCAGCGACGCCGGGGAGGCTTTCTCGGTGGACACCTGCAGGTCTACCAGCACCGGCGTATCAGGCCCGGCCTCGCGGGTCAGGCGCATGGAGACCGGCTCTGATTCGCCACCCTCCGACTGGTAGCCCGCGGCCCGGCAAGTGCGGGTGTTGTCGCATTGCAAGGCCCAGTCCTTGTGCTGGAAGCTCACGGGCTCCTTGCCCTTGTCGGCGGCCTGCGCAGAGCCGTGAAACCCCGCCACCGCAAGCACACAGGCAACAGCAAGCCGAGCCAGGTCAAAAGCGGGGAGGCAACGCATGGAACTGATCGCCTTGTCTATGAGCAATGCGCCGGATCAGGCCGCGAGAGCCGCTGCGGACTGCTTGCGCTTGCGGTACTGCTCCAGGAAGCGTGCAACGCGGCCAATGGCATCGCGCAGATCGTCTTCATGGGGAAGGAACACGATGCGGAAATGGTCAGGTGCGGGCCAGTTGAAGCCTGTGCCCTGCACCAGCATGACCTTGGTTTCCTGCAGCAGTTCGAGGAAGAACTGCTGGTCGTCCTCAATGGGGTACACCGCCGGGTCGAGGCGCGGGAACATGTACAGCGCGGCCTGCGGCTTCACGCAGGTGACGCCCGGAATGGCAGTGATCAGCTCGTACGCCAGATCACGCTGCTTGCGCAGGCGGCCCCCTTCGCACACCAGCTCGTTGATGCTCTGGTAGCCGCCCAGCGCCGTCTGCACGGCCCACTGGCCCGGCACGTTGGCACACAGCCGCATGTTGGAGAGCATGTTCAGGCCCTCGATGTAGTCACGGGCGGGCTTCTTGTCGCCCGACACCACCAGCCAGCCCGCGCGGTAGCCGCAGGAGCGGTAGCTTTTGGACAGCGAGTTGAAGGTGAGTGTGAGCACGTCCTCGCTCAGCGAACCAATGGCCGTGTGCTTGGCGCCGTCGTACAGCACCTTGTCGTACACCTCGTCCGCGAAGATCACGAGGCCATGTTCGCGGGCAATGGCGACGATGCCCTTGAGCAGCGCATCCGAGTACAGCGCGCCCGTAGGGTTGTTCGGGTTGATGACCACGATGCCTTTGGTGCGCGGCGTGATCTTGGCGCGAATGTCATCCAGGTCAGGCATCCAGCCATTGGCCTCGTCGCACAGGTAGTGCACGGGCGTGCCGCCTGAGAGGCTGGCCGCAGCGGTCCACAGCGGGTAATCCGGCGACGGCAGCAGCAGCTCGTCGCCCGTGTCCAGCAGCGCATTGGTGGCCATCACGATCAGCTCGCTGGCGCCGTTGCCCAGATAGATGTCGTCCAGCGCCACGCCCTTGATGCCTTGCTTCTGGGTCTCGTGCATCACCGCCTTGCGGGCGGCGAAGATGCCCTTGCTGTCCGAGTAGCCCGCCGAGTTGGGCAGGTTGCGGATCATGTCCTGCTGGATCTCCTCGGGAGCGTCAAAGCCGAACACCGCCAGATTGCCGATGTTGAGCTTGATGATCTTGTGCCCGTCTTCCTCCATCTGCTTGGCCGCGTCCATGATCGGGCCCCGGATGTCGTAGCAAACATTGGCAAGCTTGGCAGATTTTTGGACGGTTTTCATGCGCTGACAGTAGTGCGGTGGGGTCAGGAGGCAGCCGGAGACGGCGCCCTCAGGCGAAACCTATAATTTGACCACAGAACCGCAGCCCTCCCTCGGCGCCCAGCGCCGCTGCCACCCGCCGCGGCGCCTGCGGCCCACCACCTCCCGCCATGAAATTCCAGCCCGATCGTTCCAACGCACAGACCATCAGCGGCTACGGCCCCGGCTGGATCGGCATCGACGCCGACAAAATCAACCACAGCGTCATCATCGGCTCTGGGGGGCTGCGCCAGCCCTGGCCCTGCACCCGCTTCGAGGACCTGACCCCGGAGCACTTCGCCCAATTGGCCGGACTGGAGACGGAGCTGGTCATTTTTGGCAGCGGTCTGCGCAACCGTTTTCCACCGCCCGCGTGGCTCGCGCCCCTGATCGCGCGCCGACTCGGGCTGGAGACCATGGACACCCAGGCAGCCTGCCGGACCTACAACATCCTGGCCAGCGAAGGGCGCAACGTGGTCGCCGCGCTGATCCTGGAAGTCTGAGCACCAGCCCATCGCCTGCCGCGGGGGCCGGGCGTACCAGCACTGCAACCTATGCACGGCCTTGCCAAAGTGCCCGCCAACCCGTGCAAGACACACTGTCTTACATTTGGCCGGGAACCGATTTCAGGGTAAAATCACGGGTTGCGGTCGGGGGCACCACCAAGAGCAATAACACACCCACTCCCCCGGCTTACCAACGACTACATCCTGAGAGATTGAAGTGATATGGCGATCGTTGTCAACAAACCCCTCCCTGAATTTGAAGCCAACGCAACCGGTGGTATCAAGGTTTCCAACACCTCCCACCTTGGCCAAATTCTGGTTCTCTACTTCTATCCCAAGGACAACACACCGGGCTGCACCACGGAGGCCATGCAGTTTCGCGACAAGTACAAGGATTTCGTGAAGGCTGGCGCCGCCGTGTTCGGCGTGTCGCGCGATAACATGAAGTCGCACGACGACTTCAAGGAAAAGCTGGAACTGCCTTTCGAGCTGATCGCTGATACCGAAGAGAAGATGTGCCACATGTTCGGTGTGGTCAAGAACAAGATCATGTACGGCAAGAAGGTCAAGGGCATTGAACGCAGCACCTTCCTGATCGGCCCCGATGGCCTGCTGGTACAAGAATGGCGTGGCCTCAAGGTGCCGGGCCATGTGGACGAGGTCCTCAAGACCGTCAAGTCCCTGAAGGCCCTGAAAAAGGCTGCCTGAGCTGATGATCTAGCTGACGATCTGGTTGCATAAGGGTCGTCCGGGCCGTCGCGCCGCCACAGGGGCTTGGAGCATCCACGCTACACCCTCTTGGTTTTGCCCTGGCATGACACACGGAGTGGGCATAATGGATCAATGCCCCTGGTTATTGCACCGCCAACCCTTCCCCCAAAAGCCGCCTTGGCCTCCAGGCGGCTTTTTGCTTTTTGACCGCCCGTTTTCCATCTACCGACCGAGGCCCTGCCACCATGCCCCTGCCCCCCGCCCCCAGCCGGCGCGCTGCACTCCTCGCGCCAGAAGCCTTTGAAGTCACAGCCCGCCCCCGCATAGCCACTGCCTCGGCCAACGAGGCCATTGCCACCCCTCAGCGCACCGCTGCAGCCCCGGCCCGCGCAGGACGCAAGGCGGACAGTGCAGCATCTTCGCCGGCTGCACCAGACACGGCTTCGCTGGTCCAGGTCGAGACCCGCGCACGCGCTCCCGAACCCGCGGCAACCCCCGCCGTGGCCCGCAGCACCGGTACACGCAAGGCCCGCAGCACCGGCACCACCGCTGCTGCCGCCGGCGCCGCACCCGCTACAACGACGACCCCCCGTACACGCAAATCGGCACCCCAAGGCCCGACCAAGCTCTTTGTGCTGGACACCAACGTGCTGCTGCACGACCCGACCAGCCTGTTCCGCTTTGAAGAGCACGACATCTTCCTGCCGATGATCGTGCTGGAAGAGCTCGACGGTCACAAGAAGGGCATGACCGAAGTCGCCCGCAATGGCCGCCAGACCAGCCGCACGCTCGACGCGCTGGCCGGCGTGCAAGGTGCCGATATCGCCCATGGCCTGAAGCTCGACTCCACCGGCCAGCGCGCCGCGGGCGGCCACTTGTTTTTCCAGACGGTACCGCTGGACTACAGCCTGCCCACCAGTCTGCCCCCCGGCAAGGCCGACAACCAGATCCTGGGGGTGGTCGAGGCGCTGCGCAAGCTGCACGCCCCGCGCGAGGTCGTGCTCGTGTCCAAGGACATCAACATGCGTGTCAAGGCACGCGCGCTGGGCCTGAACGCCGAGGACTATCAGAACGACAAGACACTGGAGGACGGCGACCTGCTGTACGCCGGTGTGCTCGCCCTGCCCCCCGACTTCTGGGCCAAGAGCGGCAAGAATGTGGAAAGCTGGCAGAGCGGCGCACACACCTACTACCGCATCGGCGGGCCCATCGTGCCGCAGCTGATGATCAACCAGTTCGTGTACTTCGAGGCCCCTGGCGAGCCCAGCTTGTTTGCACGGGTGAGCGAGATCCGCGAGAAGACGGCGGTCCTGCAGACGCTCAAGGACTACGGCTCTGCCAAGAACGCGGTGTGGGGCGTGACCACGCGCAACCGCGAGCAGAACTACGCCATGAACCTGCTCATGGACCCCGAGATTGACTTCGTGACGCTGACCGGCACCGCTGGCACCGGCAAGACCCTGCTGGCCCTGGCCGCAGGCCTCACCCAGGTATTGGACGACCGCCGCTACACCGAGATCATCATGACCCGCGCCACCGTGAGCGTGGGCGAAGACATCGGCTTCCTGCCCGGCACCGAAGAAGAAAAGATGGGCCCCTGGATGGGCGCGCTGGACGACAACCTGGAGTTCCTGGCCAAGGGCGACGGCGGCAACGCCGGCGAGTGGGGCCGTGCGGCCACCAACGAGCTAATCCGCAGCCGCATCAAGATCAAGAGCATGAACTTCATGCGCGGGCGCACCTTCCTGAACAAGTACGTGATCATCGACGAGGCCCAGAACCTGACGCCCAAGCAGATGAAGACGCTGATCACCCGCGCCGGCCCTGGCACCAAGATCATTTGCATGGGCAACCTGGCGCAGATCGACACGCCCTACCTGACTGAGGGCTCGTCGGGTCTGACCTACGCGGTCGACCGCTTCAAGGGCTGGCCACACAGCGGCCACATCACGCTGGCGCGCGGCGAACGCTCGCGCCTGGCGGATTTCGCGAGCGAGGTGCTCTGAGTTGGCGGCGGGCTGGGTTGCAGCACTGAAGCTGGTGCCCTGGGGCGACGTCATCGAGGCGACGCCCCAGATCCTGCAGGCAGCCAGGAAGCTGCTGGGCACCACCCAAAAAGGAAATGCCGACGCTGCCGCGGGTGCACTGGAAGGCGGCACGGGTGGCGAACCCGCCATGCCGGTCGCCTTGCAGCTCCAGCATCTGCGCGACCGGGTGGCGCAGTTGGAGCAGGAGCAGCAAGAGTCTGCCGTGTTGATCCAGTCGCTGGCCGAACAGAATGCCCAGGTGGTGCGGGCTGTGGAAGTGCTACGCCAACGCCAGCAACGGCTCACGGTAGCCGCAGGCGTCCTTGCCGTGGCATGCACGGGGTTGCTGGTGTGGGTGTTGCGGCAATAGAGCCAACACGCACGCTGCGCGACCGGGGCCACAAAAGCAGGGTTGCATAGCGCCCGCCTTCGTTTGCTATGCATTCAATAGCTGCTCGCGTATATAAATCATGCGCTAGCAGCTATTTTTATTAGAAATCGTCGCCCGAACCCATCGCCAGGTTCTCGAAGCGCGTCTGGTTCTTCTGGAAGAACAGCTTCACGGTACCGGTGGGGCCGTTACGCTGCTTGCCGATGATGACCTCGGCCACGTTGGGCTCCTTGGAGTCCTTGTTGTAGTAGTCGTCGCGGTAGATGAACATGATGATGTCCGCGTCCTGCTCGATGGCGCCCGACTCGCGCAGGTCGGACATCATGGGGCGCTTGTCGGTGCGCTGCTCCACCGAGCGGTTGAGCTGAGACAGCGCGATCACCGGGCACTGCAGCTCCTTGGCCAGCATCTTGAGGCCCCGGGAGATTTCGCCCAGCTCCGTGGCCCGGTTGTCCGAGCCCGACGAACCTGAGCCGCTCATGAGCTGCAAATAGTCCACCACGATCAGGCCCAGCTTGCCGCACTGGCGCGCCAGTCGCCGGGCGTTGGCGCGCAGCTCGCTGGGCGTGAGGCCCGGGGTTTCGTCGATGTGCAGCGACACCGTGCGCAGCTTCTCGATGGCCTCGGTCAGGCGCGGCCATTCGTCGTCGGTGAGCTTGCCGGTGCGCAGGTTGCCCTGGTTCACGCGGCCAATGGAGCCCACGATACGCACAGCCAACTGGGCAGCGCCCATTTCCATCGAGAAGATGGCAACCGGCAGACCCTCGTTGAGCGCCACATGCTCGGCGATGTTGACCGCAAACGAAGTCTTGCCCATCGAGGGACGCGCTGCCAGCACCACCATGTCACCCGCTTGCAGGCCCGAGGTCATGCGGTCAAGGTCGGCGAAACCGGTGGGCACGCCCGTGACATCCACCGGGTTATCCGCCATTTCCTGCACCCGGTCGAGCAGGTCGATGACCAGCGTGTCAAGCGACTGAAAACCCTGCTTGGTGCGCGAACCTTCTTCGCCAATGGCAAAGATCTTCGCCTCGGCCTCGTCCAGGATGCGTTCGACCGTCTTGCCTTGGGGGTTGAATGCATTGGTCGAGATCTCGTCACTGGCGGTGACCAGCTTGCGCAGGATGGCGCGCTCGCGAACGATCTCGGCGTAGCGCCGGATGTTGCTGGCGCTCGGGACATACTGCGCCAGGTTGTTCAGATAGGCCAGCCCGCCCATCTCCTGGGCCTTGCCCTGGTTCTGCAGGTGCTCGAACACCGTGATCACGTCGGCCGGCTTGCTGGCGTTGATGAGAGCGCCGATGGCCGTGTAGATCATCTGGTGTTCATGGCGGTAGAAATGACTCTCTACCAGCAGGTCGCCCACGCGGTCCCAGGCGTTGTTGTCCAGCAGCAAGCCACCCAGCACACTGGACTCTGCCTCGATGGAGTGCGGCGGCACACGCAACTGGGCAATTTCACGGTCCGGCACGGGTGTGAAGCCATCGTCAAGGGGGGGGAACACGGCAGACATGGAATCCTTGGAGCTAACCCGGCATGCTATCGCCCACACGGCGCGTCGTCATGGCACAAGTCTGTGGATAAGGCGGGGGTAACCCGTGGGCAACCGTGTACAAATCACAGTCACACAAAGACAAAAGCCGCCCGAAGGCGGCTTTTTTGAAAAGTCCTGAGGGACGATCAATCAGGCAGTTTCGCCGTAGACCGACACGGTCACGTCCACCACCACGTCGGTGTGCAGAGCAACGCTCACGGTGCTTTCGCTCACGACCTTGATCGGGCCGTTGGGCAGGCGGATTTGCGACTTGGCGACCTTGTAGCCTTGCTTGTTCAGCTCTTCAGCGATGTCGTGGTTGGTCACGGAACCAAACAGACGACCGTCCACACCAGCCTTTTGCGTCAGCTTGACGGTGGTACCGGCCAGCTTTTCGCCTTGGGCTTGGGCTTCTGCCAGTTTGGCGGCAGCAGCCTTTTCGAGTTCAGCGCGCTTGGCTTCGAACTCTGCCTTGGCAGCTTCGGTGGCGCGACGGGCGCGGCCAGCGGGGATCAGGAAGTTGCGGGCGTAGCCGTCTTTGACCTTGACGATTTCACCGAGGTTGCCGAGGTTCACAACCTTGTCGAGCAGGATGATTTGCATGGGTTGTGCTCCTTAGATCTTGTGCTGGTCGCTGTAAGGCACCAGGGCCAGGAAGCGTGCGCGCTTGATGGCGGTGTTCAGCTGACGCTGGAAGATGGCGCGCGTGCCGGTCAGGCGTGCGGGGATGATCTTGCCGTTTTCGGCGATGAAATCGCGCAGCGTATCAACATCCTTGTAGTCGATTTCTTCAACACCGGTCACCGTGAAGCGGCAGAAGCGCTTGCGCTTGAACAGCAGGGACTGGGTGTTGCGCTTTGGGCGCTTGTCTTTGTTGAACTTCTTGAACGTGGCCATTGCGGACCCCTTGAAAATTAATTTTGTTGAATATCCTGGATGTGCAGCACTGCGGTCTTGCCATTGCGCGGATTGGCCAGAAATCCATGAAAAGTCCAGAGACTTCCGATGTTCTGCCTTGCCAGTCGCTCGGCCATCGCTCCAAACGCAATGGCTTTCATGGCAGCCTTGACTTCGCGGGGGTGGCCTGCCTCTGTTTGCCGGGACTCGTGTTCGAGGCGCAGCGTGAGAGCAGGCAATCCGGCGGGCGTGTAGCGCAGGGGTTCAGCCTCTGCGATACAGGCGGTCAGGGCAACGCGGTTCTCCACTCCAAAGAGAGAAGATCAGCGCTCGCCGGCCGCTGCGTATTCAGCTTGGCTGGCCTTGCGGGCTTCTTCGCGCTCGACCGTCTTCATCATGGAAGATGGGCCGGTTTCAGCCTTCTTCTTTTGCACGGTCAGGTGGCGCAGCACAGCGTCGTTGAACTTGAAGGCGTGCTCCAGTTCAGCCATCACAGCCTGGTCGGCTTCGATGTTCACGCACAGGTAGTGGGCCTTGGCCAGCTTGTTGATCAGGTACGCCAGTTGACGACGGCCCCAGTCTTCCACGCGGTGCACCTTGCCACCGCCAGTGGTGATCATGCCCTTGTAGCGCTCCAGCATGGCTGGAACTTGTTCGCTTTGATCCGGATGGATCAACAAAATGATTTCGTAATGACGCATGCAGACTCCTTTTGGGTGAGACCACCCACCGCGTCTAGAAGTGGTGTGGCAAGGGAAAGCCTGCGATTATAGCCCGGCCGCTTGCGCTTGTACACTCAAGGCTCCCGCAACCGCATCGGCCGCGCCAAATTACCCAGCCACCAGAGGCCCGGCCCTTGCAAAAACGACGGCCGGGCCGACATGCGTTACAACAAGGCGCGCGAGTCGGGGCCATCACAATGGCATATCCCTGGCGCGGACCTTGATATTGCCCGGCAAGCCCCCAACTGCCGCGCGTACCTTTTTTTCACCCCTTCAAATCCTGACATGTCAGACCACAGCCAAACCAACCCCGCCCCAAGCGCCCCCGCCCCCGAAGAAGTCGAAGCCGCCATGGCTGCCCACGCCTCCGATGAGCTGGCACGCCTGCAGGGCGAGCTGGCCGAGCTGAAGGCCAAAAGTGCCGATTTGGCTGACCAGTTCCTGCGTGCTAAGGCCGAGGCTGAGAACGCCCGCCGTCGGGCTGAAGAGGAAGTGTCCAAGGCCCGCAAGTTCGGCATCGAGAGCTTTGCCGAGAGCCTGCTGCCCGTGGCCGACAGCCTGGATGCCGCCCTGGCCATCAAGGAAGCCACGCCCCAGCAGCTGCGCGAAGGCGCCGACGCCACCTTGCGTCAGCTGACGTCTGCGCTGGAGCGCAACAAGGTAGTGGCCATCAACCCCGCCGCAGGTGCCAAGTTCGACCCCCATCAGCACCAGGCCATCAGCGTGGTACCCGCCGAGCAAGAAGCCAACACGGTGGTGGCAGTGCTGCAAAAGGGCTACGTGATCGCCGAGCGCGTGCTGCGCCCAGCTCTGGTCACCGTGACGGCGCCCAAGTAAGCCTCAAAAAAATCGACCTGGAAGACTTGAACCAAACCAAGTTATCCACAAGTTACTAGCCATCCAAACCATTCAAGCATTCGGAGAAAAATCATGGGAAGAATCATCGGCATTGACTTGGGCACGACCAACAGCTGCGTTTCCATCATGGAGGGCAACACGACCCGCGTGATCGAAAACAGCGAAGGTGCTCGCACCACGCCCTCCATCGTGGCTTACCAGGAAGACGGCGAGATCCTCGTCGGCGCATCGGCCAAGCGCCAGGCCGTGACCAACCCCAAGAACACGCTGTACGCCGTCAAGCGCCTGATCGGCCGCAAGTTCACCGAAAAAGAAGTGCAAAAGGACATCGACCTGATGCCCTACAAGATCGTGGCTGCCGACAACGGCGATGCCTGGATCGAAGTGCGCGGCAACAAGCTGTCGGCCCAGCAGGTTTCTGCCGACATCCTGCGCAAGATGAAGAAGACGGCCGAGGACTACCTGGGCGAGCCCGTGACCGAGGCCGTGATCACCGTGCCCGCGTACTTCAACGACGCCCAGCGTCAGGCCACCAAAGACGCTGGCCGCATCGCAGGCCTGGACGTCAAGCGCATCATCAACGAACCCACCGCTGCGGCCTTGGCCTTTGGCTTGGACAAGCAGGAAAAGGGCGACCGCAAGATCGCCGTGTATGACCTGGGCGGCGGCACGTTCGACGTGTCCATCATCGAAATCGCCGACGTGGATGGCGAAAAGCAGTTCGAAGTGCTGTCGACCAACGGCGACACCTTCCTGGGCGGCGAAGACTTTGACCAGCGCATCATCGACTTCATCATCGGCGAGTTCAAGAAGGAACAGGGCGTGGACCTGTCCAAGGACGTGCTGGCTCTGCAACGCCTGAAGGAAGCCGCCGAAAAGGCCAAGATCGAGCTGTCGAACTCGGCCGCCACCGACATCAACCTGCCCTATATCACGGCCGATGCGTCGGGCCCCAAGCACCTGAACATCAAGCTGACCCGCTCCAAGCTGGAACAGCTGGTGGAAGAGCTGATCGAGCGCACCATCGCGCCTTGCCGCATGGCGATCAAGGACGCTGGCGTCAGCGTCGGCGACATCCATGACGTGATCCTGGTCGGCGGCATGACCCGCATGCCCAAGGTGCAGGAGAAGGTCAAGGAATTCTTCGGCAAGGACCCCCGCAAGGACGTGAACCCCGATGAAGCCGTGGCCGTGGGCGCTGCCATCCAGGGCCAGGTGCTGTCGGGCGACCGCAAGGACGTGCTGCTGCTGGACGTGACGCCCCTGTCGCTGGGTATCGAAACCCTCGGCGGCGTGATGACCAAGATGATCACCAAGAACACGACCATCCCGACGAAGTTTGCACAGACCTTCTCGACGGCCGATGACAACCAGCCCGCAGTGACCATCAAGGTCTACCAGGGCGAGCGCGAAATGGCCACGGGCAACAAGCTGCTGGGCGAGTTCAACCTCGAAGGCATTCCGCCTGCAGCGCGCGGCGTGCCACAGATCGAAGTGTCGTTCGACATCGACGCCAACGGCATACTGCACGTGGGCGCCAAGGACAAGGGCACGGGCAAGGAAAACAAGATCACCATCAAGGCCAACTCCGGCCTGTCGGAAGAAGAAATCCAGCAGATGGTGAAGGACGCCGAGCTGAACGCCGCCGACGACAAGAAGAAGCTGGAGCTGGTGCAGGCCCGCAACCAGGGTGAAGCCGCCGTGCACAGCGTGAACAAGAGCCTGGCCGAACACGGCGACAAGCTTGACGCAGGCGAGAAGGATGCGATCACCGCCGCCGTGAAGGACTTGGAAGAAGCCCTCAAGGGTGAAGACAAGGCTGCCATCGACGAGAAGACGACGGCGCTGATGGCCGCCAGCCAGAAGCTGGGCGAGAAGATGTACGCCGAATCGCAGGCAGCGCAAGCCGCCCAGGCGGCCGGTGGTGCAGACGCCGCAGGCGCATCGGCTGGTGCAGCCAACAAGCCCGCAGATGACGACAACGTCGTTGATGCCGAGGTGAAGGAAGTCAAGAAGGGCTGAACGAGCCCCCGTTGATCCGAGCCGCCGCGCATTGCTCTGAGGGGCTGCGCGGCGTTCCTGTTCCAACCGGGTTCTGAATCACTATGTCCAAACGAGACTTTTACGAAATCCTGGGCGTTCCAAAAAACGCCTCGGACGAAGAAATCAAGAAGGCCTATCGCAAGCTGGCGATGAAGCACCACCCTGACCGCAACCAGGGTGATGCGGCCAAGCCTGCTGAAGAGAAGTTCAAGGAGGCCAAGGAGGCCTACGAGATGCTCTCCGACCCGCAAAAGCGTGCTGCATACGACCAGTACGGCCATGCCGGGGTGGACCCCAACATGCGCGGGCCCGGCGGTGCGGGTGCGGAAGGGTTTGGCGGCTTTGCCGAGGCGTTTGGCGACATCTTTGGCGACATGTTCGGCCAGCAAGGCGGACGCGGGCGTGGAGCCGGTGGCCGTCAGGTGTACCGGGGCTCTGACCTCAGCTACGCCATGGAGATCACGCTGGAAGAAGCCGCACGTGGCAAGGACGCGCAGATCCGCATCCCCTCGTGGGACACCTGCGACACCTGCCACGGCAGCGGCGCCAAGCCCGGCACCAGCGCCAAGACCTGCGGCACCTGCCAGGGTGCGGGCACGGTGCAGATGCGCCAGGGCTTCTTCAGCGTGCAGCAGACCTGCCCCCACTGCCGCGGCACGGGCAAGATCATTCCTGAGCCCTGCACGACCTGCCACGGCCAGGGCAAGCTCAAGAAGCAAAAGACGCTGGAAGTGAAGATCCCCGCCGGCATCGACGATGGCATGCGCATCCGCTCCACCGGCAACGGCGAGCCAGGCACCAATGGTGGCCCACCGGGCGACCTGTACATCGAGATCCGCCTGAAGAAGCACGACATCTTCGAGCGCGATGGCGACGACCTGCACTGCCAGGTGCCTGTGAGCTTCATCACGGCCGCTTTGGGTGGCGAGATCGAGGTGCCCACGCTGGCGGGCAAGGCCGCGATCGATATCCCCGAGGGCACGCAGGCCGGCAAGCAGTTCCGCCTGCGCGGCAAGGGCATCAAGGGTGTGCGCGCCAGCTACCCCGGCGACCTGTACTGCCACATTGCGGTCGAAACGCCCGTCAAGCTCACCGAGCACCAGCGCAAGCTGCTGCGCGAGCTGGAGGACTCCCTCAAGAAAGGCGGAGCACGCCATTCGCCCAGCGGCGAGAGCTGGACGGACCGGTTGAAGAACTTCTTCAGTTGACCGCACCCCGGTCTCCCACCGAAAACCGCCTGGGGCCTTTGGCCCCAGGCGGTTTTTTTCTTGATGCAGGGCAAGAAACTCCCTGGCAACGTCCACCAGCGCGATCGGCAAAGTAGGATGGGTTCTATCGATGATCACCCGGGAGTTTGGACCTATGAACGTCAACATCACTTTCCTGGGAGGCTCCGGCACCGTCACCGGCTCCAAATACCTGGTGCGCTACAACGGCAAAAGCCTGCTGGTCGATTGCGGCCTGTTCCAGGGCTACAAGCAGCTGCGGCTGCGCAACTGGCAGCCCCAGCCCGTCACGCCGCACCAGATCGACGCCGTGGTGCTGACCCATGCCCATCTGGACCACAGCGGCTACCTGCCACTGCTGGCACGCGATGGCTACACCCATGCCATCCACTGCACGCCCGGTACGCGCGACCTGTGCACCATCCTGCTGCCTGACAGCGGGCATCTGCAAGAAGAAGACGCGGCCTTCCTCAACCGCCACCAGCTCAGCAGCCACAGCCCCGCCCTGCCCCTCTATACCCGGCTGGATGCGCTGCACTGCCTCAAGCAGTTCCAGATCCATCCCTTTCACAAAGCCTTCGAGCCTTTGCCCGGCTGGCGCGTGACGTTTTCGCCGGCTGGCCACATCCTGGGTGCGGCCAGCGTGCTGCTGGAGGTAGGCGGCAAGCGCATCCTGTTCTCGGGGGACCTGGGCCGGCCCGATGACCTGCTCATGAACCCGCCCGACGCGCCCCCCCAGGCCGACACGGTGCTCATTGAGTCCACCTACGGCGACCGCGAGCACCCGCCCGAGGGCCTGCTCGAAGAGCTGGGCCCCGCGCTGCAGCGCCTGGCAGCGCGCGGCGGTATTGCCGTGGTGCCGGTGTTCGCCGTGGGCCGAGCGCAGGTGGTGCTGCATGCGATTGGCTTGCTGAAAGCGCAGGGCGTGGTGCCCGCATCGCTCAAGGTCTTCCTGGACAGCCCCATGGCTGTCAGCACGACCGGGCTGTTCCAGCACCACATGCAAGAGCACCGCCTGAGCGGCCGCGAGGTGCAGGCGCTGGAGCATGGTGCCACCATGGTCCAGACGCCCGAGCAATCCAAGGGCCTGGCCCGGCTGCATGGTCCCATGGTCATCCTGTCGGCCAGTGGCATGGCCACCGGGGGCCGTGTGCTGCACCACCTGGCGCTGCACGCGGGCGACCACCGCAACATGATCATCCTGACGGGCCACCAGGCGCCGGGCACCCGTGGCGCGCGCCTGGCAGAGGGCGAAAAGACCATCCGCATCCACGGCCAGGACGTGGCCGTTCGCGCCGAGGTGGTCAAACTGTCTTCCGCGTCGGCCCATGCCGACGGCAACCAGCTCATTGCCTGGCTGCGCAGCATGGGCCACGCGCCCGACCAGGTGTATGTGGTGCACGGCGAAATGGGCGCCGCCGACATGCTGCGCCAGCGCATTGAGCACGAACTGCGCTGGCGGGCCGCCGTGCCGGAACATGACAGCACATTGCCCGCATAAGGTGCACCCCCACCGCAATGCATCAAAAAGATGAGCTGCCAGCGCACGCATCCATTGGGTTTCTGGACAAAAACACCTGAAATGCATTTCAACGGAGCGTGAGCAGCTCACTTTTTGAGGTTTCATCGCCCTTGCACGATGAATGCCATCGCATTCAGCGATGACAAGGGCAAAATAATAGGTGGAAAATAACCAGTCTTCTCAAAGCAAGAAGACTCCGCCCCCACCATGAAAAGCTCCGAGCGCAGTTTTGCGCGCCGTATCGACCTCACCTCGCTGCAACTGTTTGTGGCGGTGTGCGAGCTCGGCAGCATTGGTCGCGCGGCCGAGCGCGAGTTCATTGCGGCATCGGCCGTCAGCAAGCGCCTGTCGGACCTGGAAACGGCCGTGGACACCGCGCTGCTCTACCGCCACAGCCGGGGCGTGACCCTCACGCCCGCTGGCGAGAGCCTGCTGCACCATGCGCGCACCGTACTGTTCGGCCTGGAGCGCATGCAAGGCGAACTGAGCGAATACGCCGACGGCGTGCGCGGCCATGTGCGCATGCACGCCAACATCTCCGCCATCTTCCAGTTTCTGCCAGAAGACCTGGGCGCCTTTGCGCGCGAGCACAGCCAGATCAAGATCGACCTGCAGGAGCACCTCTCCAGCGACGTGCTGCACGCCGTGCAAGAAGGCGCCGCCGACCTGGGCATCTGCAATATCGGCATGGCGAACAGCGGGGGCGTCATTGCACTGCAAAGCCGCCCCTACCGTGCCGACAATTTGGTGCTGGTTGTGCCCCGGGCGCACGATTTATCTGCGCTGAATGCTATCAATTTTGAAGAAATCCTGGATTGGGACATCGTAGGCCTGCACGCCAATAGCAGCATCAGCCTGGCCATGCGCGCAGCCGCCGCTGCCGCCGGGCGCCCGCTGCGCCAGCGCATCCAGGTCACCGGGCTGGACGCCATGTGCCGCATGATCGACAACGGCTTGGGCGTGGGCCTGCTGCCCGACCGGGCGTTTGCGCTGATGCGCGGCGTGGGCAATCTGCAGGCCATCCCGTTGACCGATGCCTGGGCCCACCGCGAGCTGCGGGTGGTGGCCCGCGACTTTGATGCCTTGCCTGTCACGGCGCGCTTGCTGGTGGAACACCTCTCACCCCGGGCAGAACCCGCCCCGACGCACCCAGCCCCCGACACTAAAATCCAATCACCCACCTGAAAGCAGAAAGAAAGCCACGCCATGGGACGCACCCTGTACGACAAGATCTGGGACGAGCATGTCGTCCACACCGAAGAGGACGGCACCTCCATCCTCTACATCGACCGCCACCTGGTGCACGAGGTCACCAGCCCCCAGGCGTTTGAAGGCCTGCGCGAAGCCGGTCGCAAGGTGTGGCGCATGAGCTCCATCGTGGCCACCGCCGACCACAACACGCCCACCACGGGCTGGGAAAACGGCTACGACGGCATCACTGACCCGATCAGCAAGGAACAGATCACCACGCTGAACGACAACATCGCACAGATCACACCGGCGGCGTTCTTCCCCTTCATGCACAAGCGCCAGGGCATCGTGCACGTGATCGGCCCTGAAAACGGCGCCACCCTGCCCGGCATGACCGTGGTCTGCGGCGACAGCCACACCAGCACGCACGGCGCGTTCGGAGCACTGGCCCACGGCATCGGCACCTCCGAGGTCGAGCACGTGATGGCCACGCAAACCCTGCTGGCCAAGAAGGCCAAGAACATGCTGGTGCAGGTGGACGGCACGCTGGCCAAGGGCGTGACGCCCAAGGACGTGGTACTGGCCATCATCGGCAAGATCGGCACGGCGGGTGGCACGGGCTACACCATTGAATTCGCCGGCTCCGTATTCCGCGCGATGAGCATGGAAGGCCGCATGACCGTGTGCAACATGGCCATCGAAGGCGGCGCACGCGCCGGTCTGGTGGCGGTGGACGACAAGACCATCGAATACGTCAAGGGCCGCCCCCTGTCGCCCACGGGCGTGGAATGGGACCAGGCCGTGGCCTACTGGAAGACGCTGCACTCTGACGCCGATGCCAAGTTCGACACCGTCGTCAAGCTCGACGCTGCAGAGATCGTGCCGCAGGTCACCTGGGGCACCTCGCCCGAGATGGTGCTGGGCGTGGATGCCCGCGTGCCCGACCCCGACAAGGAAAAGGACGCCAACAAGCGTGGCGCCATCGAGCGCGCCTTGACCTACATGGGCCTGCAACCCGGCAAGCCGATCAACGACATCACCATCGACAAGGTGTTCATCGGCAGTTGCACCAACAGCCGCATCGAAGACATGCGCGAAGCCGCTGCCGTGGTGAAGAACCTGGGCCGCAAGGTGGCCAGCAACGTCAAGCTGGCGATGGTGGTGCCCGGTTCGGGCCTGGTCAAGGAACAGGCCGAGCGCGAAGGCCTGGACAAGATCTTCGTGGCCGCAGGCTTCGAGTGGCGCGAGCCCGGCTGCAGCATGTGTCTGGCCATGAACGCCGACCGCCTGGAGCCCGGCGAGCGTTGCGCATCCACCAGCAACCGCAACTTTGAAGGCCGCCAGGGCGCCGGTGGCCGCACCCACCTGGTGAGCCCCGCCATGGCAGCCGCCGCGGCCGTGCATGGCCACTTTGTGGATATTCGTCAATTTGCCTGAAGGAGCCTTGTCATGAAAAAGACCGCCACCCTCATCGCCCTGTCGCTGGCCTTTGTGCTGGCTGGCTGCAACACCGTCAAGGGTGTGGGCCAGGACATTGGCAAAGCCGGCAGCGCCATCGAGCGCGCTGCCAAGTAACCCGTACCGCCATGCAAAAATTCACCTTGATCAAGGGCCTTGTGGCCCCCATGGACCGCGAGAACGTAGACACCGACGCGATCATCCCCAAGCAGTTCCTCAAGTCGATCAAGAAGACCGGCTTTGGCGTGAACCTGTTTGACGAATGGCGCTACCTGGACCACGGCGAGCCCGGCCAGGACCCCGCCAGCCGCAAGCCCAACCCCGACTTCGTGCTGAACCAGCCGCGCTATGCGGGCGCCTCCGTCCTGCTGGCGCGCAAGAACTTCGGCTGCGGCTCCAGCCGCGAACACGCGCCCTGGGCGCTGGACCAGTACGGATTTCGCGCCGTGATTGCCCCCAGCTTTGCCGACATCTTCTTCAACAACTGCTTCAAGAACGGCCTGCTGCCCATCGTGCTGCCCGAGGCCACCGTGGCCCAGCTGTTCGACGAAGTGGCGGCCTTCCCCGGCTACCAGCTCACCATCGACCTGGAGCGCCAGGTGATTGTTCGCCCCCAAGGCGAAGAGATTCCGTTCGACGTGCAGGCTTTCCGCAAGTACTGCCTGCTCAACGGTTTTGACGACATCGGTCTGACCCTGCGCCAATCCGACAAGATCAAGGCCTTTGAAGCCCAACGCCTGGCTACCAAGCCCTGGCTGGCACACACCATGGTGTCGTGATCCACTAAATTTCAGCCAAATTGGCTGCTAGCGCTTCATCCATCTGCGCTAGCAGCTATCAAAAACAAAGCAACATTCATGAAAATCGCAGTTCTGCCGGGTGACGGCATTGGCACAGAAATCGTCTCTGAAGCCGTGAAGGTGCTCGAAGCGCTGGAGCTTCCCTTCGAGATGGAATCCGCCCTCGTGGGTGGCGTGGCGTACGACGCCCACGGCCACCCGCTGCCCGAGTCCACCCTCAAGCTCGCCAAGGAGGCCGACGCCATCCTGTTCGGCGCTGTGGGCGACTGGAAGTACGACAAGCTCGACCGCCCCCTGCGCCCCGAGCAGGCCATCCTGGGCCTGCGCAAAAACCTGGGCCTGTTCGCCAACTTCCGCCCCGCCATCTGCTACGAGCAGCTGGTGGGCGCCTCCAGCCTCAAGCCTGAACTGATCGCGGGCCTGGACATCCTCATCATCCGCGAGCTGACCGGCGACATCTATTTCGGCCAGCCCCGTGGCCGCCGCGTGGCCACCGACGGCCACTTCCCCGGTGCCGAGGAAGCCTTCGACACCATGCGCTACAGCCGCCCCGAGATCGAGCGTATCGCCCACGTCGCCTTCCAGGCCGCCCGCAAGCGGAGCAAGAAGGTCACCAGCGTCGACAAGGCCAACGTGCTCGAAACCTTCCAGTTCTGGAAGGACGTGATGACCGAAGTGGGCCAGCAGTACCCCGACGTGGAACTGCAGCACATGTATGTGGACAACGCCGCCATGCAACTGGTCAAGGCTCCCAAGGCGTTTGACGTGGTCGTGACGGGCAACATGTTTGGCGACATCCTGTCGGACGAAGCCTCCATGCTCACCGGGTCCATCGGCATGCTGCCCTCAGCCAGCCTGAACAGCAGCAACCAGGGTCTGTACGAACCCAGCCACGGTAGCGCGCCCGACATCGCTGGTAAGGGCGTGGCCAACCCGCTGGCCACCATCCTGTCCGCCGCGATGATGCTGCGCTTCAGTCTGAACCAGGAGGAAGCCGCCCAGCGCATCGAAGCCGCGGTGCAAAAGGTGCTGGCCCAGGGCCTGCGTACGCCCGACATCTACAGCGAAGGCACGACCAAGGTCGGCACGCAGCAAATGGGCGACGCGGTGGTGCGCGCGCTCAGAGGCTGACCGGCCCCAGACTCCCGCGCCTTCCTGCCCCCAGCGGCGGCGCGTTGCGTGACCGAGAAGGCGGCCCTCTGTGGTCGCCTTTCTTATTGCGGGGTACCGATTCACACACCCGTCTGGCTGGCCGGCACATCAAACCCGGGCTGCGCTGGGTGCCCAAGCAACGCTGCAAGCCCCGTGCAAGACTCTATCCATTACAATCGCGATGATGTTTGCCGCCCGCCCGTTCACCCTGAACACCGCTACTGCCGCCCTGGCAGGCGTGGCTGTGCGCGCAATCACCACCAAAACCACGACCATTATTAAGGGCTGATCCAGCTCCGGTACCGTCGTGCGCCCTCTCCCGGCCAGACGAGCCGGGGCAAACAGTCTGGTCTGGCACTGTTTCTTAATCTGAAAGGGGCGTTGAAATGAGCAAGTTGGTAGGTTTGGTCGGCTGGCGCGGCATGGTCGGCTCGGTGTTGATGGACCGCATGGTCGAGGAAAAAGACTTCGACCTGATCGAGCCATTGTTCTTCTCCACGTCCAACGCGGGCGGCAAGGCCCCCGCACAGGCCAAGAACGAAACCACCCTGCAAGACGCCTTCAACATCGACGCCCTGAAGCGCTGCGACATCATCATCACCGCACAAGGCGGCGACTACACCACCGAAGTCTTCCCCAAGCTGCGCGCTGCGGGCTGGAACGGCCACTGGATCGACGCCGCCTCCACCCTGCGCATGGAAAAGAACGCGGTCATCATCCTGGACCCCGTGAACATGCCCGTCATCAAGGACGCGCTGGCCAACGGCGGTAAGAACTGGGTGGGCGGCAACTGCACCGTGAGCTGCATGCTGATGGGCGTGGGCGCACTCTACAAGGCCGGCCTGGTCGAGTGGATGAGCACCCAGACCTACCAGGCGGCCTCGGGCGGCGGCGCCCAACACATGCGCGAGCTGCTCACGCAGTACGGCACGCTGAACGCCGAAGTGAAGGCGTTGCTCGACGACCCCAAGAGCGCCATCCTGGAAATCGACCGCAAGGTCATCGCCAAGCAGCGCGCACTGACCGGCGCAGAAACCGCCAACTTTGGTGTGCCCCTGGGCGGTAGCCTGATCCCCTGGATCGACAAGGACCTGGGCAACGGCATGTCCAAGGAAGAATGGAAGGGCATGGCCGAGACCAACAAGATCCTCGGACTGGGCGAGGGCTTCGGCTCTGCGGCCATTCCCGTGGACGGCTTCTGCGTGCGCGTGGGCGCCATGCGCTGCCACAGCCAGGCCCTGACCTTCAAGCTCAAGAAAGACGTGCCTGTGGCCGACCTGGAAGCCATGATCGCTGCGGACAATGAGTGGGTGAAGGTGGTACCTAACACCCGCGAAGCCACCATCAAGGACCTGACCCCTGTGGCCGTCACCGGCACCATGACCATCCCTGTGGGCCGCATCCGCAAACTGGCCATGGGCCCCGAGTATGTGGGCGCCTTCACCATTGGTGACCAGTTGCTGTGGGGTGCTGCAGAGCCCCTGCGCCGCATGCTGCGCATCCTGCTCGACGCCTGATCACCCCGCCTCAAAAAGCGCGCGCAACTCCGTTGCGCGCGCTTTTTTACGTCTGAAGCGACAGACACACTCGGTTACGTGACGTTGGCAATTGGCAACATCCTCACGCCCCAATTTGGGGCGCCGGGACCCCTCTCAAAGCTTCGGAGCCACCTCAGCTTGTCAGTGCAAAACATTGATGCTATGGTGCTTTTTACATATTTTCACGCGCCGGGGCGGGACCAGACCATGAGAACAAAAGCACCGCTCGTCCGAGCCGCAAAAAATCCTAATCAGTTGTTGGCAAACATGCATCGTTGGAAATTTTCTGTCCTGGCGGCGGCTGCCGTGGCTTGCGCTGGCTTCTACACCAGCGACGCGTCTGCGCTGGCATTGGGCCGCATCACCGTGCAGTCTGCCCTGGGCGAGCCCCTGCGCGCTGAAATCGACCTGCCACAGATCACTCCCGCCGAAGCCGACTCGCTGCGTGCCACGATGGCAACGCCTGAGGTCTTCCGTGCCCAGGGCATGGAATACACACAGACCATGAACAACCTGCAGATCCAGCTGCAGCGCCGTGCCGACGGCACCGCCGTGTTGCGCCTGTCGAGCGACCGGCCTGTGAACGAGCCCTTCCTGGATCTGGTACTGGACGCCAACTGGGGCTCCGGCCGTATCGTTCGCAGTTACACCATGCTGTTTGACCCTCCAAGCATGCGCCGTGCCGCGCCTGCCGTCACAGCTGCCCCCCAGATTTCGGCCCCCACCGCGCCCCAGGTACCTGCAGCGCGCTCCGCAGCAGCGACCCGCGCTACCGAGCCAGCGGCCGCACCAGCCACGCCCCGCGCTGCAGCAGCACCACGCCCGGCACCGGCAGATGGCGTTGCAGTGCAAGCGGGTGATACCGCAGGCCGGATTGCGAACGCATACAAACCTGCAGGCGTCTCGCTCGACCAGATGCTGGTGGCGATGATGCGCACTAACCCGGACGCCTTCATCCAGGGCAACGTCAACCGCCTGAAGGCGGGTGCTGTGCTGCAGATGCCCGATCAGGCCACGGCCCAGTCCACGACGGCCCCGGAGGCGCGTCAGATTCTGACTGCGCAGGCCCGCGACTTCAACGACTTCCGCCGCAAGCTTGCCGGTGCAGCCCCTTCGACCGAGGTGGCTGCGGCCCAGCGATCCGCCTCCGGCACCGTCCAGACACGCGTCGAAGACAAAAAGCCCGCGACGGCGGCACCCGACAAACTCACCCTGTCCAAGGGCTCGGTCAAGGGCCAAAAGGCGGCTGAAGAACAAGTCGCCAAGGACAAACAGGCCAATGAATCCGCCACCCGGATGGCGGAGTTGTCCAAGAACATCACCGATCTGAACAAGCTGAGCGCGGCATCTGCAGCCGCCGGCAGCAGCCCTGCGCCAGCCGCAGCCGGTGCGGCCAGCACTCCTGCAGGGGTGGCCGTGCAGGCCCCAGCCGTTCCCGCAACGCCGACCGCACCACCGGCTCCCGAAACCCCGGCATCTGCCCCCACAGCGGCGGCCAGCACCCCGGCAGATACCGCAGTGGCAGCGGAAGCGGCGGCCTCGGCGCCCGCCGCAGAGGCATCTGCACCAGCACCGGCCCCCAAGCCAGCACCGGCTCCCAAATCTGCTCCCGCTCCCGTGGAAGAGCCAGGCTTCCTGTCCACCCTCATGGACGACCCGCTGCTGCCCATCGGTGGCGGCATTCTGGTAGCTGGTCTGCTCGGTTTTGGCGCATACCGCCTGGTGCAGCGCCGTCGCCAGAACGGCGGGGTGGACAGTTCCTTCCTCGAAAGCCGCATTCAGCCCGACTCCTTCTTTGGTGCCAGCGGCGGCCAGCGCGTGGATACCGCCAACAGCGACATGACCACCGGTTCGTCCATGGCCTATTCGCCCAGCCAGCTGGACGCGGGCGGCGACGTAGACCCTGTGGCTGAAGCAGACGTCTATCTGGCCTATGGCCGCGACCTCCAGGCCGAAGAAATCCTGAAAGAAGCCGTACGCCACAATCCCGGCCGCGTCTCCGTACACGTCAAGCTGGGTGAAATTTACGCCAAGCGCCAAGACCGCAAAGCCCTGGAGGCCGTTGCGGGTGAAGTGTTCAAGCTGACCCAGGGCGAAGGGCCTGACTGGAACCGCATTGCCGAACTCGGGCGCGATCTGGAGCCAGAAAACCGTCTGTACCAACCCGGCGGCCGCCCTGGCATGGGCGAGGACGAATCCCCCTCCGTGCCACCGGGCGGATTCCCCAGCACCTTCTCCGGCGCAGGAGCCCCTGCAGCCGCCCTGCCGCCAGACCTGGATCTGGACTTGGATCTGGACCTTCCCGATGACGCGCTGACGGACGCTCCCCCCGCACCAGCCGGTGGCTTTGCCGCTGCAGCGGCCGCCGCCGCAGCCAACAGCCACAGCGAGGCCAACGAGCCCCAGACGCTGCACCCCGAATTCGACCTGCCCAGCCTTCCCGACGAGCCCACAGCCGCCTGGAGCAGCCAGGACATCGCTCCCAGCCCTGCGATGGCACCGCCGCCGGTTGCCAACCTGGACTTCCCCAGCAGCGACGACCTGACCATGGCGCCCTCGGGCCCCATGCCGCTGAGCGGCGAGCCCCAGGATTCCGGCCCGATGGAGTTTGATCTGGGCGACCTGTCGCTGGACCTGAACGCTCCCTCCAAGCCCATGGCGGCGCCTGCCGCCAAAGCCCCGGCCCCTGCACCAGAATTCACCGACGATGGCTCGGCAGCAGCGCAGGACGACCCACTGGCCACCAAGCTTGCGCTGGCCGAAGAGTTCAACGCCATTGGCGATACCGATGGAGCCCGCACGCTGATTGAAGAGGTTGTGGCGGAGTCCAGCGGAGCCCTCAAGACCCGCGCCCAGCGCATGCTGGCCGAACTGGGCTGATGCCGCCCAGTTCTGGCGCTGATCCAGCCCCCAGCACTTCTCCAGGCCACCCCATGACCCGGGTGGCGCTGGGTGTCAGCTACAACGGCCAGGCGTACAGTGGCTGGCAAAGTCAGCTGTCTGGCAACACCGTACAGGACAAACTCGAAGCGGCCCTGGGCCGCTTTGCTACGCATCCTGTCAGCACGCTGTGCGCAGGCCGTACCGATGCCGGGGTACACGGACTGATGCAGGTGGTCCACTTTGACACCCCCCTCAATCGCCCCCCCGCGTCCTGGGTCCGAGGCACCAATACCTTCTTGCCACCCGACATTGCGGTCCAGTGGGCGCAGGCCGTACCCGACCACTTTCACGCGCGCGCCAGTGCCGTGGCGCGGCGCTACGCCTATGTGCTGTTGCAGTCCCCGGTCCGGCCCAGCGTAGATGCCGGGCGGGTGGGCTGGGTGTTTCACCCGCTGGACCACGATGCCATGCGGCAAGCGGCCGATTGCCTGCTGGGCGAGCACGACTTCACCTCGTTTCGCGCGTCTGCCTGCCAGGCCAAGACCCCCGTCAAGACCTTGCACCGCATCGATATCGTGCGGCGGGGCGCGACCGCCCCGCACCCGGAGCTGGGCTGGAGCCCCTGTTACTGGCGGTTCGAATTCGAAGCCAACGCCTTCTTGCACCACATGATCCGCAACATCATGGGCTGCCTGATCGCCATCGGTCAGGGCACGCAGCCTCCTGAGTGGATGGCCCAGGTGCTCGCCGCCCGGTCGCGCAAGGTGGCGGCACCGACGTTCTCACCGGACGGGCTGTACTTTCAAGGGCCCGTCTACGACGCCGTCTGGGGGCTGCCCCAGCGCACGGCTGCGTATGATTGGCTTCCATGAACCAGGCCATTGCTCCGACCGCCACCACCACCGCTGCCAGCCAACGCCTCCACGCCCCTTTGCAGGCGTCCGCCAACGTTCGCACCCGCATCAAGATCTGCGGGCTGACCCGCGAGGAAGACGTGGATGCAGCCGTGGCTGCAGGCGCCGACGCGGTCGGCTTTGTGCTCTACGCCCCCAGCCCACGCGCGGTCACCCCCCAGCGGGCCGCACAGTTGGCCCGTCGCCTGCCGCCGTTTGTCACGCCCGTACTGCTGTTCGTGAACGAGTCCACTCCTAATGTGATAGCAGCCAGCACAATGATTGCCGGCGCCACCGTGCAATTTCATGGTGATGAGACACCCCAGGACTGCCTCGCCGCCACCAGCCAAGGCGCGCGCCCCTACCTGCGCGCCGCCCGAATTCCCCTCGGTGACGGAGCGGCACAGTTTGACCTCGTAAAATATGCGCACGATTACTCTCACGCCCAGGCCATCCTGCTCGACGCCCATGTCGAAGGTTTTGGCGGCGGCGGCAAGGCATTCCATTGGTCACTCCTTCCACCAAGCGTCAGCTCTCACCTCGTTTTGTCTGGTGGACTCACGCCTGCAAACGTGACCGATGGCATTTTGCAAGTCCGCCCGCGAGGCTACTCGCTGGCGGTTGATGTCAGCTCCGGCGTCGAAGCCGATGGCCCTGATGGCAAGCCCATCAAGGGCATCAAGGACGCCGTGAAGATTCAACGTTTCGTTGCCGCCGTGCGTGCGGCCGATGCCCAACTTGCAAAGAACCCCCATGAATTCCTATCAGCAACCTGATGCCTCCGGGCATTTCGGCCCGTATGGCGGCAGCTTCGTCAGCGAAACCCTGACCCACGCCATCCAGGAACTGCGCGAGGCTTACGCGCGCTACCAGAATGACCCTGAGTTTTTGGCCGAATTCCATTACGAACTCAAGCACTTCGTCGGCCGCCCCTCCCCCGTCTACCACGCAGCGCGCACCAGCCGCGAAATGGGCGGCGCGCAGATCTACCTCAAGCGCGAAGACCTGAACCACACGGGCGCGCACAAGATCAATAACGTGATCGGCCAGGCCATGCTGGCCAAGCGCATGGGCAAGCCCCGTGTGATTGCCGAGACCGGCGCCGGCCAGCACGGCGTGGCCACCGCCACCATCTGCGCGCGCTACGGCCTGGAATGCGTGGTCTACATGGGCGCCGAGGATGTCAAGCGTCAAAGCCCCAACGTGTACCGCATGAAGCTGCTGGGTGCTACCGTGGTGCCCGTGGAATCGGGCAGCAGGACCCTGAAGGACGCCCTGAACGACGCCATGCGCGACTGGGTGGCGAATGTGGACAACACCTTCTACATCATCGGCACGGTGGCGGGCCCGCACCCCTACCCCATGATGGTGCGCGACTTCCAGAGCGTGATCGGTAAGGAATGCATCGAGCAGATGCCTGCCATGCTGGCCGAGCAAAAGGTGCTGGGCAATCAGCCTGACGCCGTGATTGCCTGCGTGGGCGGTGGCAGCAACGCCATGGGCATCTTCCACCCCTACATCCCGTTCGAGAAAACGCGCCTCATCGGCGTCGAAGCCGCAGGCGAAGGCCTGGAGTCGGGCAAGCACTCGGCATCGCTGCAGAAAGGCAGCGCGGGCGTGCTGCATGGCAACCGCACCTTCATCCTGCAGGATGACAACGGCCAGATCACCGAAACCCACAGCATCAGCGCGGGCCTGGACTATCCCGGGGTGGGCCCGGAGCACGCCTGGTTGCAGGAGATTGGCCGCGCCGAATACGTCGGCATCACCGACCAGGAGGCGCTGGAAGCCTTCCACTACCTGTGTCGCACCGAGGGCATCATCCCCGCACTCGAATCCAGCCATGCCATGGCCTACGCCATGAAGCTGGCCAAAACCATGCGCCCAGACCAGTCGATCCTGGTCAACCTCTCGGGCCGGGGCGACAAGGACATCGGCACCGTGGCCGATCTGAGCGGCGCCGACTTTTACTGCCGACCCAGCTGCCAGGGGCAGTCTGTCAAGGGCGGCGAGCAACCCATCAAGGTGGTGAAATAAATGAGCCGTATCGCATCCACCTTCTCTGCCCTGCAGGCGCAGGGCCGTAAGGCGCTGATTCCTTATGTGACCGCCGGTTTCCCGTTCGCTGACATCACCCCCGCGCTCATGCATGGCATGGTCGAGGCCGGTGCCGACGTGATTGAGCTGGGCGTGCCATTTTCCGACCCCATGGCCGATGGCCCGGTGATCCAGAAAGCGGGCGAAAAGGCCCTCAGCCTGGGCATTGGCATGGTTCAAGTGCTGGACCATGTGCGCGAGTTCCGCAAGCGCAACAACACCACGCCCGTGGTGCTGATGGGCTATGCCAACCCCGTGGAACGCTACGACCAGAAGCACGGTGACGCCGCGTTTGTGCGCGACTCCGCGGCAGCGGGCGTGGACGGCGTGCTCATCGTGGACTATCCGCCCGAAGAATGCGAAGCCTTTGCTGCTAGCCTGCGCGCGCATGACATGGACCTGATCTTCCTGCTGGCTCCCACCAGCACGGACGAGCGCATGGCCCAGGTAGCGCGTGTGGCCAGCGGCTATGTGTACTACGTGTCGCTCAAGGGCGTGACCGGCTCAGGCGCGCTGGACACGGCGGCCGTGGAGCAGATGCTGCCCCGCATCCGACAGCATGTGACCATTCCCGTGGGTGTGGGCTTCGGCATCCGCGACGCAGCCACCGCCCAGGCCATCGGCAAGGTGGCCGACGCCGTGGTCATCGGCAGCCGCATCATCCAGTTGATTGAAGACCAGGAGCACGCCAAGGTGGTGCCCCTGACCATCGACTTCCTGCGCGGCATCCGCAAGGCCCTGGACGCCTAGTCGCATAATGCAGCCCGGCGCATCCTGCGGGGTGCGCCGACAGATTCACACCCGGCCTGCCCCGCAAGTGCCCACGGGCTTTGCAACAGGTCGCGCCAATGAAGAGGAGAACACCATGTCCTGGCTCGAGAAACTTCTGCCCGCCAAAATCCAGCAAACCGACCCCACCGAGCGCCGCCAGGTGCCCGAAGGCCTGTGGATCAAGTGCCCGAGCTGCGAAACGGTGCTCTACAAGGCCGATCTGGAACAGAACCAGAACGTCTGCCCCCACTGCAGCCACCACCACCGCATCGGCGCCCGTGCGCGCCTGGATGCGTTTCTGGACGCCGAAGGCCGCTATGAAATCGGCCAGGAAGTGCTGCCCGTGGACGCCCTCAAGTTCAAGGACAGCCGCAAGTACCCCGAGCGCCTGAAGGAAGCCCTGGAGAACACCGGCGAGACCGACGCCCTCATCGTGATGGGCGGTGCCGTCAAGAGCATCAACGTGGTCGCCGCCTGCTTCGAGTTCGACTTCATGGGCGGCTCCATGGGGTCCGTGGTGGGCGAGCGCTTCGTGCGCGGCGTGGAAACCGCCATCGAGCAAAAAGTACCCTTCATCTGCTTCACCGCCACCGGCGGCGCGCGCATGCAAGAAGGCCTGCTGTCGCTCATGCAGATGGCCAAGACCAACGCGGCCCTCACCCGCCTGGCCAAGAAGGGCCTGCCCTACATCAGCGTGCTGACCGACCCGACCATGGGCGGCGTGAGCGCTGGCTTTGCCTTTGTGGGCGACATCGTGATTGCCGAGCCCAAGGCCCTGATTGGCTTTGCCGGCCCCCGAGTGATCGAATCCACCGTGCGTGTGACCCTGCCCGAGGGCTTTCAGCGCGCCGAATTCCTGCAGACCAAGGGCGCCGTGGACTTCATCTGCGACCGCCGTGAACTGCGCAACACCGTGGCCAGCAGCTTGGCCATGCTGCAGCGACTGCCCGCCGATGCGGTGATGTGAACAACACCCAGTCCTCGCGAGGGGACTGGGTCGGGCCTACCATCCGCCCGCCAATGCTATATTTTCAATAGCAAACAAGACATGCACGACTAGCACATCAGGCCTTTTGGTGCTTCAACGCATCACACTGGCCTGCAAATGGCCCAAAACGATCATCGCGACCTGCAGCACCACCAGCGCCACCAAGGGTGACAGATCAAAGCCACCCATCAGCGGAATCACCCGGCGAAATGGTCGCAACACTGGCTCGCACAAGCGCGCAATCACATCGGCCAGGGGCGAACGACCGCCTTGTATCCAGGACAGGACCGCATAGACGATCAACAGGCCGATCAGCCCCGAGACCGCCACGCGCAGCAGCCCGAACAAGGCCAGCCAGGGTAACCATGCCCACGCCGAGCCAGCTCCCAGCAGCAACGTCAACAACGCGTACTGCACCAGCTGGACCAGCATCGCTGCCACCAGGCTGGACACATCCCAACGCCCCACGGGAGGTATCACCCGGCGCAGCGGCATGATCAACCAGTCGGTCAACGCAAACACCAACCCACCGACGGGGTTGGAAAACGGCACCCGTTGCCACTGCATGTACAGCCGCAAGAGGCAGGCCCCGGTCAGCAAGCCGCCAACAACATCAAGCAGGAAAGAGGCGATCTGATAGAGCATGGATGAGACAAAAGCAGTGGGGCGCAGCAAAAGCCGACAGTGTCATGGGATGATAGCGGGCGAAGGCATTCACGCGTCCATGACCCCACCCCTTACCTTGTCGTCTCTGCCGCTTTTCCCCCTGGGCTCCGTTCTGTTCCCTGACGGAGTGCTGGCACTGCGGGTATTTGAGGTGCGTTACCTGGACATGGTGCGCAAGTGCCACCAGGCTGGAGCCCCCTTCGGCGTGGTCGCCCTCACGCACGGCCAGGAAGTGCGCCAGGCCGGCGCTCCGGAGGAACGTTTCAATGACGTCGGCACCCTGGCCGTGATCGAGCAGATCGACACCCCCCAGCCTGGTCTGATCACGCTGTTGTGCCGAGGCAGCCAGCGCTTCCGTATCACCCAGCGCCACTACCTGCCACACGGCCTGTGGATTGCCGATGTAGGCCACATCGAAAAAGATCTGCCGATACCGGTTCCTGACGATCTCAAGAAGGCATCCACCGCTTTGGCGCAGGTTTTGCACACACTGCAATTGCGCGACCCGGACATGCCCCACCTGCTGACCCCCACTGCGGCGCAACTGGATGATTGCGGCTGGGTGGCGAACCGATGGTGCGAACTACTGCCTGTGCCGCTGGAGCTGAAACAACGGCTGATGGAGCTGGACAATCCGCTGGTGCGCTTGGAGTTGGTGGGGGATGTGTTGGAGCGGACAGGGATAGCGCCCCAGTAAATCGATGAACCCAGGCCCGTATCTGCTGAGTCATATTCTTGAGTGGCCACGCCCAGCCAAGCGGCTGTTTGTAGCTGCAATGGACGCGGTCATGGGCGTGTTTGCCATGTGGCTTGCCTTCAGTTTGCGGCTTGACACATTGCATTGGCCCGAGGGACTACAGTGGATTGCGTACGCCCTGGCACCCGCCCTGGCGTTCCCCGTTCTTGTGAATCAAGGACTCTACCGCGCAATCTTTCGGTACACCGGGATCACCGCACTCATTACCACGGGCAGAGCGGTGGCCATCTACGGCGCAATGCTGCTGGCCATCCTCTTGAACGTGCAGTGGGAAGGTGTTCCACGTAGCGTAGGTATCCTACAGCCACTCATCTTCTTGCTATTGGTCGGCGCCAGCCGCGCGCTTGGCTGGCTTTGGCTCAAGGGAAGACCAGGCAAAGCGTCCAGCAGCTTACTGATCTATGGCGCAGGGAGTGCAGGAGCCCAAACTGCAGCGGGGCTTGGTGGCGTACACCAATACCAACTCCAGGGCTTCGTCGACGACGACCCTGCTAAGGCCGGGCGCAGTATCAACGGCACCCGGGTATACGCACCGAAAGAGCTACCGACAATCGTTGATCGATTCGGTATCACCGACGTATTGTTGGCGTTGCCCAGTGCTTCTCGCCAACGCCGCCGCGAAATCATCCAAAGCCTGCGCGATTTGCCTGTGCGGATACGTACGCTGCCAGGCCTGACAGACCTCGCCAGCGGAAAAGTCACCGTCACAGACTTTCAAGACTTGGATATTGAAGACCTGCTGGGCCGTGAACCTGTGGCAGCCAACCCCGAGCTGTTGAGCCGCAACCTAAAAGATAAAGTGATTCTGGTCACTGGAGCCGGGGGAAGCATAGGAAGTGAACTATGCCGCCAGATCATCCACGAAGGTCCATCTCACCTACTGCTGGTGGACCACAGCGAACACGCGCTGTACCTCATCCACCAGGAACTTCAGACGTTGCGCGACCAGGGTCAACTTCGGTGTGAACTACTGCCGCTGCTGGCAAGTGTGGTGGATTCCGTCCGCATGGCCGACATCTGCCGGCTACACCGCCCTTACGCCATCTATCACGCAGCTGCGTACAAGCATGTACCCATGGTCGAGATCAACGCAGGCGCGGGCGTTCTGAACAATATTTTTGGCACGCTCAACATGGTCCAGATGGCTCTGGAGAGCGGCACACTTCACTTCGTACTCGTCTCCACCGACAAAGCTGTTCGCCCCACCAACGTCATGGGAGCAAGCAAGCGTGTTGCTGAGTTGGTTCTGCAGGCTATTGCGGCTAGCCGTCAACCGCCCTTTGAGGAAGAGCACCTGAGCAACGGACAGTGGCAATGTCCCACCTGCTTTTCCATGGTTCGGTTCGGGAACGTGCTGGGTTCGAGCGGCAGCGTGATTCCATTGTTCCGACGCCAAATCGCAGCGGGTGGCCCCGTCACGGTCACGCACCCAGATGTCACACGCTATTTCATGACCATCCCAGAGGCCGCCCAGCTTGTCCTACAGGCCGGCGCCATGGCCGAAAGCGGCGACCTGTTTCTGCTCGATATGGGCGAGCCGATCCGCATCCTGGAGCTGGCTCGGCGTATGGTTGCACTATCAGGCCTGACCGTACGCGACGCGCAACACCCAGACGCAGACATCGCCGTCGAATTCACCGGCCTACGCCCCGGCGAAAAGCTCTACGAAGAATTACTCATCGGCGACAACCCCTTGCCCACCGCACACCCGCGCATCCTGCGGGCGAGGGAAGAGCACCGTACCTGGCCTGATTTACGTGCGCTCCTACAGCCTCTGTACCAGGCAGCGCAAAGTGGCGATGAAGCAACCTTGAAACAATTGTTAAATCAAATCGTGCCCGGCTATCGGTCAGAAACAATAATCAGCCCATGATGCACCAGCCCAACATTCCCCAAAAAATTGCAGTCATTGGCCTGGGCTACGTAGGCCTTCCACTGGCCGTGGAATTTGGGAAAGTGCTCCCTGTCATCGGCTACGACATACTGCCGCAACGCATCCATGAACTTCAGTCCGGGCATGACCGCACGCGTGAAACATCGGTCGAGCAGTTGCAGGCAGCCAGACTGTTGCAATACAGCGCCAACCCGGCGGACCTGCACGATTGCAATGTATTCATTGTCACCGTGCCCACCCCCGTGGATTCGGCCAACCGTCCGGACCTGTCGCTGCTCATCAAAGCAAGCCAGACCGTTGGCGGCGCCATGAGCAAGAATGTCCTGGTGATCTATGAATCCACGGTATATCCAGGCGTCACCGAAGAGGTCTGCGTGCCGGTACTAGAACAGTCGTCCGGACTCCGGTTCAACCAAGACTTCTTTTGCGGTTACAGTCCCGAGCGCGTTAACCCCGGCGACAAGATAAACACCCTCACACGCATTCGGAAGATCACGAGCGGCAGCACGCCGGGAGCTGCAGACGCCATTGATGAACTCTACGGCCGCATCATCACAGCGGGCACCTACAAAGCACCCAGCATCAAGGTAGCAGAGGCGGCCAAAGTCATCGAGAACACACAGCGCGACCTGAACATCGCGCTGATGAACGAGCTTTCTGTGCTTTTCGACCGACTGAATATTGACACGCTGGATGTTCTAGAAGCCGCTGGCAGCAAATGGAACTTTGTTCCCTTCCGCCCTGGTCTAGTCGGCGGCCACTGCATCGGGGTTGACCCGTACTACCTGACCTATAAAGCCGAGCAAGTGGGCTACCACCCGCAAATCATTCTGGCAGGACGCCGCATCAACGACACCATGGCGGGGTACGCTGCGCGCAATACCATCAAGATGATGCTGCGCGCGGGCATGGATGCGCCGCGCTGCAAAGTAGGAGTGCTCGGCATCACCTTCAAAGAGAACTGCCCCGACATCCGCAATAGCAAGGTCGTCGATCTGGTGCACGAGTTGCAGGCCTGGGGCATAGAAGTTGTTGTGGCCGATCCGGTAGCCAGCGCAGACGAAGTGCGTCATGAATACAACCTGAACCTCGGCATTGTGGACGAAACCCACCCCGTGGATGCACTGGTGGTAGCTGTTGGACACAATAGTTATCGCACCTTGAGCGCCGTACAACTGCGCTCCTACTGCCGCCATCCCAGCCCGGTTCTGACGGACATCAAGTCACTGTATGACCGAGACGAGCTGAGTCAAGCGGGATTCACCGTATACCGACTTTGAACCCATGAAAAACTTTGCACTGATCGGTGCCGCTGGCTACATAGCCCCGCGCCACATGCGCGCCATCAAAGACACCGGCAATCGCTTAGCCGCCGCTTACGACGTGAACGACTCCGTGGGCATCATCGACAGCTTGGCGCCGGACGCCGATTTTTTCACCGACTTCGAGTGCTTTTACGAGCATGCACACACGCTGAGGCGCAACCCTGATCGGGCGCTGAACTACGTGGCTGTGTGCTCCCCCAACCATCTGCACCACGCGCACATCGCGGCAGGATTGCGCCTGGGCGGTGACGTGATTTGCGAGAAGCCCTTGGTACCCACGCCCTCAATGGTGGATGAGCTCGCTCGGGTGGAACAAGAAACCGGTCAACGTGTATTCAACATATTGCAACTGCGCCACCACGAAGCGATTGTCCGGCTACGCGACAAGGTGGCTGCAGCCCCACAAGACACCAAGTTTGATGTCGATCTGACCTACATCACCTCGCGCGGCAAGTGGTATGCCGCCAGCTGGAAGGGTGACCCCCGCAAATCGTTTGGCGTTGCCACCAACATCGGCGTCCATTTTTTCGACATGCTGCACTTCATTTTTGGTGCGCTGCAGCACAATGAAGTCCATTACAACGGCGAAACCAAGGCTGGCGGGTATCTCGAATACCAGCGCGCACGGGTTCGGTGGTTTCTTTCCATTGATGCCCACGACCTGCCCGATGCAGTCAAAGGCAAAAAGACAACCTACCGTAACATTGACATCCGCGGAGAGCCTCTCGAGTTCTCTGACGGCTTTACCGACCTGCACACCATAAGTTATGCCGAAATTCTGGCGGGCCGGGGTTATGGACTCGAAGATGCGCGCCATTGTATTGAAACTGTGCACGCCATTCGCACAGCCATGCCGCACATCAGCACGCTGCGCGAAATGCACCCGTTTGTGTCGCGGTTGAAATGAGAACCACCATCCATCACAGCGCCGTCGTGGACGAAGGTGCAGCCATTGGCGAAGGGTCGCGAATCTGGCACTGGGTTCACGTGTGCAGCGGTGCACGCATTGGCAAAAGCGTTACGCTAGGCCAGAACGTCTTTGTGGGCAACCGGGTTGCGATTGGCGACCACTGCAAGATACAAAACAACGTCAGCGTTTACGACAACGTCACGCTCGAAGACGGTGTTTTTTGCGGTCCAAGCATGGTATTTACCAACGTCCACAACCCGCGCGCATTCATCGAACGGAAGAACGAGTTCCGCAACACATTGGTCAAAAAAGGCGCCACCTTGGGTGCCAACTGCACCATTGTGTGCGGCACCACTATTGGCGAATACGCCTTTGTAGGGGCTGGCGCAGTGGTCAACAAGGACGTACGCGCCTATGCCTTGGTGGTGGGAGTGCCCGCACGACACGTAGGCTGGATGAGTGAATATGGCGAGCAACTCGCGCTCCCCCTGCAAGGCCACGGTGAAGCCACCTGCCCCCACACTGGGGCCCGCTATATGCTTAAAGACCAAACGGTTACCAAGCTGCCGACGTCACGCCATGATTGACTTCATCGACCTCAAGGCCCAGCAGGCACGTATCAAAAGTCAGATCGACTCCGCGATTACCCGTGTGTTGGCACACGGGCAGTACATCCTAGGCCCTGAGGTCGCCGAGTTGGAAGAAAGGTTGGCCGCCTACACTGGCGCCAAACACTGCATCACTGTGGCCAATGGCACTGACGCACTGCAGATCGCGCAAATGGCCCTGGGCATAGGCCCGGGCGATGAAGTCATAACACCCGGTTTTACCTACATTGCGACAGCAGAAACAGTGGCATTGCTGCGCGCCAAACCCATATATGTGGACATTGACCCGCGTACCTACAACTTGAATCCAGCCCTGCTGGAGGCCGCAATCACACCACGTACCAAAGCCATCATCCCCGTCAGTCTTTACGGCCAGTGTGCAGACTACGACGCCATTAACGCTGTCGCCCAAAAACACGGCATTACCGTCATCGAAGACGCGGCTCAAAGCTTTGGCGCCACTTACAAAGGCCGCAAAAGTTGTAACTTGACTTCAATCGCCTGTACCAGCTTCTTCCCCAGCAAACCCCTGGGCTGCTACGGGGACGGCGGAGCTATTTTCACTAATGACGATGAACTGGCCAAGGTGATGCGCCAGATCGCCCGCCATGGCCAGGACCGCCGTTACCACCACATCCGCGTGGGCGTCAATAGCCGACTGGACACGCTGCAGGCCGCCATTCTGCTGCCCAAGCTAGGTATCCTGGACGAAGAAATTGCAGCCCGCCAACAAGCGGCCAAACATTACACCGCGCTATTACGCCCTCGCCTACTTCAAGGAGAGGGCGGAAGTGATGGCCCTCTCGCTATCACCGCGCCTCATATCGAACCCCACAATACCAGTGCCTGGGCACAATACACCGTGCAAGTGCCCCACCGCGAACAAGTGAAAGACCAACTGAAGCTAGTTGGCATCCCCACCGCGGTGCATTATCCACTCCCTTTGAATCAACAACCTGCCGTAGCTGATACCCGCGCCATTTTACCCGTGGGCGATGCGGTAGCACAAAGTGTGCTGGGTTTGCCTATGCACCCGTATTTGGATGTAAATATTATTCATCGCGTCGCACAAGCCACTATCGAGGCTGCTTTTGGAAAATATTATTTTTAGCCCCTTTGGGGGAAAGACGATAATTAAAAATCGATCTAAAAACAGTACCTCATCGCAGAGACGAGAGTTCAGTTTAATCTTCTCATTTGCCCCGCGCTCTGATAAAGGCTAATATCGCAGGCATCTGGCAAGGACACTTGCAAAGTTGAACCCCAAGGGCTATTTACTGGGTCCACAGAAAAAAATGATTAGCAATAAAACAATTTTCATCACCGGCGGTGCCGGCTTCATCGCCAGCACTCTAATTGCACGCTTGGCAGACCACAATCACATCGTTGTTTTTGATAACTATACGCGCAATACTTTGAAAGACACCACCTACGCCAATCATTCAAACGTACGGCAAATTCGAGGGGATGTGCTGGATTTTGACCATCTAAAGAAATCTATGGCTGGTTCCCAGTTGGTGGTACACGCTGCCGCAATTGCAGGTATCGAGAGCACGGTTCGTAACCCGGTGACCACAATGCGGGTCAATATGATCGGCACAGCTAATACACTCGAAGCGGCCCACCAGATCGGTGGCGTAGAGCGTTTTTTGGAATTCTCAACTTCCGAAGTATTCGGCTCCCACGCCTTTCGGGTGCAGGAAACAGCCAGTACAGTAACCGGCGCAGTCGGTGAAGCGCGCTGGACATATGCAGTCAGCAAACTAGCTGGGGAACACCTTGCTCACGCATACTTCAAGCAGTACGGCTTACCGACAGTAACGGTACGGCCCTTCAACGTCTACGGGCCAGGGCAAACCGGAGAGGGCGCACTTTCCATCTTCATCCGCAAAGCACTAAAAAACGAGGATCTACTCATCTTTGGAGATGGCACTCAAATTCGCGCTTGGTGTTTTGTCGATGATATGGTAGAGGGCGTTATGCAGTGTCTGCAGCATCCCAAATCCATCGGCGAATCCTTCAACATCGGTAATGCTCGTGCCGTGGTGACCATCTATGGTCTAGCCGAGGCAGTATTACGCGTGACCGGAAGCCGTTCGCGGGTACAATTTCGCCCAGCCTTATCCGCAGACATTGAGTTAAGAATTCCCAATGTCGAGAAGGCGCGGGAACTAATCGGTTTCTCAGCGGCCATCGAGCTTGAAGATGGTTTACGACAAACAGCCAAATGGATCGCAGCTAACGAAACAAGTCTGCCTAGCTTAGCGCCGATCTTCCTTAACTGAATCGGAATGCTTCGATGCTTCGCCTGTCCACTCCCTCAATTGACGAGTCTGTAATCGAGGCTGTCAACGCTGTTTTGCGATCGGGTCAACTCATTTATGGCGCGCAAGGTCAGCACTTCGAAGCCATATTGCAAGACTTTCTTGGCGTGCGCCATGCAATAGTCGTCTCCTCCGGCACGGCGGCTTTACACCTTGCGCTCGTAGCACTAGGCATCGGACCAGGTGATGCAGTGCTCATTCCAAATTTCACGTTTCCAGCCACTGGTAATGTCGTTCGCTTGGTAGGCGCCCACCCCGTTCTGGTAGACGTTGACCCTTCGACCTATTGCGTCACACCTGACTCAGTCGCGGCCGCAATCGACGCATGGCGAGGCCCTGAACTATTACGAGCCTTCATCCCTGTACACGAATTTGGCCATCCCGCCGACATGCGAGCGCTCCTCCCGCTCGCACGATATCACGGCTTGAAGGTGGTCGAAGACGCGGCCTGCGCCATAGGCGCAACTGAGAACGGGAAGGCTTGCGGCACGCAGGGAGACATCGGCTGCTGGTCATTGCATCCGCGCAAGACTCTGACCACTGGTGAAGGCGGCATTCTTTCGACGGACGACGACGTCTTGGCGGCCAAGCTTCGCCTCTTACGTAATCATGGCATCGTTCGTCAACCCCAGGGAGTCCGATTCGAGGAGCCTGGCTACAACCTGAGATTGACAGACATTCAATCCGCAATGGGAGTAGTCCAGTTACCGCATCTGCCACGTTGGATTGATCAACGGCGCGTACTTGCAGCTAATTACTGCCAAGCCTTAGCACCTATGGTGTCTGCGGGGATCATGACCCTCCCAGCCAAACATCCAGGACACAGTTGGCAAACCTTCATGGTCGTGCTGAGAGCCGACATCGACCGGGACAGGCTGATACGCGACTTGGCCGGAGAAGGTATCGAGACCAACATTGGCGCCCAATGCCTTTCTATGCAACCGGCGTTTGAAAATATTCAACCCCTACCAACTGGAGTCCATGCCTCGAATCTTTACAAGCACGGGTTGGCACTCCCGTTCTGCGAAAGCTATGGATCACCAGAGGTGGAGCGAGTCACCAATTTGCTGAGTCGACTGCTGTTGCACCCAAACAACCATTAGACCACCTGATTACTCGCGATGGATGCCCTTGATCAACTACTAAGAGCCTTTGTACCAAATCTTGATGGCCTGATTGATGAAGTCTTAGCGGCCAAAATAGAAAGTCCAAGAAACGCCGCGCTGCGTCGGCAAATATCGCTTCGATGGCTCTCTGAATTACTGGCTGACGACGAACGAGCCAAGCTCTATGGATTACCTGAAAGTTGCCGAGTCCGCGAGCAAACCAAAATTCTTATGCCAGAGAAGTTGATCTGCGGCGAGCATGTCTGGATTGGTGAAAATACTTATATAGATGCATCAGGAGGACTTGAGATCGGCGACCACACGACGATAGGTGTTGGCGTGTACGTTTGGACTCATACCAGTATCTTAGCCAACCTACTAGGAACAAATATACCCGGTGGAGCACACGTGATTCAACGCCAGACACGCATCGGCAGCCGATGCTACATCGTTGGTCATACCGTACTCAATCCAGGGATAACGATCGGAGACGGTGCGGTTGTACTTCCCAATTCGTGCGTCACATCCAATGTGGAAGCCGGAGTGATAGTCGCTGGCGCACCTGCGCGGCCGGTTGGCCAAGTGAATGACAGCTTTCTTACCGCACTCCAAGCTGAGTTGCAGGCTCAACGCGGTGAGTAAGTCTGAATAGAGAAAATACGTGAGAATCTTTATCGGTCCAACTGAGGTTGCTGGCATTGGACATGGCCTGACACACGGTTTGCGCCGTCTGGGTTACCACGCCGACGGAGTCTTCGAGTCACCGCACCCTTTCGCATACGAGGCAGTTCAACACACTAATATCGTCACTCGATGGTGGCATGCCACTGGAGGTATTTCGCGCAACCTGCGGTCCAGAGGTTCTGTGTGGACTTGGCCGGTCGCGGCGATCCACCTGCTGTTGGCATGGCCGGTCCTTGTGCTTTCTTTGATCCGGTACGAAGCGTTTGTATTTCTATCTGGCAAGTCCATCACGAATACTCGCTTTGAACTCCTCTTGATGCGTCATCTTGGTAAACGCACCATAGTGCTATTTGTAGGCTCAGATGCTCGTCCGCCATACGTTAATGGTGCCTGGCCTTGGTCTGGAGCAAAGGCGATGAAACGACTCACTCAAAAGATTCGCCGACGCGTTCATCGTTTCGAAAGTGCTGGAGTGACTTGCATCAATGCCCCGGGCACCGCGCAGTTCAATCGCAGACCTGTCATCAACTGGTTTGCCTTTGGTTTTCCCTGCACGCTCACTGAACGTCAAGCACAACCAGCCTCAATGCAAGACGAGCACTTGGATATACAGACCACACCCACCAATAAAAAAATTAAGTTACTCCACAGCCCTTCCAATCCTCAAGTGAAGGGAACGGAGAGGATCGAGCGGATAGTCAACTCTTTGTTGTCGCGTGGACTTCAAATCGAGTGGATAAAGATCAGCGGCCTCAGTAACGCCCACGTGCTCGACGAAATCCGACGTTGCGATCTGGTTGTGGATCAATTGTTTTCTGATACACCGATGGCTGGGCTAGCAACCGAGGCAGCCCAGCTCGGCAAGCCTGCAATCGTAGGCAGCTACCTCGCACGCGCACCGAGCTTGATAGAAGGCGATTGGCCAATGCCCCCCAGCCGCTTCGTAGATCCTGATCAATTCGAGTCGGCGCTGGAGGCGTTGGTGAGAGACGCAGACGCACGTCGATCTTTGGGCAAAGCTGCCATCAATTTTGTCCAATCTACGTGGTCCTGCGAGGCAGTGGCAGGTCGTTTGGTGGCATGTCTAAGGGGTGAGGTGCCAGATGCTTGGTGGTTTGACCCGCGGACGGCAACCTACCTACACGGTTGCGGGCTTGACGAAATTGAAGGACGCCGTCGCGTTCGCGAGTTGGTTGACGCGTATGGAGAAAGTGCGCTGGGCTTGGACGACAAGCCATCGCTTAGCAAAGCCTACCTCTTTTGGGCCCGGCACGACGAATCCAAGGCAAGCAATGTTGAAGCAACTCGCGCGTGACGGCAGTATTTATGCCGCCAGCGCGATCGCGTCACGTGGACTCGCTTTGCTCACTGTGCCTGTTTACACTCGCTTCCTTGACCCTGAAGCATTTGGCGCACTAGATCTGATCCTCACTTCGGGCGTCCTAGTAACACTAGTAGTTGCCCTGGAAGTTGGTCAAGGCCTAGCTCGTGAGTGGGCCGCCTTGCAGAACCCGGAGGCACGGCGCAAGATGGCAGGCACCGCACTAAGCTTCACTACTTTGATGCACAGTGCTTTTCTAGCGCTAGCTCTGTCGTTTTCTGAGTCGTTGTCCGAAATTCTGTACCGCACCACAAACCGCTCAAGCTTGGTACAGGCAGGTCTAGCTTACATCGCTTGCAACGCATTGTATCTTCAGCTACAAGCCCAATTCCGCTGGTCGATGCGACCGTTAAGCTACGCTGCAACTAGCGTTTTGTATAGCCTGTTGACACTACTACTCGGGTATAGCCTCGGTCGCGAGTGGGGCGTTACCGGTGTGCTGGCAGGCCAGACGCTAGCGGCTGCCAGCGCGGTCGGGGTGAGCATCTGGGCCTTGCGAACCCAGTTCGATTGGACGCTCGATCTGAAACCTTTGCGCAGCATGCTTGCCTACTCACTGCCGTTGGCTCCAGCAGGCCTGGCAACCTTCACCAGCTTTCACGTAAATCGTTTCATTCTGAACGCCTATGCTAATTTGGAGCAGGTGGGATACTACGCTGTCGCGTCAAGAGCGGCGGCAGTTACTGCGCTACTGACCGTCGGCGTTCAGACTGCCCTGACCCCACTCGTGTACCGCTACCATGCGGCACCCGCAACCCCGGGGCAATTAGTTCGCTTGCTCGAAGGCTTCACCACAGTGGCATTGGTACTTAGCTTGGGTTTGAGCTTGTATGCGCAAGATCTCATTTTGTGGATTTCGGGACCCGCATACCTGTCAAGTGCCGTACTAGTAGCTTGGTTAGTTCCAGCGACACTACTGTCGCAAATGTATGTATTCTTCCCGGGCTTAGCCCTTGCGCGTCGCTCACTGACCCAGCTATCAATCACCGTGCTAACCGGTCTAGTAGCATTGATTCTCAACCTCATCTTTGTCCCAATAGCTCAAGGCTTAGGCGCTGCAATCTCCACTCTGATCACTGCAGTGCTATATCTTTGGATTTGGGCCCGAGCAAGCCAGCAAAGCTACCGACTGCCGATTCAGCTCGGACGAATCGTTCTCGCAGTATTGGCCTATATAGTTTTTCTCGGTATAGGTTTCATCATGAAGTCAATCGAACTGGACCAGCCGTTGATCCATTTTATCAATTTTAGCTTGCTGATAAGCATGTGTATCGTTTGTAGTTTGATAGGACTATTCAGATATCAATCCAACGTCGAGTCCCCCGGTTGATGTCTCGTAGTTCACAATGAAAAACCCCCTCGCCATCCTGGACGTCAATCTGCAATTTATCAAGACAGGCATAACATTACACGTAATTGCTCACATGGAATCGGGTTGGAATTGTTTGCCCCCCTCACTTTCGCCCGGGGCTGTCGGCGTGACAGTGCTTCAGACGGTGTGTACTCAGGGCTCAGACATCCGCCCCAATGGCGAGGGGTACGTTGCACCGCGCGTTGTGCAGTACTTTTACGCGGACCTGTGTACGTGAACGTCCTCTACCTCAATCACTATGCCGGCACCCCATCGCTGGGCATGGAATACCGCCCCTACTACCTGGCCCGCGAATGGGTGCGGACTGGCCACGAGGTCACCATCGTTGCGGCCGACTTCTCGCACGTACGCGCCCGGCAGCCGCGAAAGGCACGAGAAGAAGTGGACGGGATTGCTTACCGTTGGCTACCCACCCCAGCCTATCAAGGTAACGGGTTAGGCCGGGTAAAGAACATCTGGAGTTTTCTGCACCAGGTGTGGCGAATGGCGCCTTCACTGGTGGTCGAGTGCAAGCCCAACGTGGTGATTGCATCCAGCACTTACCCCATGGATATCTGGGTTGCAAGGCGCATCGCCCGGCTGGCGAACGCAAAGCTAGTCTATGAGGTGCATGACCTCTGGCCGGCCTCGCCAATGGAACTTTCAGGCATGCCCTGGTGGCACCCCTTCATTCTGCTGTGTCAAAAGGCAGAGAACGACGCCTACCGCGATGCGAATTGTGTGGTGTCCATGCTGCCCAAGGTGGCAGAGCATATGGCCAATCACGGGTTGAGCCTTCACAAGCTGCACATCGTGCCCAACGGCATATCGCCAGAAGATTGGCCCGACCTACCAGCGCCGCTGACGGGCCCACTGGCGGATTACCTGAAGGTACTGAAGAGCGTAGACAGAACCATCGTCGGCTACGCTGGCTCGCACGGGCTGCCTAACGCGATGGATGTGCTTCTGGATGCTGCTGTGCTGCTACGCAATGCACCGTTCTCTTTCGTATTGGTGGGCAGCGGTCATGAAAAGGCGCGGCTTGCACAACGGGTGCAGAGCGAGGGTCTGAACAACGTCGCGCTGTTTGATCCCATTCCTAAAACGCAGATACCGGCTTTGTTAGCACAGTTCGATATTGCCTATATTGGCTGGCAGCGCACACCTTTGTATCGGTTCGGCATTGCCCCCAACAAACTCATGGACTACATGATGGCGGGCTGCGCTGTTTTGCACTCGGTAGAGGCGGGCAATGACCCCGTGGCAGAGGCAAACTGCGGGCTGACCGTGACGCCTGAGTCACCCCAGGCCGTGGCTCAGGGCTTGCGCCAACTCGCAGCAGCCACACCCCAACAACGACGCGACATGGGCCAACGAGGGCGCGCTTTTGTGTTGGCTCACCACACCTACCCTGTGCTTGCGCAGCAGTTTCTGGAGGCCATGGCATGAGCCCCGCGGACGAGCCCAGCGCGGTCAGCATTAGGTATGCCCGCCGCTCGCCGGGCGATGGGCGCTACAACTTCTTGCGCCCCGAGGTTTATTTGGGCGTGCAAGAACGGCAGCGCGCGATGCTGCAGCTATTCAGACAGCACAGCATGACCGACCTGGCAGCGCTGCGCTTGCTGGAGGTCGGCTGCGGTACCGGCGGCAATTTGCTGGAACTTCTGCGCGTGGGTTTCGCCCCCCAACACCTCAGCGGCATTGAATTGCTGCCCGAACGCTACCGCCAAGCGCGCCAGACGCTTCCGCTGACGCTGGAGCTAGTGGAGGGCGATGCGCTGCAAGTCCCCATTGCTCCCGGGTCTCAAGACGTCGTGATGGTTTCTACGGTTTTTTCTTCGCTGCTGGATGAATTATTTCAACAGCAACTGGCCGCCGCCCTGTGGCAATGGGTCAAGCCAGGCGGCGCAGTGCTTTGGTACGACTTCACCTTCGATAACCCACATAATCCTGACGTGCGCGGTGTACCGCTACAGCGCGTGAAAGCACTGTTCCCCCAAGCTACCATCAGTGCACAGCGCGTCACACTCGCCCCGCCACTCGCGCGCCGCGTGGCCCCCATTCACCCCATGCTTTACACCCTGTTTAACAGCCTGCCCTGGCTGCGCACACACATCATTTGCTGGATTGCCAAGTCATGATCCAGCCTTTCCTCCCCTTCGCTCGCCCTGATATCGGCGAGGCCGAGATCGCGGCCGTCTCCGAGGCCCTGCGCTCGGGCTGGGTGACCACTGGCCCAAAGGCACGCGTTTTCGAGCAAGCCTTTACAGATTATCTGGGAAGCAATGAGCTACAGAGCATCGCCGTCAACTCCGCCACAGCCGGGCTGCACCTGGCGCTGGAAGCTCTAGGCATCGGCCCGGGCGACGAAGTGATCGCACCCACCCTCACATTTACCGCCACGGTAGAGGTGGTGCGCTATCTGGGCGCCGAACCGGTACTGGTGGACGTAGACCCGGTGACTCTAAATATCGATCCGGCCAAAGCACGTGCGGCCATCACACCCCGTACAAAAGCCATCATGCCGGTGCACTACGGGGGGCTGGCATGCGACATGGACGCCATACTGACCATCGCTAAAGAGCATCACCTCAAGGTGGTGGAAGATGCGGCTCATGCTTTGCCCACCACATGGCGTGGCACCCTGGTGGGGCAGTTGGCATCCGATGTCACGGTGTTTAGCTTCTACGCCAACAAGACCATCACCACCGGTGAAGGGGGCATGGCCGTCACGCGCGACCCGGCACTTGCGCAGCGCATGCGCACCATGCGGCTGCACGGCATGAGCCGCGATACGTTTGACCGATTCACCTCCAAAACCCCCGCTTGGTACTACGAGGTCGTCGCGCCCGGCTTCAAGTACAACATGACGGACGTAGCCGCCGCCATGGGCGTGGAGCAACTAGCGCGGCTGCCGCAATTTGTGCAGCGGCGCGAGGTGCTGGCAAGCCGCTACCATGAGCAGTTGGCGCCCCTGCCCCTGACCTTGCCCGCCCGGGCTCCTCAAGGCGACACCCACGCCTGGCACCTCTATGTCATCCGGCTGCGAGCGGATGCGCCAATGGGTCGTGACGAGGCGATCCAGGCGCTGTCAGACCGGGGCATCGGCACCAGCGTGCACTATGTGCCGCTGCACCGGCACCCGTACTGGCGGGACCGCTATCAGCTTACGCCGGCAATGTTCCCCCAGGCCGATGCAGCTTACCAAGCCATGATCAGCATTCCCTTGTTCACCGCCATGGGTGACAGCGACCAGGACCGCGTGATTGCAGCACTGCACGAGGTGCTGGGCTGAACATGCCCAAGCGGCTGTTCGACCTGTGCATTGCCGCCTTCGGGCTGCTGCTGCTCGCCCCCGTGCTGCTGGCCGTGGCATTGTGGGTGGTGTGGGACTCGCCCGGTCCGGCACTTTTTCGCCAACAGCGTGTGGGCCGCGCGGGCAGGTTGTTCCGCATCTACAAGTTCCGTACCATGCACTCGCGCGCAGAAGCTGCGGGCCCGGCCATCACCATCGGGGCAGACGCTCGCATTACCCGGGCTGGCCATTGGCTGCGACGCACCAAGGCCGACGAGCTGCCGCAGCTTTTCAACGTGCTTCGGGGTGACATGAGTCTCGTCGGCCCCCGGCCCGAGGTGCCGCACTATGTCGCGCTCTACCCGGACACCGTGCGGGATCTGGTGCTCAGCGTGCGGCCAGGCATCACCGACCGCGCCTCCATCGAATTCCGCGACGAAAGCACCCTGCTGAGCCATAGCAAAGACCCGGAGCGCACGTATGTGGAGCAAATACTGCCCATCAAGTTGCGCTATGCCGCCGAGTATGCCCGCTCGCACCCGCTCTGGACCGACGTGAAAATCATCGCCATGACCGCCAGGGCACTATGGAGCGACCGCCCTGCCAAGGGCATGGCGCCGGAAGACAGCCCGTAGCCGATAAAATCAGTGGTTCGGCTGAACCCAGCCCTCCATTTCACGCCCCGCATCGACGGCACCTATGTCAGACCAAATCCACGCCCCCGCACCCCAGGACGACAACCAGCTCATCGCAGAGCGCCGCGAAAAGCTCCGCGCTCTGCGCGAAGCCCAGGCCAATGGCGGTAGCGTTGCTTTTCCCAACAACTTCAAACCTGGCCACAAGGCGGCACAGTTGCACCTGGAGCACAACGCTGCGACCAACGAGTCCTTGGAAGCTGCGCCCGTGAGCGTCTCCGTGGCAGGCCGGATGATGCTCAAGCGTGTGATGGGCAAGGCCAGCTTCGCGACCATCCAAGATGGTTCTCTCGGCGAAGTAGGCGGACGCATCCAGCTCTACGTGACGCGCGACGCTGTGGGCGAAGAACTGTATGCGGCCTTCAAACACTGGGACCTGGGAGACATCGTGGGCGCCGAAGGCACGCTGATGAAGACCAAGACCGGCGAACTGTCGGTCAAGGTGACCAGCCTGCGACTCTTGACCAAGAGCCTGCGCCCCCTGCCCGACAAGTTCCATGGCATGGCCGATCAGGAGCAGAAATATCGCCAGCGTTATGTGGACCTGATCACCGACGAGCAAGCCCGCAAACGCTTCATGGCGCGCAGCAAGGCCGTGAGTGGCCTGCGCGAGTTCATGGTGAGCCATGGTTTCCTCGAAGTCGAGACACCCATGCTGCACCCCATCCCGGGCGGCGCCAATGCCAAGCCGTTCGTCACACACCACAACGCGCTGGAGCAGGAGATGTACCTGCGCATCGCGCCCGAGTTGTACTTGAAGCGCCTGATCGTGGGCGGCTTTGAGCGCGTGTTCGAGATCAACCGCAGCTACCGCAACGAAGGTATCTCGGTGCGCCACAACCCCGAGTTCACCATGATGGAGTTCTACGCGGCGTACTGGAACTACCTGGACCTGATGGACTTCACCGAAACGCTGATCCGTGAAGTGGCGCTCAAGGCCACCGGTTCGCTGCAGATGACCTACCAGGGCCGCGCGGTAGACCTGTCGCAACCCTTTGCACGCCTGACCATCCGCGAAGCCATCTTCCAGTACACCGAGGCCGGTGCCCATGTGGACGACGCCGCCTGGCTCATCAGTGCGCTCAAGAAGCTGGGCATGACCGAAGAGAAGGACAAGCTCTCGGCCCGAACCCTGGCCAGCCTGCAGGTGCTGTACTTTGAAGAAACGGTGGAGGACAAGCTCTGGCAGCCCACCTTCATCATGGAACACCCCACCGAGATCTCGCCCCTGGCCCGCGCCAACGACAACCGCCCCGAGGTGACCGAGCGCTTTGAGCTGTATATCACCGGCCGCGAGTTCGGCAACGGCTTCAGCGAGCTCAACGATGCCGAAGACCAGGCAGCACGCTTTCACGCCCAGGTGGCCGCCAAGGACAGCGGCGACGACGAAGCCATGTTCTATGACCACGACTTCGTGCGCGCGCTGGAATACGGCATGCCTCCCACCGGGGGCTGCGGCATTGGCATTGACCGTCTCATGATGCTGTTGACCGACAGCCCCAGCATTCGTGACGTGATCCTGTTCCCCGCGCTGCGCCGCGAGTCCTGAGGCCTGGATTTGCCCTGAGGGCGGTCTTGACCGTCCTCGCCCCCGGCCCCAAGGAGACACACCGTGCCCTTCAGTTCCAGCAGCGCTCCCTACCCTTCGACCGGGTCTCCCCTGCCTTCTGGCAATGCTTTCTCGGTGCTGGTGGTCGAAGACCAGGGCTCCGTGCGGGCGGCGCTCGTGGCCGAACTGCGGCGGGCGGGCGTATCAGACATCTTTGAGGCCCCTGAAGGCAGCGCAGCGCTGCATCTGTTCAAAACCCATCGCCCCGACCTGGTGCTGCTGGACATCCGGCTCCCCGGCCAAGACGGCTACTGGGTGGCGCAGCAGATGCGCGCGAGTGAAGGCGGGGACTGGACGCCGATCATCTTCCTGTCGGGCCTTGACAATGAACTGGACGTGTGGCGCGGCATTGAGGTGGGGGGCGACGACTACCTGGTCAAACCCGTCACACCCATCGTGCTTATGGCCAAGCTGCGCGCCATGCGGCGCCTGCTGGACATGCGCCGACGGCTGGTGTCGATGTCGGCCGAATTGCACGCGGCCAACCAGCGGCTCAATGAAATGGTGGAAATCGATGCCCTCACAGGCCTCGTGAACCGCCGCGGGTTTGATCGCATCCTGCACAACGAGATCCTGGCCGCACGACGGGATGGCACGCCGCTGACGCTGATGCTGTGCGACCTAGACCACTTCAAGCTGTTCAACGATGCCAGCGGCCATGTGCAAGGCGATGCCTGCCTGAAAGAGGTGGGCCGGCTGCTGCGTGAGGTCTGCGTGCGGCCCCGGGATGTGGCCTCGCGCTACGGGGGTGAAGAGTTCGCCCTCATTCTGCCCAACACGCCGCGCTCGGGCGCCATGACCTTTGCGCGGGCTCTGGGGCAAGTGCTCAAGGTCCGCGCCATTGCGCACGCTGGTTCTCCACTGGGTGACACGCTGACCCTGTCGGGCGGCATCACCACCTGCGTGCCCGACGACAGCACCAACGCCGAAAGCATGATCATGCGTGCCGACCAGGCGCTCTACGCCGCCAAGGCCCAGGGCCGCAACCGCTTCTTCAGCTTTGAAATGCAGATGGACACCGTGGAGCAGTTGCGCAATTGAGTTTCTTTCATTTCCTCTCGTTTGACGCGACCGAACGCAACGCCCGCACCGCCGTCTCCCGCATGCAAGTTTTGAAAACCCGACTGCCCGAGTGGATGCAGGACTGGCTCGAAGTCATTATTCCGGGCTCGCAGATCCTGCTGATCCTGTTCGCTGCTTGGCTGCTGCAGCGCACCCTGCGCCGCCTGGTGCGCCGTGCGAGCGCGCACTACCAGTTGCCCAATGAACTGCTGGTGCCCATCAACGGCTTGATCCGATGGACCATCATTGCGAGCGCCTTGCTGCTGGTGCTGGAGCGCATGGGGGTGTCAGCCACGGTGCTCTGGACCGCGTTCACCGGCTTTGCCACCGTGGGGGCCGTGGCGTTCTTCGCGGCCTGGAGCGTGCTGTCCAATCTGTTTTGCGCGCTGCTGATCTTTACCGTGCGGCCTTTCAAGATTGGCGACTACATCGAGGTGCTAGACACCGCCGAGAAGCCAGGCGCCAAGGGGCGCGTGGTGGACATCAACCTGCTCTACACCACGCTGGAAGACCACGGCGCAGCAACCGGCCAGGTGGCTTGGCTGCAGATTCCGAATGCGCTGGTGTTCCAGCGCGTAGTGCGCCGATTTCAGGGAGTGCCACCGCCCCCCACCCCACCCACACCACCGGCTACCGCCACGGATGGGGTAGCCAACGCCTCCCCGGCCGCACCGACGCCGGTGATGCCGGGGCCTTTCAACACGCCCTAGCGGGTGCGGGTGCACCGCCGCGCGGGGTAGCGCCGCAGCGCACGTCCCGCCACCGGCGAGGTCAGAGCAACAGATCCAGCGCCTGCAGGTAGGCGGGCTGGTACATGAGTTCGTCCCAGGCCTGCGGCAGGGTTTCGGGCAGCAACGCCAGGCGGCGGGATTCGCTGTCCACACTGGGCTGCCAGCGGCCCTGGTTGCGAGCCTTTTCCAGGCCATTAATGAGTTCGTCCACTGCCTTGCCATCGCCCACGCTCTGGTTGCACAGCAGCACCAGGTCGCAACCTGCTTCCAGCGCCGCCACGGCGGCATCGGTGTAGCTGACCACCTGGCCGTCCAGGCGCCGAGCCCCTTCCATGCTGAGGTCGTCGCTGAAGATAGCGCCGTCAAAGCGCATCTGGCGGCGCAGGATGTCTTGCAGCCAGCGCTGCGAAAAACCGGCGGGGCGGCTGTCGACCTTGGGGTAGATCACGTGGGCCGGCATTACGCTGGTAAGCGTGCTGCTGAGCCAGGGGTACGGCGCTGCATCGTCGGCCAGGATGGCCTTGAGGCTGCGCTTGTCCACGGGTACTTCAGTGTGCGAATCGGCCTTGACGAAGCCGTGTCCAGGGAAATGTTTGCCGCAGTTGGCCATGCCCGCCTGCAGCAGGCCGTGCATGAGGCTCTTGGCGAGCAGCGCCACCACACGGGGGTCGCGGTGGAGCGAGCGGTCGCCGATCACACCACTTTCGCCCCAGTCCAAGTCCAGCACCGGTGTGAAGCTGAAATCCACGCCGCAGGCACGCAGCTCCGCCCCCAGCACATAGCCCGCCGCCGTGGCTGCGTTGGTGGCACGCAGGGCGCCGCTACCGGGCACGGCCTTGGCGCCTCTGCCATCGTCCATCCACATCTCGCCCAGCGCGCGCATGGGCGGCAAGTGGGTGAAACCATCGGTGCGAAAGCGCTGCACGCGGCCGCCTTCGTGGTCCACACAGATCAGCAGGTCGTCGCGCACGGCCTTGATGCTGCTGGTGAGCTGCAGCAGCTGCGCGCGGTTTTCCCAGTTGCGGGCAAATAGGATCACGCCGCCCGTGAGCGGGTGCGCCAGGCGACGGCGGTCATCCGCGCTGAGGGTGGTGCCAGCGACGTCAAGGATCAGGGGAGCGTGTTCAGTCATGGGACATTTCAAAGGGCAATTGCTACTCAATGGATAGCTATCAGCGCATATCAATCCAGCGCTTCAAGGTGATTTGGTTCGAATTTTCTCCACCACACAGAAGCTGGCGGCATAGTCGGTCTCGTCGGTCACACTGAGGTGCGCCTGCAGGCCCTGGGCCTCAAACCATTCCTTGAGCGCGCCGTGCAGCACGATGACGGGCTGGCCGCTGCGCAGCTTGGCGACCTCGCAGTGGCGCCACGTCATCGGCATGCGCATGCCCAGGCCGACCGCCTTGCTGAAAGCCTCTTTGGCGGAGAACCGGGTGGCCAGGTAGCGCAAGCCCCGGTCGGGCCAGCGCGCGCTGCGTTCACGCCAGGTGGCCAGTTCGCCCTCGGCCAGCACCTTTTCTGCAAAACGGTCGCCGTGGCGGGCCAAGCTGGCCGCAATGCGCCGCACGTCGCAGATGTCGGTACCGATACCGTAGATCATGAAATTTCAATCAAAATGGCTGGAAGCGCTAGTGTGATATGCCTCTAAAGCTATCAAATCAGGAGTTTCCCACATCCGCAAATCCCTGGGCAATGCAATCCAGGTAGGCCTGTACGGTCGCGGTGTAGCCCAGCTCCAGCGCATCGGCGATCAGCGCATGGCCGATCGAGACCTCGAGCACGCCCGGCACTTCGCGCACAAAGGCCGCCAGATTGTCCCGGTTGAGGTCATGGCCTGCGTTCACGTCCAAACCTGCATCCAGCGCCGCCTGGGCGGCTGCGGCATAGCGTTTCAGCTCCAACGCCTGCTGCGGCGAGCCCCAAGCGGCTGCATAGGGCTCGGTGTACAGCTCCACCCGGTCAGCGCCCACCGCCTTGGCGGCGGCCATCTGCTCGGGCACCGGGTCCATGAAGAGGCTCACACGCACGCCCAACGCCTTGCATTCGGCCACCAGGGGCGCCAGACGCTCGGCATCTTGCGGAAAGCTCCAGCCGTGGTCGCTGGTGAACTGGTCCTCGCTGTCGGGCACAAAGGTCGCTTGGTGGGGGCGAACCTGGCGGATGAAGTCCATCAGGTTCTGCGAAGGGTTGCCCTCGATGTTGTATTCGCGCTCGGGCCAGGCCTTCATCAGCGTTGCCAGCTCATGCACGTCCTGGCTGCGGATGTGACGCTCGTCAGGCCGCGGGTGCACCGTGATGCCCTGGGCCCCCGCCGTCAGGCACAGCTCGGCCGCGCGGGTGACGCTGGGAATGCCCAGATGGCGCGTGTTGCGCAGCAGGGCCACCTTGTTGACGTTGACGGACAAGGCGGTGCGCCGGAGGGAACGGGAGGATGGGTTCATAAAGCCTGCAAATCGATCATGAGCTGGCGGGTGCGCAGCGTCGGGCTACCGCAATGGTATTGCAGCAGGGCACGCAGCTGCGGCTTGAGTTCGGTCGCCACGGAGGCGCAAGCGCGCAAGGTGGCGGTGTAGCTGGCCACGTCATCCAGGCCACGCTGCAGGGCCTGCCACTGGCTGCCCGTCAGGCCTGCACGGTCTGCGGCGGACGCAGCGCGCAGGCCGCCTTCGGGCACCAGCGTGTAGCGGGCTTCGGGCTCCAGGGGCGCGAAGGTCATGGTCTGCACGTCCAGGCCGGGCAACAGGCCGATCTCGCGCAAGAGCAGCAGCTCAAAACTGCGCAGCACCGCCTCCAGCGCATCGCCATGTTCACTGGCGAGCACGCGCACCACCCCTGCATAGGCATCAAACAATGCCGGGTGCGGGTCTGCCCTCGCCAGCAGGCGCAGCAGCAGTTCATTGAGGTACATGCCCGACAGCAGAGCATCCCCCGTGGGCATCACATGCCCACCCACCCATTCGGCGCCCTTGAGCGTATGAATGTCCGCATGGCCATCGCCCGTGAGTGTGTAGGTGACCAGCAAGGGCTGCAGCGGCAGCAGCACCGGGCGGAAGTTGGAGCTGGGCTTCTTGGCCCCTTTGGCCACCAGAGCGGTCCGGCCTTGCTGGCGGCAGAAAGTCTCCAGGATCAGGCTGGATTCGCTCCAGTCGTAGCTGTGCAGCACGAACGCAGGTTCATCGGAAATGCGCTTGGCTACGGCCACGGTGCTACGGGGATGAATGGTACGGAGGGATCGCCTGTGACGCCTGCTGCGCAGTGCGCGCGCAGGAGGCAAGGGAATTCAGCGTTCGGGGTTCACTCGTAACCGAAGGAGCGCACCCGGGCTTCGTCATCGGCCCAACCGGAACGGACCTTGACCCACAGCTCGAGGAACACCTTGGCGTCCATGAGCTTTTCCAGCTCTTGACGGGCTTCGGTGCCAATGCGCTTGAGGCGCTCGCCCTTGTCACCAATCACCATCATCTTGTGGTTGTCACGCTCCACCACGATGGTGGCTGCGATCTTGACCAAGCGTTTGTGCTGCTTGCTCTTTTCTTCGTCGAACTTGTCGATCACCACAGTCGAGGTGTAGGGCAGCTCGTCGCCGGTAAAGCGGAACAGCTTCTCGCGCACCGTTTCGGAGGCCAGAAACTTCTCGCTACGGTCTGTCAACTCGTCTTCGGCATACCACCAAGCCTGCTCGGGCAGGTATTTGGCGCAGATGCCAAACAAGCGCTCGATGTCGCCCTTGTTTTTGGCCGACATGGGCACGAATTCGGCGAACGGATGGCGCTCCTGCATGCTCTTGAGCCAGGGGGCCAGCTCAGCACGGCGGTGCACCATGTCCAGTTTATTGGCCACCAGCAGCGTGGGAATGCCGGGTTTGAACAGCGACAGCACCTTGGCGTCGGCCAGGGTGAAATTACCGGCCTCGACCACAAAGAGGATCAGGTCCACGTCGCCAATCGCGCCCATCACGGTCTTGTTCAGCGACTTATTGAGGGCTGTAGCGTGCCGGGTCTGGAAGCCCGGGGTGTCCACAAAGATGAACTGCGTCTGCTCCAGGGTGCGGATGCCCGTGATGCGATGGCGCGTGGTCTGCGCCTTGCGCGAGGTGATGCTGATCTTCTGCCCCACCAAGGCGTTGAGAAGGGTGGATTTGCCCACGTTGGGCTTGCCAACGATGGCGATCACGCCGCAGCGCTGGCCAAGCACTGCAGCAGGCGCGCCCGCGGCAGCCAGCATAGCGTCCAGATCGTTTTGCACCGGGGCGCCCTCAGCACCGTCGTCAGCAGCTACATCTTGGGTAGCGTCATTCATAAATTCTTTGCTTTCAATGTGGCCATCATGGCAGCAGCGGCGGCCTGCTCGCCCGCCCTGCGGGACCCACCGATGCCACGCTCGGTCAGGCCCAGTTCCGGAATATCGCACTCGACGTCAAAGGTCTGGCGGTGGGCCGCCCCCACCGTCGCCACCACCTTGTATTGCGGCAGCTTCATTTTGCGGCCCTGGAGCCACTCCTGCAATGCGGTTTTGGCGTCCTTGGACGCCGCCTGCATCTGCGGGTTGATCTCCACGCCCTCGAAGAGACGATGCACCAGGGCTTCCGCGCTGGCGTAACCGGCATCCAGATACACCGCCCCAATCAACGCTTCCAATGCATCCGCCAGGATGGATGGACGCTGCTGCCCCCCGGATTTGGCCTCACCCTCGCCCAAACGCAGCACATCAGCCACTTTGAGCCGCAGGGCCAGCTGGTGCAGGGTGTCCTGCTTGACCAGATTGGCACGCACCCGAGAGAGGTCGCCTTCAGGCAAGGCCGACAGCCGGAGGTAGAGCAGGCTGGCCACCGCCAGATTCAAAACGGAGTCACCCAGAAATTCAAGCCGCTCGTTGTGGTCCGCAGAAAAGCTGCGGTGTGTGGTGGCACGCTGGAGCAGTGAGGGATCAGCAAACACATGCTGCAGGCGCCCCTGCAGCGCGAGGAGACCGGCCTGCACCTAGTTGGTCTGCGCTTCAAGGCGGTAGACCAGATAGGCCGGACCCGCCAGGGGAATTTCGCGCGCATATTTAAACGACACCACCACCTTCTCGCCACGCTTTGTCACCTCCAGGTCTGACCCCTTGATGGATCGGATGTCATCAATGGACGCGGCGCGGTCAAAAGCAGCACGAATTCCAGGCACTGTGGTTTCGACCTTGGCTTTTTCAATGGCCTTCTTGGCTGATGCGTACTCCAGAAAGATCGGTACTGACTGACCGCCAATGGCAAAGACAGCTACTGCGATCAGTCCCACAAAAATCAGTCCAAAAAACGACAGCCCACGTTGGCGCGAGCGGCTTGCAGTGCGATGTGTCTTCATCAATGACCCCCTCAATGTTGTGTGCAACCGCTCGCGTTCAATGGAACGCGCCGATCCGCTTGAGATTACCGAAATTCATCCAGACAAAAAAGGCCTTGCCCACGATATTGCCCTCAGGCACGAACCCCCAATAACGGGAATCGAGCGAGTTGTCGCGGTTGTCGCCCATCATGAAGTAGTGCCCCTCCGGCACCTTGCAGGTGACACCTTCCACACTGTAGCGGCAGTTTTCACGATAGGCAAAGTTGCTGGCGCCCTGCACAAAGGCAGGCACATCGGGGTTGTTCAACAGCCGGTGTCGCTGGTCGCCCAGCTGCTCTTCAAATTGCTTGAAGTAGCGCATCGAGTCTTCTTCAAGGAAGTCGGGCAGCGCCTTGGTATCAACAGCTTTGCCATTGATGGTGAGGCGCTTGTTGAGATAGGCCACCTCATCGCCCGGCACCCCCACCACCCGCTTGATGTAGTCCATGCTGGGCTGGGGCGGATAACGGAACACCAACACGTCGCCACGCACCGGCCTCGTGCCCTCGGTCAACCGCGTGTTGATGACGGGCAGCCGGATGCCGTAGGTGAATTTGTTCACCAGGATCAAGTCCCCCACCAGCAGGGTTGGAATCATCGAGCCGGAAGGAATCTTGAAGGGCTCAAAAAGGAAAGAGCGCAAGAAGAACACTGCAGCAATCACCGGGAACAGACCAGCCGTCCAGTCCAGCCACCAGGGTTGCATGAGGATGCGGCCCTTGGTCTCCTGCACATCGACGTCCACCTTCTGGATGCCCATGCGATCAAGTTCTGCACGGCGCTCGGTTGCAGCGTCCTCGATGGCCTGCGCCGCCCTGCGGCGCCGGGGCAGAAAATAAATACGCTCTGCCAGCCAGTAGACACCGGTCACAAGCGTCGCCAGAAACAGGAGCAGCGCAAAGTTGCCCTCGATCGCGCCGGTGTACCAGGCACCGATATAGCCAACGAAGGCTGCCAGGACCAGCGACGTCAAAATTTGCATGAACTGCATCAGTCTTCCACCTGCAAAATGGCCAGAAACGCCTCTTGGGGCACTTCGACCGATCCGATCTGTTTCATGCGCTTCTTGCCGGCTTTCTGCTTCTCAAGAAGCTTGCGTTTACGGGTGATGTCGCCCCCATAACATTTGGCCAGCACGTTCTTGCGCAGCGCCTTGATGGTTTCGCGCGCAATGATGTTGGCCCCGATGGCGGCCTGGATGGCCACGTCGTACATCTGGCGGCTGATGATTTCCCGCATCTTGGCGACCACCGCGCGGCCACGGTACTGCGACTGCGAGCGGTGCACGATGATGGACAAGGCGTCCACCTTGTCGCCGTTGAGCAGGATATCGACCTTCACCACATCGGAGGCCCGGTACTCCTTGAACTCATAGTCCATGGACGCATAGCCACGCGAGACCGATTTGAGCTTGTCGAAGAAGTCCAGCACGATTTCGCCCAGCGGCATTTCGTAAGTGAGCATCACCTGGCGACCGTGGTACGCCATGTTCATTTGCACACCACGCTTTTGGTTGGCCAGTGTCATCACCGGGCCCACGTAGTCCTGCGGCATGTACAGGTGCACCGTCACGATGGGCTCGCGGATTTCCTCCAGACGACCCTGGTCAGGCATCTTGGAAGGGTTCTCGACCATGATCACTTCGCCGTCGGCCTTGACGACCTCATAGACCACACTGGGGGCGGTCGTGATGAGGTCCTGGTCAAACTCACGCTCCAGCCGCTCCTGCACGATCTCCATGTGCAAAAGCCCCAGGAATCCGCAGCGGAATCCGAACCCCAGCGCCTGACTTACCTCGGGCTCGTAGTGGAGCGAGGCATCGTTGAGCTTGAGCTTCTCAAGGGCGTCGCGCAGGGAGTCGTATTCGCTCGCCTCGGTCGGGTAGAGGCCGGCAAACACCTGCGGCTGGATTTCCTTGAAACCTGGCAGCGCCTCGGCCGCTGGGCCGGCGTTGTTGGGGAGTTTTTTCTCCAGCGTGATGGTGTCGCCCACCTTGGCGGCCTGCAACTCTTTGATACCCGCAATGATGTAGCCCACCTGCCCAGCGTCGAGTGAGTTGCGCGGCTCGTTGGCAGGCGTGAACACTCCCAGGTTATCGGCGTTGTACACCGCGCCCGTGGCCATCATCTTGATGCGCTCACCCTTGAGCAAACGGCCATCGACCACACGCACCAGCATGACCACGCCCACATAGCTGTCGAACCAGCTGTCGATGATCATCGCCCGCAGCGGACCGTCGGCACGGCCTCGCGGTGCGGGAACCTTGGCAACGATGGCTTCCAGAATCTCATCGATGCCCATGCCGGTCTTGGCGGAGCAGGGAATCGCGTCGGTCGCATCGATGCCGATCACATCTTCGATTTCAGCCTTCGCGTTCTCCGGGTCGGCATTGGGCAGATCCATCTTGTTGAGCACCGGGACCACTTCCACGCCCAAGTCCAGCGCGGTATAGCAGTTGGCCACGGTCTGCGCTTCCACCCCTTGCGATGCGTCCACCACCAACAGTGCACCTTCGCACGCAGACAGCGAGCGGCTCACTTCGTAAGAGAAGTCCACGTGCCCCGGCGTGTCGATCAGATTGAGGTTGTAAACCTGTCCGTCCTGGGCCTTGTACTGCAGCGCAGCGGTCTGCGCCTTGATGGTTATCCCACGCTCTTTTTCGATATCCATCGAGTCCAGAACCTGGGCCTCCATCTCACGGTCTGCAAGACCTCCGCACCGCTGAATCAAGCGGTCGGCAAGCGTCGACTTGCCATGGTCGATGTGCGCAATGATGGAAAAATTTCTGATGTGATTCATCAACGGAAAGCGTCAAGTGATTGAATTAAAACAGCGCGCACAAGAAAAAAGGGCGCGTCGAGTGGCGACGCGCCCTGAACCAACAATCATTGGCAACTGCGATAGTTGGAGCTTCATTGTAGGCAAAAAGGCCATCTGAAAAAGCCCGTCCCTCGGTATCCCAGGGAAGTTGCCAGGGTGCAACAGGAATTTTATACACAGTTTATACACAGTCTGCACAAGAACAACGCTGGACAACTTGTGGGTGAGCTGTGGATCAACTGTGCATTGCACAAAAACATCCCACATCGTGAACAGTGAGCCGGTCGATATGCAGATAAGCGTTGAACGCAAGTCTCTATTCTATCGAAACTGGTTGATGGGCCTCCAAAAAGTTAGCAAAAGCTAACATCCAGGCAGATCAAGACACCCGGAATCGGTTCGATAAAAAATCCACCAACTGCTGCAATGGCCCCCTCACCAGGTAGGGAATCGCCCGCTGTTGGACCATCCCCTGTGGGTTTACAACGCTCACTTGCCAGGGCGAATCAGCGCGTACTGCGCCCACTCTCCACGGCGATAGAGCACGTTGATGGACTTGCTCTTGTCGGCCTTGGACAGCACGGACTCAAACTCCTTCACGCCCGACACTTCGGTGTTGGCGACCGACAAGATGATGTCCCCTTCCCTCAGGCCAGCGCGTGCCGCCGCGTCGGTAGCGGCAGCTACCACCACCCCGCCCTTGAGCTTGAGCTCCTTCTTCTGCGCATCCGTCAGGTCCGTCACCGACAACCCGATCTGTTGTGCCGCCGCAGAAGCCTTGGGCTTCTCCTCGCGCTCGGTCGCTTTGGCAGCTGGCTTGTCGGGCTCGATCTCCGCGATGGTGATGGCTAGGTCGCGGGATGCTCCGCGACGAAATACCGTCACAGTACTGCGGCTGCCTGGTTTGGTGTTGCCCACCAGGCGCGGCAGGTCGGCCACCTTCTCGATGGGCTTGCCATCGAAGCGCGTGATGATGTCCCCCGCCTCCACGCCTGCCTTGTCAGCGGGCGATCCTGTCTCCACGCCGGTCACCAGCGCACCTTGTGCCTTGCCCAAGCCAATCGATTCAGCAACGTCCTTGGTGACCTGCCCGATCTGCACACCAATGCGACCACGCGTGACACGGCCCGATGCGCGCAACTGCTCGCTCACACGCATGGCTTCATCCATGGGAATGGCGAACGAGATCCCCATGAACCCGCCCGAGCGGGAATAGATCTGGCTATTGATGCCCACCACTTCGCCACGCATATTGATGAGGGGGCCGCCGGAATTTCCGGGGTTAATGGCCACGTCGGTCTGGATAAAGGGCAAATAGTCTCCCGTATCACGCTGCTTGGCGCTGACGATGCCCGCAGTGACCGTGTTTTCCAGCCCGAAGGGTGAGCCAATCGCCATCACCCATTCACCCACGCGGAGACGGCTCACATCCCCCACCTTCACCGCAGGCAGGCCAGACGCTTCGATCTTCACCACGGCGACATCGGTGCGCTTGTCTGCTCCCACGATGCGCGCCTTAAACTCGCGCTTGTCGGTCAAGGTCACGATGACCTCATCGGCGCCTTCAACCACGTGCGCATTGGTCATCACGAAGCCGTCGGCAGTCAAGATAAAACCCGACCCTACGCCGCGTGGTTGCGGCTCTTCTTCTTGCTGAGGGCGTTGAGGCCGCTGCTGGCGCGGAACATTGGGAATAGGCACCCCGAACCGGCGAAAAAATTCCAGCATCTCTTCGTCCATGCCATTGGCGTTGGCTCGGCTGGACGCTTTTTCCACGGTGCGAATATTGACCACGGAAGGCCCCACCTGATCAACCAAATCGGTGAAATCTGGCAAACCCCGAACCGACGAGGCGGGTTGTGCCAACGCAGCATGGGGTGCTAACGAGACCGTGGCCAGAACACCCATCAGGGATGCCAGTGCCATCGAACGCAACATACTTCCATCAAACTTCGGCATCTTTGACCTTTCTTGATTTTTGGCGAATGCTGTTCACGAATTGTGTGTGACTGTGAAGAGTGTGACGCCAAATGGTTCCCCGGACGTGTGGCTCTCTCCATGTCCCCACGGCCGGGCACAGACACGGAGATGAGAACTCAGACCGCTGCACCCCGCCCCTCAGCGCAGGCGTTCCAACTGGCCCACAAAAAGGCGCAATGTCTGCAATGGCACTTCACCTACGGCGGTGACCCACACGTCCGATGGCCCGCGCTGGGCCAGCAACTGTGTAGCACCCATGCTCGATACCTGGGGCTGAGCAGGGTGCCGCTGAGGGTCGAAGGGCTCCATGAACAACGACACAGAGGCCAGTCCATCGGAGTAGAGACACTGCAGCACGCTGGGGGCGTCCTGCGCGTCAGACACCGCCCTCCGATGGCAACTGACGGGCACGAAGCCCGCCACGGGCTGCCGCAAGGCCCAGCCTTCAGCCTTGGCCGTGGTCTTGACCACCGAGGGCGCCACAACCTTGTAGCCCGAGGTGGTGTCCATCAGGCGTGCAAGCTGATCGACCTTCACCGAGGCATTCAGGTCCAACTCCGAAAAGGCCGCCTGCTCCAGCACCCGGCCGTCTGGGGCCAGCGTCTGCAGCTTCATCACTAATCCGGTTTCACGCTCACTCCATAGGCGGTAGCCAAAGCGCAGGGTGTCTGTGGGTTGAAGCCACACCACATCCGACACGAAGCCCGCCACCCGCTCCTGCCCCAGCATGCGGGGTGTATAGAACTGGGCGATGGATGTGCCGCTGACCACAGGCACGCGCGGAAAGAGCCCCGACGCATCGCGGCGGTCTGATCGCACGATGCGCGCCTGAGGCAGGAAGGTACGAACCTCGTCATTGCGCCGATAGACGGTGCGCGGTGTGCCGCTGAGTGACTCGACCCGCTCCAATTGTTGCTGCCCATCGCAGGCATGCCAAATGCGCGAACTGGACATCGCACCGTTGGCCGCCAACACCACAAAGGTCCCGGCATAGGCGCGGCTGCAGGGTGCGCTGTGCATGCGCTCGATCCACTGTGCCGTATCGCGTTCTGCCGCGGCGCTGGCTGTGGATTCAGGGGATGCGGCAGAAGCTGCCATCGCCGGTGCCGCGCACAATCCGCACAGAACGGCAGCTATCAGCGTGCCAAACCATCGAACCCAGGGAATTTCAAAGACCTTCGCTACTCCAGAGGGGTTCATCACACAATCTCAGCGCCAGAAATTGCCATTCAAGGTTCAGCGGCCAGGAGTCTCAAAAGTAGCGTTGCGCAAAAAGCCTGCCGGCATCTGCAGCGCAGACGTGCTGCCGAACTGCTTGTGGGCGGCCAGCAGCTCGTCCAAGCGTGGGTCCCGAATCATCACTTGCTGGCCGTCTGCGTCAGCAACAGCCACGACAGGTGCACCCTGGGCCCGCGCACCTTCTGGGGCAGCAGCCAACTGAGAACCTGCCCCGCCCGCCCCCTGCAGTTGGGAGAAAGAAGTCCAGCCGATGGCTGCCACGGCAGCGAGTGAAGCAAAACCCGCAACCATCTTCCAACGGAAGACCGAAGCGTTGGCAGCCACAGGCAGGTGGACCGCTACGTTATCCAACTGGGCCGGAACTTGGGGGCGCTGCGGCGGGGCTTCCTTGGCAAGCTCTTCGCGCAAGCGGGACAGAAATGCCGGACTCACAGGTCGCGCCAGCTCCGAAGAGCGCAGCACGTCACCCACGAGGTGATAGACCTCCCAGGTGTCACGCCCTTCATCCTCTGCAGCCCAGGCCAGCGCAGCAGCGAACTCATCGCCTTGAAGTTGGCCGTCCGCCAGGGCCGATAACTGCTCGCCGCGCCCCAGCCCCTCGCGCAGGCTGACACCTGCCGAGACATTGATACCTGTTTCCGCCTTGTTCATTCCATCACCTCACCACCGTTTGCCCGACTGGTTTTCAAGCAAGGGACGCACTTTGGCCGAAATGGCTTCACGCGCCCGAAAAATTCGAGATCGCACCGTACCAATGGGGCACCCCATCGCGGTGGCAATTTCTTCGTAACTGAGCCCCTCGATCTCTCGCAGCGTGACCGCTTGACGCAGATCGTCGGGCAAGGCCTCCATGGCTGCGTTCACGACCTGGGCGATTTCCTGGGCCGCAAGGACAGTTTCGGGGGTTTCGTCGCTGGTTAGTTCGTGTCCAAGGCGGGAAGTTTCATCCTCATCCTCAGAACCACGGAACGCATTCTCGGAAATGACCGGGTTGCGCTTCATGTCCATCAACGCCTTCTTGGCCGTATTGACGGCAATCCGGTACAGCCACGTGTAGAACTGGGCGTCCCCTCGGAACTGATGCAGCGCCCGGTAGGCACGAATGAAAGTCTCCTGGGCGATGTCCTGGACCGAGTCCGTATCACGCACCATGCGACCGATCAGTCGCTCAATGCGGCGCTGGTACTTGATGACCAGCAATTCATACGCGCGCTGGTCGCCCGCAACCGTGCGCTCCACCAGTTGGAGGTCGCTGTCTTCGGAGGGGGAAGGCGGAATTACAGTCATGGATACTCAAGATTCACGCCCTGCGGCAGCTTGCCGGGCGGTTTCGTCAGCGTTGTCAATGCCCGGTCTGGCGCGCGAATATACCGCACGGCGCAAGTCCATCCAGCGCTCTGGCTGGCTCGAGCGCTCCAGCCATAACCACAAGGGCGAGTGTCCGACCGGCAAGATGCGCACCCACAGGTACCCCTGCAGATCCAGAAGCACCTCAGGAGACGCTGACAGTGCTAGCGCCCTGCCGGCGGGCAATGCGCGGTACAAGCTCCAGGCCTCGCCATCGAACTGCAGCGATCCACAAGGTTGGTGCCACCAAAAATGCACCGCACCCAACAGGGCCGCCGCCCAAAGGCAAAAGGCTACCCCGATGGACAGAACGGCAGCCCTGCTTCCCAGAGCCACCCAGGCAAGCAGCACCAAGGCACCCGCCAATACCAAAGCAGCCAGCAACGCGCCCAAAACCCTACTGCGCCGCAGCGGATACTGGACGGAAGGGGGTCGCCGCGTGAGCCGTATCACAGGACGAATCGCCGCGGAAGGCTGATCACACTCCAGAGCGACGCTGAACTGCCGTCACGGCGGCGGACGCCCTGTAAGCACGCCAGCGCGCGACACATGCTACGACCGAAGCCGTGATTTCGGTGGGAAATCAGATGCGCTTGAACACCAGCGTTCCATTGGTGCCACCAAAACCGAAGTTGTTTTTGACGGCCACATCGATCTTCATATCCCGTGCCGTATTGGCACAGTAATCAAGATCACACTCCGGATCCTGGTTAAGCAGGTTGATGGTGGGCGGCACTTTTTGTTCGTGCAGTGCCAGTACAGTGAACACGCTCTCGATACCCCCGGCGCCGCCAAGCAAATGGCCCGTCATGGATTTGGTAGAGCTCACGACGGTCTTGTAGGCGTGGTCGCCCAAGGCCGCCTTGATAGCGTTGGTCTCGTTGATGTCACCCAGGGGGGTAGAGGTGCCGTGGGCGTTGAGGTAGTCCACCTGATCGGCATTGATCCCGGCGTTGCGCAGCGCACTGAGCATGGCGCGCCGAGGCCCATCCATATTGGGTGCCGTCATGTGGCCTGCATCGGCGCTCATGCCAAAACCGCTGAGTTCGGCATAAATCTTGGCACCGCGGGCTTTGGCGTGTTCGTACTCTTCAAGCACCAGCACACCAGCCCCTTCGCCCAGCACAAACCCGTCGCGGTCCTTGTCCCAGGGCCGGGATGCTGTCTTGGGGTCGTCGTTGCGCGTGGACAGGGCACGCATGGCGGCAAAGCCGCCAATGCCCAGCGGGGATACCGTGGATTCGGTACCGCCTGCCACGACTACGTCTGCATCGCCATATTCGATCATGCGCCCCGCCTCGCCGATGCAGTGCAAGCCCGTTGTGCAGGCAGTCACCACAGCAAGGTTGGGGCCCTTGAAGCCAAAGCGCATGGACACATGCCCTGCCACCATGTTGATGATGGACGCGGGGACAAAAAATGGCGTGATACGCCGCGGTCCACGGCTGGCCAGTTCGGCGTGGGTATTTTCGATCAGCGGGAGGCCGCCAATGCCGGAGCCGATCACGCAGGCAATGCGCGTGGCGAACTCCTCACTGAGCGCTTCGCCCGTAGGAAGCCCCGCATCCTGCACGGCCTGCGCCGCAGCAGCAATGCCGTAGTGGATGAAGGTGTCCATCGCGCGCGCATCCTTGGCGCTGATGTACGACTCCAGGTCAAGACCTTTGACCTCGCCCGCAATCTTGCAGGCAAAGTTCGACGCGTCGAACTTGGTGATGAGGTCAATGCCGGATTGGCCGGCAAGGAGGTTGGCCCAGGACTCGGCCACCGTGTTACCCACGGGGCTGATGCAACCCAGGCCGGTCACGACAACGCGACGACGGCTCATGCGTATAAAACCTTCTGCTGATCGCTTGAGTCAGGCGCAGTGCGCTGCTCAGGCCTTCTGGTGGTTGTTGGCGTAGTCGATGGCGTTTTGCACCGTGGTGATCTTTTCGGCGTCTTCGTCCGGGATCTCGATGCCGAATTCGTCTTCCAGAGCCATCACCAGTTCCACCGTGTCGAGCGAGTCGGCACCGAGGTCTGCCACGAAGGCCTTTTCATTGGTGACTTGGGACTCTTCCACACCGAGTTGTTCGGCAATGATTTTTTTGACGCGTGCTTCGATATCGCTCATGGTTTCCCTCTGGGGGTTGTGAATGAATCCGCGATTCTAGCCGGTTAAGGAGAAGCCCCTAAGCGACCCGCCGTCCGGATGAACCGGCGTTAATTTGCCTTAATTACATGTACATGCCGCCATTGACATGCAACTCCTGCCCTGTCACATAGCCAGCCTCACGCGACGCCAGATACGCCACCGCGTGTGCGATGTCTGCTGGCTTGCCCATGTGGCCCAGCGGGATCTGCGCATTGAGCGCTTTTTGCTGATCTTCGGGCAACACAGAGGTCATGTCGGTCTCGATGAAACCGGGCGCCACGCAGTTCACGGTGATGTTGCGGCTGCCCAGCTCACGGGCCAGTGCGCGCGTCATGCCCGCCACGCCCGCCTTGGCTGCTGCGTAGTTGGCCTGACCCGGATTGCCCGACGCACCCACCACACTGGTGATGCTGATGATGCGACCAAAGCGTTGCTTCATCATCGGGCGGATGGCAGCGCGGCTCGTGCGGAACACGGCCTTGAGATTGGTGTCCAGCACCGCATTCCAGTCGTCGTCCTTCATGCGCATGGCCAGGGTGTCGCGCGTGATGCCCGCGTTGTTCACCAGCACATGCAGACCACCTTGCTGCTTGACAATGGCGTCCATCAGGGCCTCGACCGCCGTCACATCGTTCACGTTCAGGTTGGCACCCCGGCAGCCGGGGTAAGCAGACAACGCCTGGCTGATGCGCTCGGCGCCCTCATCGGTGGTGGCTGTGCCAACGACGCGGTAACCACGCACGGCGAGTTCGAGGGCAATGGCCGCACCAATGCCACGCGATGCGCCGGTCACCAGCGCGACTTGCGCTGCCTGCGCTACCGTTTGGGTCAATTCCGTCATGCCAACAACTCCCGGGTTTCGGCCAGCGTGGCCGAGTCAAACAATGCGGCACCGACCAGCTCGGGATCGATGCGTTTGGTGAGGCCTGCCAGCACCTTGCCGGGGCCACATTCGATGAGGTGGGTCACGCCACGCGCCTTGAGTGCATGCACGCATTCGACCCAGCGCACGGGACCGAAGGCCTGGCGGTAGAGCGCGTCGCGAATGGCGTCAGCGTCCTGCTGCACCGCCACGTCCACGTTGTTGATCACCGGAATCTGGGGGGCAGCCAAGGCAACATCCACCAGAGCCACACGCAGCTTTTCGGCCGCAGGCTTCATCAGGCTGGAGTGGAAAGGCGCCGACACCGGCAAAAGCAATGCACGCTTGGCGCCCGCTGCCTTGAGCACTTCACAGGCCTTGTCCACACCGGCCTTGGTACCCGCGATCACCGTCTGGATCGGGTCGTTGAAATTAACCGCTTCGACCACCTCTGGGGTGCCCGCCCCGAACGATGCCAAGGCCTCGGCACAGCCTGCGATGACCTTAGAAGCCTCCATACCCAAAATGGCCGCCATGGCACCCGTGCCGACTGGCACCGCTTCCTGCATGGCAGCGGCACGCAGTCGCACCAGCGGCGCGGCCTGCGCCAGCGTCAGCACACCCGCAGCCACCAAGGCCGAGTATTCGCCCAGCGAGTGCCCGGCCACAGCCACCGGCGCCGCACCACCTTCTGCGCGCCACACCCGCCATGCAGCCACACCCGCCACCAGCATCACGGGCTGGGTGTTGGTGGTCAGGGCCAAAGCCTCCTTGGGACCTTCCTTGATCAACAGGCCAACATCCTCGCCCAGGGCATCCGAGGCCTCTTGAAGGGTCTGCGCCACCACAGGGTGGTCAGCCCAGCCGTCGAGCATGCCCACCGATTGCGAGCCTTGCCCCGGAAAGACAAATGCAAAAGACTTCATGAAATATCCAGAAATATGATGAAATTGGCCGATAGCGCCGGTCTTTATTGCGCTAGCAGCTACAACTTCAGGAGCACGGCACCCCAGGTGAAACCGCCGCCCACGCCTTCGAGCAGCAAGGTTTCGCCTTTCTTGACCTGACCGGAGCGCACCGCATGGTCCAACGCCAGCGGAATGGATGCCGCCGAGGTGTTGCCGTGCTGGTCCACCGTGACCACAACCTTGTCCATCGACATCTTCAGTTTGCGGGCGGTGCCCTGCATGATGCGGATATTGGCCTGGTGCGGGATCAGCCAGTCGATGTCAGCCTCCGTCAGGCCCGCCTTCGCCAAAGCGGCGTGGGCCGCCTTCTCCAGCACCCCTACTGCCAGCTTGAAGACCGCCTGCCCATCCATTTTGAGGACGGGATCTCCCAGCACCTGACCACCGGACACGTTGCCTGGCACACACAGAATATTGACATGCTTGCCGTCAGCATGCAGGTCGCTAGACAAGATGCCGGGCGTCTCAGAGGCTTCCAGCACGACGGCACCAGCCCCGTCACCAAACAACACGCAGGTGGTGCGGTCATTGAAGTCCAGAATGCGACTGAAAACTTCGGCGCCAATCACCAGGGCGCGGTTGGCAGCACCCGTCTGGATCATGGCGTCCGCCACCGACAGGGCATAGACAAAACCGCTGCACACCGCTTGCACATCAAAAGCGGGACAGCCATTGGCACCCAGCTTGTTTTGCAAGATGCAAGCCACGGACGGGAACACCATGTCCGGCGTGGACGTGGCCACTATGATCAGATCGATATCGGTCGGCTGCAAATTGGCGGCCTGCAAGGCATTGCGCGCAGCTTCCAGACCCAGGTCGCTCGCAGTCACGTCGGGCGCAGCAAAATGGCGCGCCCGGATACCCGTGCGCTCCACAATCCATTCGTCAGAGGTCTCGATGCCACGCTGGCCCAGTTCGGCGACCAGATCGGCGTTGGTCAACCGGCGGGGGGGCAAATAGCTGCCGGTGCCGGTAATGCGGGAATAACGTCTCATTATTGTGCGGTCGCCGCAACGCCAGGCAGGGGCTGGGCATCTGCAGGCGCCAACAGGGGCGCCGCATGCGCAATCCGGGTCCGGACACGGTCGAGCAGGTTGTTGCGGGCTGCATCATACGCCCGGTTCAACGCCTGCTCGAATGCCATGGCGTCCGCCGATCCGTGGCTCTTGAACACCAGGCCGCGCAGACCCAACAGCGCTGCGCCGTTGTATCGACGGTAGTCCATGCGCTTCATCAGCGCTTTTAAGATCGGATAGGCAACGATGGCAGCAATTTTGGTAAAAATATGGCGCGAAAACTCCGTTTTAAGCGCGCCAATGATCATCGAGGCAACACCCTCGCTGGCCTTGAGGGCCACGTTGCCCACAAAACCGTCGCAGACCACGATGTCCACCGTTCCCTTGAAGATGTCATTGCCTTCGACGTTCCCATAGAAGTTAAGATCACCCGAGTTGGCTGCAGATCGGAGCAGTTCGCCTGCTTTTTTGATGACTTCGCTGCCCTTAATGACTTCTTCACCAATGTTCAGCAGCCCCACGGTGGGCTCGCCGCCCTCCTGCAGGACCGACACCAGGGCGGAACCCATCACGGCAAACTGCAGCAGATGCTCGGCCGAGCAATCCACATTGGCCCCCAGGTCCAGCACCGTGGTTGCTCCGCCGGTGGCATTGGGCAATTGGGTGGCGATGGCAGGGCGATCAATGCCGTCCAGCGTCTTGAGCAGATAGCGGGCAATCGCCATCAAGGCGCCTGTGTTGCCTGCAGAGACAGCAGCCGAAGCCGTGCCATCCTTGACCTGCTGGATGGCCACGCGCATTGAAGAATCCTTCTTCTTGCGCAGAGCCACCTCCACCGGGTCGTCCATCGCCACCACTTCGGTAGCAGGAACGATGGTGGCGCGGTCGTGGGAAAACGACTGCAAGCTGTCCGCCAGGCCAACAAGCAGCAGACGGGCATCGGGATGGTGTTCGAGAAACTGGCGGCACGCCGCGAGCGTGACGCGGGGGCCATGGTCGCCCCCCATGCAGTCAACAGCCAGTGTGATCATGGGCGACTTGTCCGGCCGGCCCGAGGGGCCGAGAGATGAATACGACGGTCAAAACAAAGGCCCGCGCTACAGAGTTTGTAGCAACGGGCCTTTGGATGGGGTGAAGGTCAGGCTTCAGACTTGTTCTTCAGCACCTGACGGCCACGGTAGAAACCGTTGGGGCTGATGTGGTGACGCAGGTGCGTTTCACCGGTGGTGGGTTCCACAGCAATGCCCGGCACGTTCAGGGCATTGTGCGAGCGGTGCATACCGCGCTTGGAAGGGGACTTTTTGTTTTGCTGAACGGCCATGATGGCTCCTGATCTGGAATAGGTTGGTAAAAACGCGATCAGCCCAAAAAGACACGATGGGGTTCGCGTGAAGCCCACGATTATAACCCAAATGCTTTTTGGGGTCGATTCATCAATCCTTGCCATCCTTTCGAAGGGCGGCCAAGGCTGCAAACGGGTTGGGTTTTTCGGCGTTGGCTTCTTCAAAATCGTCATCGGAAGACGCCAGGGGCACCGAGGTAGGGCACTCGTCGTGCTTGGGCACGACGGGCAGCGCCATCAGCAGCTCGTCTTCGATCAGCTCATGCAGATCAAACTCCCGGCTCAGGGCCAGCAGGTCTTCTTCACTCTCGTCGTCCAGCGCTTCGGCGGTGGCCTCGTCGGCCACAAAGCGAAACTCGCGCTCCACCTCCAGGGGTACATCCACCGGGGTCAGGCAGCGCTGGCACTCCATGGGAAAGCTCGCTCGCACCTTGATGCGCAACCACACCTGCCCCATACCACCCAGCGCAGTGCGTACCTCGCCCACCGCCTCCCAGTCCACCAGCAGGTCGGGGTGCAAGCCCTTGGCCTCTTGCGCCAGGCGTTCGTACTTGAGCAGCGAGTCGTGGCCCGCCAGCCGACCACCTGCCTGTGCAAAGGCTTTCACGTCGAGGCGCTGTGCGGAGTATTCCTTGGTCATGGCGGCAGTGTAAGAGAATCGGCGCATGCATCAATCCCCCTCCCCGCAACGCCCTCTGGTATTGGGCTCGACCTCGCGCTATCGGCGCGAACTGCTTGAGCGGCTGAATCTGCCTTTTGAAGTGGCTGCCCCCGACGTGGATGAGACCCCCCTGCCCGGCGAGGCCCCGCGCACTCTGGCTTTGCGCCTGGCGCTGGCCAAGGCACGCGCCGTGGCGCGACAGCACCCCGAGGCCGTGGTGATTGGCTCCGACCAGGTGGCCGACCTGGCCGGTGAGCCGCTGGGGAAACCGGGCCAGCACGAACGCGCCGTGCAGCAGTTGCGCCAGATGCGCGGCCAGACGGTGGTGTTCCACACCGCCTTGGCCGTGGTATGCGCCGCCACCGGCTTTGAGCAGGTGGACCTCGCCCCGGTGGAGGTGAAGTTCCGCGACCTGTCCAACGAAGAAATTGAGCGCTACTTGCGCGCTGAGCAGCCCTACGACTGCGCGGGCAGTGCCAAGAGCGAAGGCCTGGGCATTGCGCTGCTGGACGCCATCCACAGCGACGACCCCACAGCACTCATCGGATTGCCGCTGATTCGCACATGCCGCATGCTGCGCGCAGCGGGGCTGGTGCTGCCATGAGCGTCAAAACCGGCACCCTGTTTCTGGTGCCCGCCCCCCTGGACTTTGGCTGCGACACACAGGCCCCGCTGCAGGACGCCCTGCCCTCCGCCACCCTGCAGACTGCAGCCCGCCTGACGCAATGGGTGTGCGAGAACGCCAAGAGCACACGAGCCTACCTCAAGCGCATCGACGCGCTCCACCCTCTGGCCCTGCCCCTGCAGCAGCAGCAGATCACCGAGCTGCCGCGCGAGGTGCACAAGAAGGGCGACCATGGCGACAAAGGCTCAGCCCCGTTCGACGCACGCCCACTGCTGACTGCAGCACTCAACGGTCACGACATCGGGCTGGTCAGCGAAGCGGGCATGCCCGCTGTGGCCGACCCTGGCTCGTCGGTGGTGCGGGCCGCGCACGACCTGGGCCTGCGCGTGGTGCCGCTGGTGGGGCCTGTGTCGCTGCTGCTGGCCTTGGCAGCCAGCGGCCTCAACGGGCAAAACTTTGCCTTCGTCGGTTACTTGCCACAAGACGGGCAAGAGCGCACTCAGCGCATCAAAGAGCTGGAAAGCATCGCACTGCGCACGGGCCAGACCCAGCTGTTCATCGAGACCCCGTACCGCAACCCTGCCCTGTGGCAGGCCTTGGTGCAAACGCTGCAGCCCCATACCCGCCTGGCGCTGGCCAGCGGCCTGACCCTGCCAGACGCGCGGGTGCAGAGCCAGTTGGTGCGCCAGTGGAAGCAGCAGCCCGCACCACCGGACAACCGCACGCCCGTGGTGTTTGCGCTGGGGCGCTGAAACGGCGACGGGGCGGCACAGTGCGGGGACAGGGCCTGCTTGCTACATATTCAGGAGCACTCCGGGCATATTCCACTGGCACATTCACCCCAAAACACCCAAAACCGCTGCATAACGGCCTTGCACCGGCATCGAGGCGCAACACCAACCTGGGCCCACAAAAAAGCCCCGGCAGAGACCTCTGCCGGGGCTTTAGATACACATCTCCAGTCAATTCAAGGGCTTGCAGAGGATCAAGCCCCCTGCCGACTCACAGGCGAATGTCAGCGCAGCTGCGGCCCCGACACGGCCAGCGACTTGACTGCGCCCATGCCCACGGCCGCACCAAAGCGCTTGGCCAGGCGCTCTGCCACGTTGTCGCGGCGGGTGTAGTCGATGATGTCTTCGGCCTTGACCACTTCGCGCGCCACATAGTCCAGGTTGCCCAGCTTGTCGGCCAGGCCCATTTCCACGGCCTGCTGGCCCGTCCAGAACAAGCCGCTGAAGGTGTCGGGCGTGGTCTTGAGGCGGTCACCCCGCCCTGCCTTCACCACAGCGATGAATTGCTGGTGGATCTGGTCCAGCATGGTCTGCGCGTAGGCGCGCTGCTTTTCAGTCTGCGGGCTGAAGGGGTCGAGAAAGCCCTTGTTTTCGCCCGCTGTGAGCAGGCGGCGCTCTACACCCACCTTTTCCATCACGCCGGTGAAACCAAAACCGTCCATCAGCACGCCGATGCTGCCCACGATGCTGGCCTTGTCCACGTAGATATCGTCCGCTGCGGCAGCGATGTAGTACGCGGCCGAGGCGCAGGTTTCCTCCACCACGGCGTAGATCGGTTTGTTGTGCTTGGCCTTCAGGCGCACGATCTCGTCGTTGATGATGCCGGCCTGCACGGGGCTACCGCCGGGCGAATTGATGAGCAGCACCAGCGCTTGCGAGCCCTCGTCCTCCAGCGCACTGCGCATGGCAGCCACCACGAACTCAGCGCTGGCCTCGGCGCCGCTGGCGATCTCGCCCTTGATGTCCACCACCGCAGTGTGCGGCGTGCTTTTGCTGGCGCTGGGCGATGCCTGGCGCAGCGCCGCGAACGCCACGACCGCAATCAAGACCAGCCAAGTCAGGCGGAAAAAGATCTTCCAGCGGCGAGAGCTGCGTTGCTCATTGAGGGCGGCAAAGGCCAGCTTTTCCAGCGTGGCACGTTCCCAGCCGGGTTCACGCGATGAATCGCTCACAGATGCTCCTGAATTAGTAGCTACTTGTGCCCACAGATCGGGGGCGGAATTGCTTTTGGGGTCAAAGCCCGAGGAACCGGGCTGCTGAGGGTCTGTCATGTCTTGTGTCCTGGGCGCTGCACCGCCGCGGCCTGTGCGCTGCGCTGGCTCACACCACGCGACAGCACATGAGGGGGCTTCATCTGATCTGGGTTTTCTAGAACTCTACGGGTTGCAGGTTATAGGCAGTATGCCAGTGCACCACGCCATCGCTCTCTGACAAGGCAATTTTCACCAGCCCGCCGCGGCAGGGCCCGCCTGCACACTGGCCGGTGCTGGGCAGGTAGGCTGCCCCGTGGGTGGCGCACAACAGCCAGTGGCCTGTATCGTCAAAAAAACGGTTCGGCTGGTAGTCCATTTCCATTGCGACATGGGTGCAGCGGTTGAGGTAGGCGTGCGGCAGGCCTTGGTAGCGGATCGCAAAGGCCCGGCAGGTCTGGCCGGCGTACTGCACATCAAACGGCACGGCCAGGCCTCCATCGACGAGGTCGGCACTGTTGCACAGCGCAACAGCCTGCTCAGGCGAGGTGGTCATGGGCTCGGTCCGCTCCTCTACTACCCGGCGTCAGGCGTTTTGCAGCAGCCAATCGTGCAGCTCGCGCACCGAATGGGCAACCGCCAGGGGCTTCAGCGCGTGAAAGGCGTCGGGCTCGTGGGCACCGTAACTCACCCCCACGCTGGCGCAGCCCGCGTTGACGGCCATCTGCAGGTCATGGGTGGTGTCGCCAATCATCAAGAGGCGCTCGGGCGACACGTCAAATTCGGCCATCAGCTCCTGCAGCATCAGAGGGTGCGGTTTGCCCGCGGTCTGGTCGGCCGTGCGTGAGCCATCAAACACACCCTTGAGCTGCACCGTATGCAACGCCTCATCCAGCCCACGCCGACTTTTGCCCGTGGCCACCGCCAGCAAGTGGCCGCGCTCCCGCAAGTCGGTCAACAAAGGCAGCACGCCTTCAAACAGGCTCAGGTCGTCCTGGTGCTGGATGTAGTGAAAGCGGTAGCGATTGCCCAGTTCAGGGTATTTTTCGGGGGGCACATCCGGGGCTGCATAGGCCAGGGCCTGGGTCAGCGCCATGCCGATCACGTACGACGCCTCCTTGTCGGTAGGCACGGTGCCACCCACGTCGCGCACCGCCGCCTGGATGCAGCGCACGATGATGGCTGTGGAATCAAACAGCGTGCCGTCCCAGTCAAAGGCAATCAGGTCGAAGCGGCGCGGACGGAAGGTTTTGGCGGGCATGGGGTTCGTTCATGCCTTCTCAGGCGGGGGACACAAAATCGGCCAGCTCGGGGGGCAGTTCGGCATTCAACTGCACACGTTCGCCCGAGGCGGGGTGGTTGAACTGTAACCGCCACGCGTGAAGGAACATGCGCTTCATCCCCAGCTTCTGCAGACGCTTGTTGAGGTCGAAATCACCATATTTATCGTCACCCACGATGGCGTGCCCCTGGCTGGCGAGGTGCACGCGGATCTGGTGGGTGCGGCCGGTCTTGATGGTCACCTCCAGCAGCGACATGGCCGGCAGGCCCTGCGCGGAACGCGCGGGCACGGTGCTGCGCACCTTGACCAGCGTGATGGAGCGCATGCCGTCCGGGTCGTCGGGCGTGGTCACGCGCACGCGGCGCTCGCCATCAGCCTGCAGGTATTTGTGCAGCGGCAGGTCGATGACCTTCTTGTTGGCAGGCCAGGTGCCTGTGACCAGCGCCAGGTAGGTCTTGCCCGTCTCGCGCTCGCGGAACTGGTCCTGCAGGTGAGTAAGCGCTGACCGCTTTTTGGCCACCAGCAGGATGCCCGAGGTTTCGCGGTCCAGCCGGTGCACCAGCTCCAGGAACTTGGCAGCCGGCCGCGCCTGGCGCAGCTGCTCGATCACGCCAAAACTCACGCCGCTGCCGCCATGCACCGCCACACCGGCGGGTTTGTCGATGGCGATCAGGTGCTCGTCTTCCAAGAGAACGGGAAATTCACGCGCGGGCGCCGGACGCTCGGCCTTCTCGGCCACCTTGTCGGAGATGCGCACGGGCGGCAGGCGCACGACATCCCCGGCTTCTACGCGGGTGTCGGCGCTCACGCGGCCTTTGTTGATGCGTACCTCGCCGCTGCGGATGATGCGGTAGACATGCGTTTTTGGCACACCTTTCAAGTGGCGTATCAAAAAGTTATCGAGCCGCTGGCCGGCGGAGTCAGCATCCACTTCCACCAGGCGGGCTGCGGGAAGCCCCGCAGAAGCTGCGGGCGGTTTGGCCCCTATAATGTGTTTCACCTGCGCGTTGTTATGTAAGTGGTTGATTTGTCTGGAGTTTAGTCCACACAGCCCTTGCCCCTCACGCAGGCAGGTCGATGCCAGCGGGCGTCGTGCGCGCAGATTGCAGGCCAGATGCCTGTGATGGCCAGCACGCCGTGCGGCGGGCTGACAGATTGAAACACTGATACGGAATCCCCCAAGCTGGCAGATGTTCCCTACCCGGGCGCAGCCTGTCAGCGGATCAAAGCGAGCATGTGGTTGTTGATGAGCTGGATGGTGACCTTGTGGCGGTGGCTGATGCCCCCGGCTGCACGCTCCAATTCGGCTCCAGCGCCCAGCCAGCAAGCGCAATCAGCTACTTTTTTGCTAGCAAAACTGCGCTCCTACCACTCGCCCCCATCCACGCGCCCCTGCCTCACGATGCTGCGCTAGAGCGCGGCAGATCATTGGCATTCCCGGCAATTCCCTTCGTTTCGATGCGTCAGTCCAGGCATTCACAGCTCCTGTAGAGCTTGTTGTTAATGGTTTGGAACTGTGGGCGGCAGCCCGCGCAGCTTTCCCTGCTGAGAGGGTTGGTTGCACCGCTGCCGTCCGCAACACACTGAAGGAATCGCATCATGAAGCGGATGCTCATCAACGCCACGCAGCCCGAAGAACGGCGCCTGGCCATCGTCGACGGACAAAAGCTCCTCGACTACGAGATCGAGATCGAGGGGCGCGAGCAGCGCAAGGGCAACATCTACAAGGCCGTCGTCACGCGCGTTGAGCCCTCGCTGGAAGCCTGCTTCGTCGATTACGGTGAAGACCGCCACGGTTTCCTGCCGTTCAAGGAAATCTCGCGCAGCTACTTCACCCCTGGCGTTTCGCCCAGCCAGGCGCGCATCAACGAAGTGATCAAGGAAGGCCAGGAGCTGCTGGTCCAGGTCGAAAAAGAAGAGCGTGGCAACAAGGGCGCCGCCCTGACCACCTTTGTCTCGCTGGCTGGCCGCTATGTGGTGCTGATGCCCAACAACCCCCGTGGTGGTGGCGTGTCGCGCCGCATCGAGGGCGAGGACCGCGCCGAGCTCAAGGAGGCGATGGACCAGCTGGAGTACCCCAACGGCATGTCCATCATCGCGCGCACCGCCGGCATCGGCCGCACCGCGCCCGAGCTGCAGTGGGATCTGAACTACCTGCTCAAGCTGTGGAACGCCATCGACGGCGCCGCCAAGGGCGGCAAGGGCGCCTTCCTGATCTACCAGGAATCAAGCCTCGTCATCCGCGCGATCCGCGACTATTTCAACAACGACATCGGTGACATCCTCATCGATACCGACGACATCTACGAACAGGCGCAGCAGTTCATGGCGCACGTCATGCCCGAGCATGCCGCCCGGGTGAAGCGCTACCGCGACGACGCCGCCCTGTTCAGCCGCTTCCAGATCGAGCACCAGATCGAATCGGCCTACGCGCGCACCGTGCAGCTGCCCTCGGGCGGCGCCATCGTGATCGACCACACCGAAGCGCTGGTCAGCGTGGACGTGAACTCGGCCCGCGCCATCAAGGGCGGCGACATCGAGGAAACCGCTACCCGCACCAACCTGGAAGCCGCCGACGAAGTGGCCCGCCAGATGCGCCTGCGCGACCTGGGCGGCCTGATCGTGATCGACTTCATCGACATGGAAGAGTCGAAGAACCGCCGCGAAGTGGAAAACCGCCTGCGCGATGCGCTGCGCCAAGACCGTGCCCGCGTGCAGTTCGGCACCATCAGCAAGTTCGGCCTCATGGAAATGAGCCGCCAGCGCCTGAAGCCCGCGCTGTCCGAAGGCTCGTCCATCCCCTGCCCCCGCTGCGGCGGCTCGGGGCACATTCGCGATACGGAATCGTCGGCGCTGCAGATCCTGCGCATCATTCAAGAAGAATCGATGAAGGACAACACGGCCGCCGTGCACTGTCAGGTGCCGGTGGAAGTGGCCTCGTTCCTGCTGAACGAAAAGCGCACCGAGATCGCCAAGATCGAGCTCAAGCAGCGCGTGGCCGTGCTGATGGTTCCCAACAAGACGCTGGAAACCCCCAACTACCGTCTGGAGCGCCTGAAGCACGACGACCCACGCCTGGACCACATCGAGGCCAGCTACAAGCTCGCGGAAGAGGTGGAAGACCCCACCGCCGTGACGCGCCGCTCGCAGGAGCCCACCAACAAGCAGACCCCGGTGATCAAGGGCGTGCTGCCCGACGCACCCGCCCCCGTGGCCGAGCCCCGCCCCGAAGGCGCTGCACGCCCACCGCGTGGTGGCCAACGCCCCGCAGCCAATGCAGCCCCTGCGCCAGCCCCCGTGGCCGCTCCAGCCCCCGCCGCTGCTGCACCCCAGGAACAAGGCTTCTTCGCCTGGCTCAAGGGCCTGTTTGGCTTTGGCAGCGCACCTGCAGCGCCCGCCCCTGTGACGACGGCATCGCCCGCAGCCGCACCGGCCGCCGCTGACACCGCCGGCCGTGGCGAGCCCCGCCGCGAAGGCCGCAACGGTGAAAGCCGTGGCCGCCGTGGTGGCCGCGACGGCAACCGGGACGGCCAGCGCGAAGGCGCACCGCGTGACGGCAACCGTGAAGGCGGCTCCGGCGAAGGCCGTGGCCGCCGTGGCGAGCGCTCTGCCGAAGGCCGCGCCCCCCGCGATGCAGACAGCCGTCCACCACGCGACGCAGAGCGCCGCCCCGAAGGCGAAGGCCGTGAAGGCGGTCGCAACGGGCGCGGCGAAGGCCGTGAAGGGGGCCGTGGCCGCCGCGACAGCGAGTCGCGCAACCTGAACGCTGGCGTGAATGGTGACAACACCAACGCAGCAACCACTCCGGTGGAAGGCCCCAACGCGGGCAACACCGGTGGCGCAGAAGGCCAACCGACCCAGCAACCCCGTGGCGAACGCGGCCCACGCCGCGAACGTGGTGATCGCGGTGGCAACCGTGGCGAGCGCGGTGAACGCGCTCCCCGTGCGGTCGAGGCCCAGGAGGCAGGCGCCACAGCCGCCGCTGGTGACTTTGCGGACACCGCTCCACTGGCATCCCTGCCGGACCTGGACCTGAGCGGCAATGATGCACCCGCCAACGGCAATGGCGCCACCGAAGAGCAGCGCCGCGAGCGCCGCTCCCGTGACCGCTACGGCCGCGACCGCCGCGAACGCGGTGAGCGCGGTCCGCGTGACAACAACGGCAATGCCGAAGCAGCCGCACCGGCCATGCTCGATTTCGAGCCCACCCAGGCAGAACCCGCGCCTGCACAGGACGAAGCACCGCGCCGCAGCTACTTCAGCAGCACGGCCGCCGCAGAGCCAGCCGCACCGGCTACCGCCCCCGCGGTGGCGCCAGCCGCTGTAGCCTCTGAGCCCGCTGCAGCAGCCCCTGCTGCCGCACCCGTCGCAACGCCTGCAGCCCCACCGGTGGCCGCACCGGCCCCTGTCGCTGCACCCGCACCGGCGGCTGCCGCACCGGCCCCCGTGGCCCCTGCCGCAGCGCAAGCCAAGGGCCTGCCTCGCGTCCAGGCGTTCACGCTGCCCATCGATGAACTGCAGCAAGTGGCTGCCGCATCGGGCCTGCAGTGGGTGAACTCTGACGCAGACAAGATCGCGGCCGTGCAGGCCGCCATCGCTGCCGAGCCCAAGCCCATCCGCGTGCCCCGCGAGCGCCCCCCGGCCGTGGTGCTGGACGAAGGCCCGCTGGTGCTGGTGGAAACCCGCCGCGATCTGTCGACCATGGCACTGCCGTTTGAGCAGCCCCCAGCCGCCTGATGCGCTGCAATGGCTGCTGCCCCCGGGGCCGCAGCCTACGTAAAGAAGGCGGCTCAGGCCGCCTTCTTTTTTTGGGCCCCTGGGCACGCACTGCCATTGGCACCAATACCCGCAAGCGCTTTAAGACAGCCTGTCAGCAGGTACCATTTCAGGTCGCTGGCGCCGCCAGCCGTCCTCTGCTTGCCAGGCCCCGCCCGCTTACCCTCCGCGATCCACGGACCCTTCGCCCCATGCTGTTCCTGCTGTCTCCCGCCAAATCGCTCGACTACGACACACCCGTGCCTGAGGGGCTGGCGCACACCACGCCCCAGTTCGTGCCGCAGTCCACAGCCCTCATCGAGGTACTGCGCGAGCAGTCGCCGCAGCAGATCGCGTCGCTGATGGAACTGAGCGACACGCTCGCGGCCCTGAACGTGGCGCGCTACCAGGCCTGGCGCCCCCGCTTCACGGCCCACAACTCGCGCCAGGCGGTGCTGGCCTTCAATGGCGACGTGTACGAGGGGCTGCAGGCCCGCAGCCTGAGCGCCGACGACCTGGACTGGGCCCAGAGCCATGTCGCCATCCTCAGTGGCCTGTATGGCGTGCTACGGCCGCTGGACCGCATGCAGCCCTACCGCCTGGAGATGGGCACACGCCTGGCCACCGAGGCAGGCAGCAACCTGTACCAGTTCTGGGGCCGCCAGATTGCCGAGCACCTGAACACCCGGCTGCGCGCCGACACCACGCCAGTGGTGATCAACCTCGCCTCGCAGGAATACTTCAAGGCTGTGGACCGCAAGGCGCTCAAGGCCCGCGTGATCGAATGCGTGTTCGAGGACTGGAAGGGTGGCAACTACAAGATCATCAGCTTCTTTGCCAAACGCGCACGCGGCCTGATGGCCCGCTATGCCATCACCCACCGCCTTGCCACGCCCCACCAGCTCGAAGGTTTTGATCTGGACGGCTATGCCTTTGCCCCGGCCTCGTCCACGCCTGAGCGCCTGGTCTTCCGGCGCAAGGCCCCGCCAGCCTTATAAACACCCCTCCCTGCTCTTTCTTGTTGAAGGACCGCCATGGCATCGCGTTCTGACCAGCACCCCGACAGCTCCACCACCAACGCCCGGCACGCCAGTGCCGCGCGGCAGGCCGTCACACCCGAGCTGCGCCGCTGGATCATTGAGCAGGCCCAGGCCGGCTACGCCGCGCCCGTGGTGCTGCAGTCCATGCGCGATGCGGGCTGGGACGAAGACGTGGCCGCCGACGCGCTGGAGGTTACGCTGCAAGAGCACCTGAACGACCTGGCCGTGCAGCAGGGCCTGCCCTCGGCCGTGCGGGTGCCCGAGCCCCGGCTGGATGAATCGCCTGCCCAGGTGGACTGCGGCGACCGCATCGTGAATGTGCTGCTGGCCATGGCCCAGCCGCGCATTGTGGTGTTTGGCAACCTGCTGTCGCCCGAAGAATGTGATGCCCTGATCGCCGCCGCAGAGCCCCGCATGGCGCGCTCACTCACCGTGGAGACCCGCACGGGGGGCGAAGAGATCAACGCGGACCGCACCAGCGACGGCATGTTCTTTCAGCGTGGCCAAAGTCCGTTGATCCAGCGCATCGAGGAACGCATTGCGCGCCTGCTCCACTGGCCTATCGAAAACGGCGAGGGCCTGCAGGTGCTGCACTACCGCCCCGGCGCCGAGTACAAGCCCCACTACGACTACTTTGACCCCGCCGAGCCCGGCACGCCCAGCATCATCAAGCGCGGCGGCCAGCGCGTGGGCACGCTGGTGATGTACCTCAACACGCCCGACAAAGGCGGCGGCACCACCTTCCCGGACGTGCACCTGGAGGTCGCACCACAGCGCGGCAATGCGGTGTTCTTCAGCTATGAGCGGCCGCACTCATCCACCCGCACGCTGCACGGCGGCGCCCCGGTGATCGCCGGGGACAAGTGGATTGCCACCAAATGGCTGCGTGAGCGGGAATTTCAGTAAAAACGCCGGTATGCGCTAGTCGAATATGCGCCAGTAGCTACAAAAATAGTAGCAAAAACACCTCCCTTTGGAACCCATACACCTGAAAGACCAGGCCATGAACACGCCAGAACAATCCCAGCTTGGCAAGGCCTCGGCCTATATCGACCAGTACGACGCCTCGCTGCTGTTCCCCATCCCGCGCGCTGGCAAGCGGGCCGAGATCGGCATTACCGGCGCAGCCCCCTTCTTCGGGGCGGACCTGTGGACGGCGTTCGAGCTGTCATGGCTGAACCAGCGTGGCAAACCGCAGGTGGCGCTTGCGCACATCACGGTGCCGTGTGAGACGCCCAACATCGTGGAAAGCAAGTCGTTCAAGCTGTACCTCAACAGCTTCAACAACACGCGCTTTGCCGATGCGGCCGAGGTGCAGGCCCGCATCCGCGCCGACATCAGCGAAGCCGTGTGGCGTGGCGCCGAGCACCCCGCCACCGTGGGCGTGAAACTCATTGCGCCCGATCTGTTTGACCAAGAGCCCGTGCATGAGCTGGATGGACTGAGCCTGGACCGGCTGGACGCGGAATGCACTCGCTACCAGCCCGCGCCCGACCTGCTCACGGCCACATTCAACGAAGCGCCCGTGACCGAGACCCTCACCAGCAACCTGCTCAAGAGCAACTGCCTGGTGACCGGCCAGCCCGACTGGGGCAGCGTGCAGATCAGCTACAGCGGCCCGCAGATCAACCAGGAAGGGCTGCTGCAGTACCTGGTGAGCTTTCGCAATCACAACGAGTTCCACGAGCAGTGCGTGGAGCGCATCTTCATGGACGTGTGGACGCGCTGCAAACCCATCAAGCTCACGGTGTATGCGCGCTACACGCGCCGGGGCGGGCTGGACATCAACCCCCTGCGCACCAGCCACCCGCAGGCCCTGCCGCGCAACGTGCGAACGGCGCGGCAGTAGGCCCCGACCATCCCCGTCAACCGACCGCGTCCGTCAGTTGCGCGCATCAATCCAGTCACACCGCAGGGTGTGGCGCAGGTGCGCACGGGTGCGCCAGGCAACATACAGGCTGGGGACAAAAATGCCGATCAGGCAGACCGGCGCGGCGCAGGGCTCGCCAAAAGCGCAGATGGGAAACCAGCCCACCCAGCCCAGCATCCAGACGGTCAGCACCAGGTCCCACAGATGGTATTCGAGCGGGTGGTCGGCCTTGTGCGCCACATGCCACTGCTTGATGCGCTGCAGCTCGTCGAGGGTCATGGTGATCTCCCGGAAAACGGGAAAATCACTGTAAGTTACGAGTAAGAATTCGTCAAGGGCTGTGTCGCCGCCAGTGGCTGACCGCCTCTGGTCCCCGCCCCTACCCCAGGCGGAACACATCCACCGAGCGGCCAAGCGATACCGCGCTCTCCTTGAGGCCCTGGGCCGCCTCCGCCGACTCCTCCACCAGCGTCGCGTTCTGTTGCGTCACCGTGTCGAGCTGGGTCACCGCCTCGTTGACCTGGGCGATGCCCTGCGACTGCTCCTTGGTCGCACTGCTGATTTGCTGCACCAGCATGCTCACCCGCTCCACGGCATGCACCACGCCCCCGATGGTGGTGCCCGCATGGTCCATCTGCTGTGCGCCGCTGGCGATCTGGTCCACCGTCACACCAATCAGGCCGCTGATCTCCTTGGCCGAACTGGCGCTGCGCTGGGCCAGCGCGCGCACCTCCCCCGCCACCACCGCAAAGCCCCGGCCCTGCTCGCCCGCGCGGGCGGCCTCGACGGCGGCATTGAGCGCCAGCAGGTTGGTCTGGAAGGCAATGCCCTCGATCACGCCCACGATCTCGCTAATCTTGGTAGACGACAGCTTCATCTGCTGCATGGCCGCGCCCACCTCCTGCACCGCCTGGCCACCGCGCTTGGCAATGTCGCTGCTTTGCGCACTCTCGTGCGATACCTTGGCCGCCGTCTCGGAGGTCTGCAACACCGTGCTGGCCAGTTGCTCCATGGCCGCAGCGGTCTCCTCCAGGCTGCTGGCCTGCGATTCGGTGCGGGCCGACAGGTTCACGCCGCCGCGTGCGATCTCGTCGGCCGATTCGATGAAGTTGCGCACCTCGGTGCGTACATCGCCCACCACCGCACGCAGGTTGACCTGGGTCTGCTGCAGGCGCTGCATCAGTGCGCCCAGGGGCTGGGGGTAGTCGGTGCCCACCGACGTGGCCAGGTTGCAGGCCGAGATGTCGGACGCAAAGCGGGTGGCATCGTGCATGCCCTGCAACACGGTGGCCTGAAAGCGCCACAACGTCCACCCAGCCCCCAGCAACAGCAACACCAGGCGCGCCACCCAGGCCGTGGTGCCTTGCAGTCCGATCACATCGGGCAGCAAGGCCAGCAGCACGGTCACCAGCAGCAGCACCGCCATGCGGGGCAACAGTGCCATGTGCGCGATGCGCTGCTGCCAGCCACGCACGCCGCGGTAGCGCACGTTGCCCGAGTCGAGGTAGAAGCTGCTGGCGCCCGAAGCGGCCTCGCTGCGCATCTGGGCATACAAGGCCTCGGCAGCTGCCATTTCTGCAGCGCTGGGCTTGGTGCGCACCGACATGTAGGCGCGCGGCTTGCCGCCCTCCATGATGGGGGTGACGTTGGCGCGCACCCAGTAGTGGTCGCCGTTCTTGCGGCGGTTCTTGACCAGGCCCGTCCACGGCTCGCCCCGGCCAACGGTGCGCCACATGTCCTTGTAGGCCTCGGGCGGCATGTCGGGGTGGCGAATGATGTTGTGGGGCTGGCCGATGAGTTCGTCATGGCTGTAGCCACTGACGCGCACAAACGCCGGGTTGCAGTGCGTGATCTCGCCCTTGGTGTTGGTGCTGGACACCAGCAGCTCATCACCGGGGTAGTCGAAGTTCTGCTGGGTCACAGGCAGGTTGATGCGCATTCAAAGCTCCTGAAGGGCCTGCGGCAGGGGCAGGCAGCGCGGCTTTTTGTGGGGTGTTGTAAGTAACCGCTTGATACGAATCAAGTCTAACTGCTCACCCTGCCGTTTTGCCCCTCCAACGCGCCGCTGCGGCTGGCGCGCGCTGCATCAGAAGAGCTGCCCGGTGCCCTTGTCCGCATCTGCGTGCGGCCTGCGTCGGCTGCCCGCAGCGGGCGCAGCAGTGTCTGGCTGCGGCGCGGGCTCCTCGCCACGTCGTACCAGCGTGCTGGCCCGCACACCCAGCAGCCTCAGGCGTTTGTCCAGCGGCACGCGCTTGAGGCATTGCCCTGCCAGCTGACGAATGGTGGCCCCGTCTGCCGTATAGCTGTCCGCCGTGTGGTCGCGCGTCGCGATCTTGAAATCGTCATAGCGCAGCTTGATGCCGATGGTGCGCGCCACATAGCCCTTGCGCTGCAGGTCCTCGGCCACGCGCAGGCACAGGTCGGTAAAGATCGCGCCCAGCTCTGCCCGGTCGCGCACCGCATGCAGGTCGCGGTCAAAGGTGGTCTCGCGGCTCATGCTCACGGGCTCGCTCTCGGTCACCACCGGGCTGTCGTCGCGGCCCCAGGCCACGCGGTGCATCCAGGCGCCGGAGGACTTGCCAAAGTGGCCCATCAGCCATTGCTCATCCTGCGCGGCCAGCTGTCCGATGGTCTCTATGCCCAGCCGCGCCAGCTTCTCGCCCGCCTTGGGCCCGATGCCGTTGATCTTGCGCACGTTCAAGGGCCAGATCTTGCTCTGCAGGTCTTCCTCGTAAACGATGGAGATGCCGTTGGGTTTGTTGAACTCGCTGGCCATCTTGGCCAGCAGCCGGTTGGGCGCCACGCCGATCGAGCAGGTCAGCCCGGTCCTTTCAAAGATGCTTTTCTGGATGAGCCGCGCCAGCACCCGCCCGCCTTCGCGCTGGCCTCCCGGCACGTCTGTGAAGTCGATGTAGACCTCGTCCACGCCCCGGTCCTGCATCACCGGCGCGATCTCGGTAATGGTGCTCTTGAACAGGCGCGAGAAACGTCGCACCTCCTCAAAATCCACCGGCAGCACGATGGCCTGCGGGCACAGCTTGGCCGCCTTCATCATGCCCATGGCCGAGCCCACGCCGAACTGACGCGCAGCGTAGGTGGCTGTGGTGATCACGCCCCGGCCCACATAGTCCTTGAGCAGCGGAAAGTCCTCCACCGGGATGAAGCGCCGCTCGCGCTCTGCGGTGCCGTCCGGGCTGCGCAGCAGCAACTCGTCCACCTTGCGCCGCCCGCCGCCAATCACAACGGGCAGGCCCTTGAGCTGGGGGTAGCGCAGCAGCTCGACGGATGCGAAGAACGCGTCCATGTCCAGGTGCGCGATGCGGCGCCGCTTGCAGGAAGGGGCAGCCTGCGCAGGAGTGGGGGTTTCAGAGGAATCGGGCTCGGTGGCGGTCACACCCGATATTGTGCGGGGCGGAGCCATCCCAGCGCAGGCGGTGCATTAGCGATTGCGCCTCGCGCCACGCTCCCCTGCCGCGATGGCGCCCAGCATCAGCACCACACCTGCCATCTGCCAACCGCCCAAGGTGTGCTGAAAGTAAACCCAGTCCACCACAATGGCGACCGTCGGGTAGGCAAACTGCAACACCGCCACCCGGGCCGTTGCCAGCCGGGCCATGCCTGCGTACATCAGGGTGTACGCCAGGCCAGTGTGGATCAGCCCCAGCCCTGCCAGCCATGCCCATGAGGCACCCCAGGCAGGCCAACCTTGGACCACGGGGGCCACCCACAGCACGGCTGCTCCCAGCGCACATTGCCACCACGCCAGCGCACCCACTGGCAGCACCCCCAAGCGCTTGGCAACCACGGTGACGGTGGCTGTGCACAGCGCACCGACCAGGCACAGGCCTACGCCCACCCAGTAGCCAGGCGCATGCCCGGCGCCAGACGAAGTCAGCCCCCCGGCCACGCCCGTGGCCAGCGCCAGCCCCACCATGGCGACCAGCACCGATACCACGCGCTGCCAGGGCACAGTTTCTTTGAGCCACCAGGCCCCCAGCAGCAATACCCACAACGGCTGCACATGGAACAGCACCACCGCCACCCCGGTGGGCACCTGCTGGATCGCCGTGAAAAACAACCACCAGCTCGCCAGCATCAGCCCGCTGAGCAGCAACACCCACAGCAAAGCCGCCCAGCCCACCCAGAGCCCCTGCCACAGTCCCGGCCATGACCGGTGGCGCCAAGCCATCCATAACGTGAGCCCGACGAGGCCAAAAGCGCAGCGGAACCAGGTCACCGTCAACGGCGCCGCCTGCGCCTCGTGCACGAACACGCCGATGGTGCCCAGCAGCGCGTTGCCCAGCACAAAGGCGATCCAGCCATCCAGTCGATGCGCAGATAGCAGCCCATGCGCGCCGACCGCAGGTGAAACGGATGCTGAAACCACGGGGACGGGTGTGCCTGAAACGGTAGAAGAAGACTGCTGCATGTCCGCAGTGTGGCCGTCAGCCTCAGCAATCGAAAGCGCATAATTTACGCATCAACCATTCGATCTTCGAATACATCACCACAGGGGCAATCCATGAGCTACCGCGATTTGCAATTCGACTGGCTTCAGTGCCTGGTGGCGGTGGTGGATGCAGGCTCGCTCTCTGGCGCGGCGGCCGAGGTGCACCGGTCCCAGTCAGCGGTCAGCATGCAGCTCAAGAAGTTAGAAGACGCCGTAGGCCATCGACTGCTGGAGCGCGACGCCCGCAAGCAGCACCTCACACCCGAGGGTGAAACCCTGCTGGGCTACGCCCGCCGCATTCTGGAGCTGCATGCAGAAGCGCACGATGCCCTGAACGGCGATGCCCTCACTGGCCGGGTACGGCTGGGGGTGCCGGATGACTACGCAGCGCGCTATCTCACGCCCGTACTCAAACGCTTTGCGCCCCGGCACAACGCGGTGGAGATTGAACTGGACTGCGAGCAGTCCACCGCCCTCATCCCGCGCGTGGCCAGTGGCGACCTGGACCTGGCCCTGATCTCGCGCGACCACGCACGCCGTGGCACGCTGCTATTCCATGAGCCCATGGTGTGGGTGGGATCAACGCAGTTCGAGTTGTGGAGGCGCGACCCGCTGCCCATTGCGGTGTACGAATCGGCCAGCCTGGCGCGGCGCGGCGCCATCCACGCACTGGCGCAGCAGGGGCGCCGCTACAAGGTGGTCTATCACAGCTCCAGTCTGGCCGGACAAATTGCAGCGGTGGAAAGTGGCCTGGCCGTGGCCGCCCTCACCCACTGCAGCGTGCCACCACAGCTGCAGGTGCTCGGCACCGAACACGGCCTGGGGCCGCTGGCGCCCATGGAGGTCGCCGTGTACCGCAGCCGCGCATCGCGCGGCTCCAAGGCGGTGGATAGCCTGCAGAACCTGCTGGTGCAGACCCTGCGGCAGTCCGGCGGCGCCCGCGTGACTGCCTGAGCGCCTCAGCGCCTGCTTACGAAACGGGAGCCTACTTCTTGGAGAGTGCCGCGCTGCGGATGCCCTGCAACGTGCCCGTGGGCGTGATCGCCTCGGAGTCGATCAGGCAGTGCAGCACGCTGGGCAGGCCGCTGGCACGGGCGCGGGCCAGTGCTGGTGCGAAGTCTTCCGTGCGCTCCACGCGCTCACCATGGCCGCCGAAGGCCTGGGCATAGGCCTTGAAGTCAGGGTTCTTGAGCTGCGTGGCGCTGATACGGCCGGGGTACTCGCGTTCCTGGTGCATGCGGATGGTGCCGTACATGGCGTTGTCCAGCAGCACCACGATGATGGGCAGGCCGTATTGCACGGCGGTCGCAAACTCTTGCCCGTGCATAAGGAAGTCGCCGTCGCCCGCAAAGATCACCACCTCGCGCTGCGGCCACAGGCGCTTGCCGCCCACGCCTGCGGGCAGGCCGTAGCCCATGGAGCCACTGGTGGGCGCGAGCTGGCTCGCGTAGGTGGTGAAGGGCCAGAACCGGTGAATCCAGGTGGCAAAGTTGCCAGCGCCGTTGCAAAAGATGGTGTCGGCGGGCAGCACGTCCTTGAGGTGCTGCATCACCTGGCCCATCTGCAGGTTGCCGGGGATGCGGATGGGCGCCGTATCGCTCCAGGCCAGATATTCGGCATGGGCGGCTTCTGCGTGGGCCTTCCACGGCACACCCGCCGTGGGTCGCACCGTATTGAGCGCCGCAGCAAATGCCTGGGGCGTGGCGTGAATGGCCTGTGTGGGGCGGTAAAGCTTGCCCAGCTCGTCCGCATCGGCATGCACATGCACAAACGGCTGCGCGGGCGTGGGAATGTGGAACAGCTCATAGCCCTGCGATGGCACCTCCGACAAGCGACCGCCCACCACCAGCACCAGGTCCGACGCCTTGATGCGCGCCAGCAGCTTGGGGTTGACGCCCAGGCCCAGGTCACCGCCGTAGCAAGCATGCGTGGCCGGGAACAGCATCTGGCGGCGGAACGAGCAGTACACGGGGATGGACCACGCTTCGGCAAACGCGGTGAACTCGCGCACCGCCTGCTCAGACCAGCGGCTGCCGCCCAGGATGGCCACAGGGTTCTTTGCGGCTTGCAGGCGCTGGGCCAGCTCGGCCATCTGCGCGGCACCGGGGTGGGTCTCCGTCACCTGATAGGGCAGCGCATCGGCCACCGTGGCGGCTTCGGTCAGCATGTCTTCGGGCAGCGCTACCACCACCGGGCCAGGGCGGCCCGAGGTGGCAACGTGGAAGGCGCGCGAGATCAGCTCGGGCACACGGGCCGGGTCGTCAATCTGCACCACCCACTTGGCCATGGTGCCAAACACGGCGCTGTAGTCCAGCTCCTGAAACGCCTCACGCCCCATGGCGTTGCGGGCCACCTGGCCCACAAACAGGATCATGGGCGTCGAATCCTGGTGCGCGATGTGAATGCCTGCCGAGGCATTGGTGGCACCGGGCCCACGCGTCACAAAGCAGATGCCGGGCTGGCCCGTGAGCTTGCCCTGCGCCTCGGCCATCATGGCCGCACCGCCCTCCTGGCGGCACACGGTCACGCCAATATCCGCGTCATGCAGCGCATCGAGCACGGCCAGGTAGCTTTCGCCGGGCACACAAAAGAGCTGCTTTACACCATGGGTGATGAGCTGCTGCACCAGGATCTGGCCGCCGGTGCGGGGGGTGAGGGAAGTCGGGTTCATATCAACGGTATCGGATCAGAAATTCAGAGCAGGGTCTGGCAGGCGCGCTGGATGCGCGCGCAGGCCTCTTGCAAATCAGCGGTAGAGGCTGCGTACGAGATGCGGAAGTATGGCGCCAGCCCCAGCACCCCGCCGGGCACCACGGCGACATGGTGCTCGCGCAGCAGGTAGGCGCAGAAGTCGGCATCGGTGCGCAGCAGCATGCCGCCCGGCGTGGTGCGGCCCAGCACGCCTTCGCAACTGGCAAAGGTGTAGAACGCGCCCTCGGGCACACGGCAGCGCAGGCCGGGGGAGGCGTTGAGCGCGGCCACCACCAGATCGCGTCGGTCCTGGAATGCTTGGCAGCGCTCGCGCACCACGTCTTGCGGCCCCGTCAGCGCCGCCACGGCTGCGGCCTGGCTGATGGACGAGGGGCACGACGTGGCCTGGCTCTGCACCACGGCCATGGCCGCAATCAGCGCCTTGGGACCTGCACCGTAGCCCAAGCGCCAGCCCGTCATGGCGTAGGCTTTGGAGACACCGTTCACCGTGAGCGTGCGCTCGCGCAGCGAGGGCAGCACGGCAGCGGGCGTGGCAAACGCACGGCCGTCGTACAGGATGTGTTCGTAGATGTCGTCCGCCAGCAGCCACACCTGCGGGTGGCGCTCCACCACCTCCAGCACGAGCCGCAGTTGCTCGGCGCTGTAGGCCGCGCCGCTGGGGTTGGAGGGCGAGTTGATGAACACCCAGCGCGTGCGCGGCGTGATGGCCGCCTCCAGCTGCTCGGGCGTGATGCGAAAGCCGTTGGCCTCGCTGCAGGGCACGACCACGGGCACGCCGCCCGCAATCAGCACCATGTCGGCGTACGACGTCCAGTACGGCGCGGGCAGGATCACCTCGTCACCCGGGTTCACCGACGCCATCAGCGCGTTGTAGAGGATCTGTTTGGCACCTGCACCCGCAGTGATTTCGTTCAGCGCAAAGTCCAGCCCGTTGTCGTGCTTGAACTTGTGCTGGATAGCAGCCTTGAGTTCGGGCGTGCCATCCAGCACCGTGTAATGCGTCTCCCCCCGCGCCATGGCCTGCTGGGCGGCTTCCAGAATGTGGGCGGGCGTGTCGAAGTCGGGCTCGCCCAAGCCCAGCACGATCACGGGTTGGCCCTGGCGCTTGAGCTGGTTGGCCTCTTGCGTCAGGCGCACGATTTCGGAGACGCCGATGGCGCCCAGGCGGTCGGCCGCGCGGAAGGCCGTGGCGGGGATGGGAGCGTTCATTGCTGGTAGGTCTCCAGGGGCTTGTCGTTGGGGGTGGCGAACAGCTGGCGCAGCGTGGTGCCCAGCGGCAGGTTCAGGCTCATGTTCTTGGGCGGAATGGGGTTCACAAACCACTTGGTGTAGATCTTTTCCATTTCGCCGGACTGCATCAGCTTGGTTAGCACGCCGTCCACCGCAGCCTTGAAGGTGGGGTCGTCCTTGCGGAACAGCAGCGCAATGGGCTCGGCGCCCAGCGGCTCGCCGACGATGCGGTAGGCCGAGGGATCCTTGGAGTTGGCAATCATCCCGGCCAGCAGGTTGTCGTCGAGCACAAAGGCATCGGCGCGGCCGGTCTCCAGCAGCAGGAAGCTCTCGTGGTGGTCCTTGCCCAGCACGGTCTTGATCGGGGCACCACCCAGCGCGCGCTCTTGCTTGCGCAGCAGTTGCACGGCCGTGGTGCCAGTGGACGCTGCAATAGTGCGGCCTGCCAGCTGGCTGATGGACTTCAGGTCCGAATCCTTGCGCACCGCCATGCGCACTTCGCTCACGTAGGTGGTCACTGCAAAGGCCACCTGCTGCTGGCGCGCGGTGTTGTTGGTGGTGGGGCCGCAGCCAATATCCAACGTGCCGTTCTGCACCATGGGCAGCGTGTTCTGCGCCGTCACGGCCATGTATTCGAGCTTGGCGTCGGGCGCGATCTCCTTGAGCACGCGCTCGCACAGCTCGACGTGGTAGCCCACGTATTTTTCGTTCGCGCCCAGCGCGTAGGCCATGGGCGGCGAGGTCTCGCGCACGCCCAGCACGGCCTTGCCACTGGACTTGATCTTCTCCAGCGTGGGCTGAGTGACCGTCTGCGCCTGCGCGGGGGCTGTGGCCATGCAGGCCAGGGCCAGGCCTGCGGCGAGCGCAGTGAAGGTCTTGCGAGAAATTGCCATGTCGTTGTCTCCGTGTGTGTTGTGGTTGGCAGGTGGATGAATCGGGGAGAGAGAAATCGGGCGACTGGGGTGACGCTCAGATCACGTTCTTTTCGAGCAGCGGCGCGTTGCGCGCAATGCGTTTGATGGACAGCGGCGACAGGTCCAGGCTTTGGTAGCTGCCCGTGAGCAACAGCTCGGCCACGCCCCGGCCCACGGCTGGGCACTGCTGCAGGCCGTGGCCCGAAAAGCCGTTGGCAAACACCAGGTTGTCGCACGCCGGGTGCAGGCCCACGATGGCGTTGTGATCGAACGTGTTCATCTCGTAGTAGCCCGCCCAGGCGCCCTGCATACGCAGTGCCTCAAAGCCCGGGATACGCTCGGCCAGGGTGGGCCAGATGTGGTGATCAAACGCGTCGTACTCGGGCTCCAGCGGGGCAAAGTCGGCGTCGTTGTCCGCGTCAGGCGCAAAGCCGCAGATGAAGCCTTTGCCCTCGGGCCGTAGCCAGATGCCGCTGGTGTCGATGAGCAGAGGGCAACCTGGCAGCGCGGCAGGGCTGGCGAGGTTGAAAACGGTACGGCGCTTGCCCACCACGGGCAGATCAATGCCCGCCCAGCCTGCAATCGCCGCAGCCCAGGGGCCGCCGGTATTCACGGCATAGCGGCAAGGCAGCACGGCGTCACTGCGCAGGCGCACCGCGTTCACGTGCAGCACGCCATCGCTGCTCACCATATCCAGCCCCACGGCCTCATCGGCCACGTAGCGCACACCCTGGCTCTGCGCCTTTTTGCGCAGCGCTGTCAGCAGCAGGTAGCCATCAAACCAGCCTTCGCCCGACAGGCCCAGCGAGCCCAGTACCACATCCTGCAGCGCCAGCCACGGAAAGCGCGCGGCCAGTTGCTGCGGGCTCAGCAGCGCCACATCGGCGCCGTGTTGCTTTTGAAGTGCGTGGTTCTCGCGCAGCGTGGCTTCGCCCGCCTGGGTGGCCAGGTACAGGTAGCCGCCTTCGTGCAGGCCAATGTCGGGCACATCGCCATGGCACGCCAAGAGCGTGCCCACGTTGCGCAAAAAGCCGATGCCAAACGCCGAGATCTGGATGTTGATGTCGGTCGAAAACTGCTGGCGGATGGAACTGGCCGACAGCGCCGACGACGCCCGCGCGTAGGTCGGGTCGCGCTCGACCACCACCACCTCGCAGCCCGGTTGCTGCAGCGTGAGGAAGTACGCAATGGCGCTGCCGATAACGCCACCGCCAATGATGACGATAGGGTTTGAGGCCTTAGCGATGGACATGAACGATGCCAGCGGCGCGTGGCTCACACGTCAAACGTCACACCCTGCGCCAACGGCAAAGCGGTGGAGTAGTTGATGGTGTTGGTGGCGCGCCGCATGTAGGCCTTCCAGCTGTCCGAGCCCGCCTCGCGGCCACCGCCCGTTTCCTTCTCGCCGCCAAACGCGCCGCCAATCTCGGCGCCGCTGGGGCCGATGTTCACGTTGGCAATGCCACAGTCCGAACCGGCAGCCGACATGAACTGCTCCGCCTCGCGCACATTGAGCGTGAAGATGGACGACGACAGGCCCGCCCCCACAGCGTTGTTCATGGCAATGGCTTCGTCGATGCTGCTGTACCGCACCACGTACAGAATGGGCGCAAAGGTTTCGTGCAGCGCGGGGCCTTCGTGTTTTTGCAGCTCCACCAGCGCAGGCCGCACGTAGTACGCACCCGCACCACCCACGCCTTCCACACGGCCACCGCCATGCACCGTAGCGCCCAGCGCGCGGCTCTGCTCTAGCGCCTTTTGCATGCCGTCAAAGGCCATGCGGTCGATCAGCGGACCCACCAACGTGCCAGCGGTGCGCGGGTCGCCCACCTGCACGTTGGCGTAGACCTTGGCGAGTTGGGGTACCAGCTGGTCGTAAATGCTTTCGTGCACAAACAGGCGGCGCAGCGTGGTGCAGCGCTGGCCGGCCGTGCCCATGGCGGCAAACGCGATGCCGCGCAGTGCCAGGTTCAGGTCGGCCGTAGGCGCCACGATGGCGGCGTTGTTGCCGCCCAGTTCCAGAATGCCGCGCGCAAAACGCGCTGCCAGGCGCGGGCCCACGGCGCGGCCCATGGCGGTGGAGCCGGTGGCCGACAGCACGAGCACGCGGGCGTCATCCACCAGCACCTCGCCAATGTCGCGCTGGCCCACGATCAGCTCCAGCAGGCCTTCGGGTGCATCGGTGCCAAAACGTGCAATGGCACGCTGCGCGATCGCATGCGTTGCCAGGGCGGTGAGCGGGGTCTTTTCCGAAGGCTTCCACACCACCGAGTCACCGCACACCAGCGCCAGCGCTGCGTTCCACGACCACACGGCCACGGGGAAGTTGAAGGCCGAGATCACGCCGCACACACCCAGCGGGTGCCAAGTTTCCATCATCCGGTGGCCGGGGCGCTCGGTGGCAATCGTCAGGCCGTACAGCTGGCGCGACAGGCCCACGGCAAAGTCGCAGATGTCGATCATCTCCTGCACCTCGCCCAAACCTTCGGACGGGATCTTGCCCGCCTCGATAGTCACCAGCAGGCCCAGGTCGGCCTTGGCGGCGCGCAGTTCTTCGCCCAGCAGACGCACCAGTTCGCCCCGGCGCGGTGCGGGCACATTGCGCCACGCGGTGAATGCGGCATGCGCGCGGCCGATGGCGGCCGTGGCGTCGGCCGCGCTTTGCTGCGGCACCTGGGCCAGCACCTCGCCCGTGATGGGCGAACGGGCCGCCAGCGTACCGCCGGTGTACGCGGCGCGGGGCACGCCCAGGCGTTGCAGCAGTTGATCGACTTCAGACACAAGAGGGGTGAGAGCAGAGGTGGCAGACATGGCGACTCGCAAAGATGAAGGGGGTGCAGAAAAAACAAATCCGCGCAAGAAAACCTACGCAAAGAATGCGCCAATATCCGCCAATCCCAAGGCAGTGGATAGCAAAAAAATGGAACTACTTGATCACAAATCAGCATGAAGTGCCTGAAAATTGCAGAGCTGGTAGCGCTTGATACATGAGCGCTGCGAGCCAAAACAGTGCATGGGCTGCACACGCTGCTCATTCCCCCCGCGCATGATCCTCACCACTGCCCCACATGACCCTGCTGCGCCGCGCCTTCCTGCCCTCCACCGCCGACCTGCTGGCCTTTGAGGCAGCCGCACGCCACCAGAGCGTGTCGCGCGCGGCCGAGGAGCTGCACCTCACGCAAAGCGCGGTGTCGCGCCAGATCCGCCAGCTGGAAGAGCAGATTGGCACCGCCCTCTTCCACCGCGTGCGCCAGCGTGTGGTACTGACCGATGCGGGTCGCGTCTACGCGGCCGATGTGCAAAACGTGCTGCAACAGCTGTCGGCCAGCACGCAGAAAGCCATGGCGTTTTCCAGCACCGACGGCCTGCTCAACCTGGCCGTGCTGCCCACACTGGGCACCCGCTGGCTCATCCCGCGCCTGGGCGGCTTCATGGCGCTGCACCCCGAGGCCATGGTCAACTTCTCGGCCCGCACCGAGCCGTTTGACTTTGCGGGCACACCGTTTGACGCCGCCATCCACTTCGGCACACCGCACTGGGCGGGCGCCGTGTGCGAGTACCTGATGCACGAAGAAGCCGTGCCCGTGTGCAGCCCCACCTACCGCGACCGCCACCACATCCACACCCCGCAAGACCTGACGCGCGTGGTGCTGCTGCAGCAAAGCACCCGCCCCACCCAATGGGCCGAGTGGTTTGAGCTGGTGGGCGCCCCTACGGCCCTGGCCCTGCGCGGCCCGCAGTCTGAGCACTTCGCCATGATTGCGCAGGCCGCTGTGTCGCACCTGGGCGCGGCGCTGCTGCCGCGCTTTTTGATCGAGCAGGAACTGGCGGCGGGGAGTTTGGTGGAGCTGTCAGACCAAGTACTGACGAGCACCGATGCCTACTACCTCGTGTACCCTGAGGCGCGGGCGCAGACGCCGCTGGTGAAGGCGTTCAGGGATTGGGTGGTGGGGGAATGCGCGGGACAGCGGCAGGGGTGAGGGTATGGGTTGCCGGTTACTTTCACATCGCGAGAAATACAAGCGAAAGATGCCTAGAGCGCTTATCGAATAAGCGCTACTAGCTATCAAAAGTGAATTAAATGCGTCTGATGCGCAGCAGGATGACCGTGCGCCGTTAGGCCAACTGTCAGTCAAGGAATCGATCTAGCTGTTCGATTAAGGGGCAGATGACCAACTGGGTCACGCTAGAGATTCAGCGCCGCGATAGCGTAATGCCAAGCCCTGCAAGGACCAGCACGGAGCCCACCACAAACGCAGGACCCAGGCGATCTCCCAGCAGCGCAGCCGCTGCGGCAATGCCGAAGATAGGCTGCAGGTACTGGACAGCCGCAGCCACCCGCGCAGGCACCACCCGCAGCAAGCCCAGCCACATGTAAAGGCCTGCCACGGTCACGAATACGCCGAGGTAAGCCGCTGCACCGATGCCCATGCCGGTGAACTGTGTTGGCGCCCGCGTCCATTCCCAGCCAACCCAAGGCAGCAATGCCAAGAAGCCGAAGGTTGTGCTCCATGCGGCCACGGTGGCGGTGCCGTGTTCGTTCGTCAGTTCCACGCTCCACACGTAATAGAACGCAATGGCCACCGATGACAAGAGCATCCAGCCAACGCCCCACATGGTGGTGACCGATGTGGCTGCGGCTGCGTCCATATCCCCCAAAGCCACCAGCGCGATCCCCGCGAAGGCGGTCAGCAGACCCAGGGCCTGAATGCGCGAAACATGCTGACCCAGCCGTATCGCTGCAAACACCACGATGAACAGCGGAATCGTGGCCGACACGATGGTGCCCACCGAGGCAGAGGTGCCCGCCACGCCAAAAGTCTGCGCCACTTGGCCTATGCCAATGCCCAACAGCCCAAGCGCAGCCACCTTGGGCAAGGCCCGCCAAGGAAGGGTTTGGCGCCCCAGGGTGAAGAGCAGCATCAACGGCACGGCGAAGGCGAAGCGGAGTGCCGTGAGGGTGAGCGGTGGCAAGTCCTGCAAGCCCAGTTTGGTGACCGGAATTGACAACCCCCAGATCAATGCCAGGAGCAGCATGGCCCCCAGGTGGCGCGGGCTGTAGTCATGCGTTGGCGCTCCTGGGATCTTGGACGGATTGGCTGCGACGGTGCTGGATGTAGTGCTGTTGCTCATGGATGGGGCAGGCTCGGAGAGGGTGCCCCAAGGTGTCAGAAGGGGCAAGGTCGATAGTGGCGTTGAGGCGATGGACTGACAAACGATTTGTTCTCACATAATGCGTGAGTCTCACTCACGCATCAAAGCGCACCCCATGTTCGACCGGCTTCCACCTCTGCAAACCCTGCGTGCCTTCGAGGCAGCGGCGCGCCTGCTAAGCATGACGCGCGCGGCGGAGGAATTGCACCTCACGCACGGCGCTGTCAGCCGTCATATTCGGACGCTGGAAGACGATCTGGGCTGCCAGTTGTTTCTGCGGCTGACCCGGCGCATCGTGCTCACCGAAGCAGGGGCAGAGTTTCATGCGGTGGTCGCCCGCTTGTTGGGCGAGTTGGCCGGAGAAGCGCAGCGCCTGCGCGGTGATGACACTGGTAAGCGACTGACGGTGAGCACCAGCGTGTCATTTGCCAGCAAGTGGCTGGCTCCGCGCCTGGGAAGGCTGCAGGCGTCGTGTCACCCCTTCGATGTGCACATGGATGTGACCGACGTAAACGTGGATTTGCGCCTGGGGCATGTGGACGCCGCCATTCGGTACGGATTCGGCCGTTACCCGCACGCCATGGCAGAGCGCATTCTGGAAGAGACAGTCACGCCAGTGTGCAGCCCAGACTACCTCTCAAGATGCGGCGGACTGGAGCAGCCGGCCCAGCTGCTTCGCGCCCACCTGCTGCACGAAGTGGGAATGATGGCGAATTGGGCGCAGTGGTTAGCGCTGGCGGGGCTGGACAAGAAACGTCCGCCCCACGGTCCGAGCTACAGCCACGGTTCAATGGCGGTGGAAGCTGCGATACGGGGTGAGGGAGTCGCACTGGCCCGTAGCACTTTGGTGGCCGACGACATTGCAGCCGGCAGGCTGATAGCACCATACTCAGCATTGCGCCTGAAAGCCGAGCGCGGCTATGACTTGGTCTACCGTGTCGGTGAACGAGACCATCCCAAGGTTGTAGCGTTGCGGAATTGGTTGACCACCGAAATACAGGCGTTCACATCAGAGGCGGATGCATAGAAGCGGACACACAAAACCCTTGTGATGGTCTGCAATGGGTCAAAAACTCCCGTCCCTACTCACCCGACACCCCAATCGCTAACCCCTGCGCCCCGCCTCCCAAACTCTGCGCCGGCCGCCTCAAAGTCGCGTCAAACGGATTGATCTTCGGTCCCACGGCAGCCGCCTCACGCTTGAGCAGCTCAACCACCGTGGGCAGCCGGTCATCGTTCAACCGCGCAGAAATGGTGCCCACGCTCAGCGCAGCCACCGCGCGCCCTTCGCGATCAAGGATAGGCACGGCCACGCCAGCCATGCCTTCCAGCAACCCGGTATTGCGCCCCGCATAGCCCAGTTGGCGCACGCGCTCGATTTCGGTGCGCAGGTAGACCTCATCAAACACGCCGTATTCGCGCACACGCGACAGATTGAAGCGGATCACCTCTTCGCGCTCGGCCTCGGGCAAAAACGCCAGGATGGCCAGCGCGCCCTGCCCCACGCCCAGGGCCACGCGGCCGCCGATATCGCCGGTGAACGAGCGGATGGGGAACGGGCCCTCGCTGCGGTCCAGGCACACGGCGTCAAACCCACTGCGCACCAATAGAAAGATGCTGTCTCCCAGGCTGGCGCACAGGCGCAGCAGCGCGGGGCGGCAGAGGCTGCGCAGGTCGCCAGGGTTGCCAGCTTTGGCCGCCAAGGCGAAGAAATCCATGCTCAGGCGGTAGAGCTTGCTGCGCTCGTCCTGCTCGACCATGCCTTCTGCCACCAGCGATTGCAGCAAACGGTGCGTGGTGGCCTGTGTGAGGCCCACGGCACGCGCCAATTGGGTGACTCGCCCGCCCTCGGCCTGCACGGCCGACAGGGCCCGGATGACGGCAAACACCCGGGGTACGCCGCCGGTGGCGGTGGATGCGGCTTCCATACCTCGCTCCTGTGGAATTCGTTGATCAAACCAAAGGCATCATATTTCATTGAACGGAATAAATTCAATAAAACTTCCGTTTAATGGAATACCCGAAGCGTTCTGGTTTGTTTATTGCAATAGATTCAATTGAATCGAGCGGCTGCTTCAACCTTTGAAAACTACTTGCACCACACCGGTGCAGACACCCAAAGGCCCGCAGCCCATCCCTGCAACTCCACAGCAGGTGGCATGCACCGCCCCCAGGCAACCCGTGCAACGCCACCACCGGAAAGGCTTTCGCCATGTCGTTTCTCAAGCTCACGGATGTGACCAAGTTCTATGGCAGCACCTGCGCGGTGCAGGCCATGAACCTCACGGTGCAAAAGGGTGAATTTGTGTCGTTGCTGGGCCCCTCGGGCTGCGGCAAGACGACCACGCTGCAGATGGTGGCGGGGTTCGAGGCCGTGACCAGCGGGCGCATCGAGCTGGACGGCAAGGACATCACCCACGCCAAGGCCAACACGCGCGGGCTGGGCATCGTGTTCCAGAGCTATGCCCTCTTCCCCCACATGACGGTGGCGGCCAACGTGAGCTTTGGGCTGGAAATGCGCAAGGTGCCCAAGGCCGAGCGCGCCGAGCGCGTGGCCCAGGCCCTGGCCCTGGTGCACCTGGAAAAGCACGCCACGCGCTTCCCCCGCGAGCTGTCTGGCGGCCAGCGCCAGCGCGTGGCACTGGCCCGTGCGCTGGTGATCGAGCCGCCCGTACTCCTGCTGGACGAACCTTTGTCCAACCTCGACGCCAAGCTGCGCGAGGAGATGCAGTTTGAGCTGCGGCAAATCCAGCGCAAGGTGGGCACCACCACCATCATGGTCACACACGACCAGAGCGAGGCCATGTCCATCAGCGACCGCGTGGTGGTGATGGAGGCCGGCCGCGCCACGCAGATCGACCACCCGCACCGCGTGTACGAGCACCCGCGTACGCGTTTCATCTCCACCTTTGTGGGCAAGGCGAACCTGCTGCCGGGACAGGTCGCCCACGCGAGCGGCACGCACACGCAGGTGAAGTTGGGAGCCCTCACGATGGAGGTGGACGGTGCCCGCTACCGCCCCGGCGCTTCCGTGCTGCTGAGCGTGCGGCCTGAAAAAGTGCAGCTGGTGCCCCCCGTGCAGGGCCGGATGGACGGCCAGGTGTGCGAGCGCTTCTTTTTGGGCAGCCAATGGCTGTACCGCGTGGGTACCCCCGTGGGTGACCTGATGGTGCTGGCCCCCAATGACGGCCGCGCCGCGCTGGCCGAGGGTGAGCGCACCGGCGTGGACTGGCCCGACCACTGCATGCGCCTGCTGCCCGCCGATGAAACCGCACTGGCTGAGCTGGAAGCCGAAGACACAGCCGCCGAGGTGGCGCCATGAGCCTGGCCACCACCTTGCTGCACAAAAAGGCCGCGCCCTGGTGGCTGTCCGGCCCGGCGATGCTGCTGTTCACGGTGCTGTTGCTGGTGCCGCTGGCACTCACCGCCGTGCTGTCGTTCAACGCGTTCGACCCGACCACGGGGGTGAAGGCGGGCGAGTTCACGCTGGAGCATTACGCCCATGTGTTCACCGATTCGTACTACTACTCCATTTTTTGGCGCACGTTCTGGATTGCAGGTTTGGTCACGCTGATCTGCGTGTTCGTTGGAGCGCCCGAGGCCTACATACTGAGCCGCATGGGCAACCCGTGGCGCTCCATCTTGCTGCTGGTGGTGCTGGCGCCGCTGCTGGTGTCGGTAGTGGTGCGCGCCTTTGGCTGGAGCATGCTGCTGGGCCCTGAGGGGCTGGTGAATGGGCTGTTCGGGCTGCTGGGTTTTGGGCCCGTGAAGATGCTCTACACCGAGATCGCGGTGGTTATCGCCCTGGTGCATGTGATGCTGCCCTTCATGGTCATCCCCGTGTGGACCTCGCTGCAAAAGCTGGACCCTGGGGTAGAAAACGCGGCGCTGTCGCTGCAGGCCACGCCCTTCACCACGCTGCGGCGCATTGTGTTGCCGCAGGTGCTGCCCGGCATCTTGTCGGGCAGCCTGATCGTGTTTGGCCTGGCCGCCAGCTCGTTTGCCATCCCCGGCCTGCTGGGCGGGCGGCGGCTGAAGATGGTGGCCACGGTGGTGTACGACGAGTACCTGCACGAGCTGAACTGGCCCCTGGGCGCAGCCATTGCGCTGACGCTGCTGGTGGCCAACCTGGTGGTCATGCTGAGCTACAACCGCTTGGTTGAAGGCCGCTACAAGAAATCACTCGGGTGAGCACGATGCAAAAGAACGGCCCTCTCGCCCTCGCGTTCAACGCGCTGGTCATCACCTTCATGCTCGCCCCCTTGCTGGTGGTGTGCATCGTGGCTTTCACGCCGCACAACACGCTGACGCTGCCCACCACCGAGCTCTCGCTGCGCTGGTTCAAGGCGGTGTTCGAGCACCCAGACTTTATGCAGTCGTTCTGGAACAGCCTGTGGCTAGCCCTTGCATCGGCCACGCTGGCCACGGTGCTGGCGGTGCCTGCGGGCATTGCCATCACACGCTACGACTTCCCCGGGCGCGGCTTTCTCAATGGTTTGTTCCTGTCGCCGCTGATCATTCCGCACTTGGTGCTGGGCGTGGCTCTGCTGCGACTGTTTGCGCTGATCGGCGGCACGGGCAGCTTTGGCTGGCTGGTGTTTGCGCATGCGCTCATCGTCACGCCCTACACGCTGCGGCTGGTGGTGGCTGCCCTCGTGGGCTTTGACCGCAGTGCCGAGCATGCCGCCCTGTCGCTGGGTGCCAGCCAGGCCACGGTGTTCACGCGCATCACGCTGCCAATGATCCTGCCCGGCGTGACGGGTGGCTGGATGCTGGCCTTCATCAACAGCTTTGACGAAGTGACCATGTCGATCTTTGTCACCTCGCCCAGCACGGTGACGCTGCCGGTGCGCATGTACATGTACGCCACTGAATCCATTGACCCGCTGATGGCGGCGGTGTCTGCGCTGATGGTGGGCCTGACAGCCTGCGCGATGGTGATTCTTGACCGCGTGTACGGCCTGGACCGTGTGCTCGTAGGCAAGAAATAAATGGGCACGAATTCCATGACTGTGAACACAGCCCTGCTCCACCGCGTGGCCGAAAAAGACCGCGCCCCCGTGCCCTTCACGCTCGATGGCGAACCCGCCACTGCGCTCGAAGGCGACACGGTGCTCACGGCCATCCTCACGCACCGCGCCCAGCTGCGCCGCAACGAATTCAGCCACGAGCCGCGCGCTGGCTTTTGCCTGATGGGTGCGTGCCAGGACTGCTGGGTGCAAACCGCCACCGGCGAACGGCTGCGGTCTTGCGCCACCTTCATCCAGGCGGGCATGCAGCTGACCACCGGAGCGCCCGCATGACCGCCCCCGCATTGCAACCCGTGATCGTGGGCGCAGGCCCTGCGGGCATTCGCGCCGCGCAAACCCTGGTGGCGCATGGCGTGCGGCCCGTAGTGATTGACGAGGCCGCGCGCAGCGGCGGCCAGATCTACCGCCGCCCGCCCGCCCACTTTGCCCGCAGCGCACAAACGCTGTACGGCACCGAGGCCTCACGCGCCACAGCTTTACACAGCACGTTCGACGGCCTACAAACCCACATCAACTACCAACCCGACAGCCTGGTGTGGAACGCCCAAGGCGGCCTGCTCGACGTGCTGCACGGCCCCACGCAAACCACGCGCACGGTGCCCTACGGCCAGCTCATTGTGGCCAGCGGTGCTACCGACCGTGTGCTGCCCGTGCCCGGCTGGACGCTGCCCGGTGTGTACACGCTGGGTGGCGCACAGGTGGCGCTCAAGTTTCAGGGCTGCACCATTGGCCGCAACGTGGTGCTGATGGGCACCGGGCCACTGCTGTACCTGGTGGCATACCAATATGCCAAAGCGGGCACCAAGGTAGCCGCAGTGCTGGACACCGCGCGGTTTGCCGACCAACTGGCCGCCCTGCCCGGCATGCTCACCCAGCCCACCGTGCTCGCCAAGGGCTTGTACTACGTAGCTTGGCTCCGCGCGCAGGGTGTGGCCGTGCACACCGGCGTGCGGCCGGTGCGCGTGGAAGGCGACACGCGGGTGAATGCCGTGGTGTGGAGCGACGGCCAAGCCGAAAACACCGTGCCCTGCGATGCCGTGGGCTTTGGCTACGCCCTGCGGTCCGAGACCCAACTGGCAGACCTGCTGGGCTGCCGCTTTGCCTGGGCGCCCATGCACCGCGCCCACCTGCCCGAGCGCGACAGCTCAGGCCGCACCAGCGTGGCAGGCGTGTACCTAGCGGGCGATGGCGCGGGCATCATGGGTGCCGATGCGGCCGAGTGGGCGGGCGAGCGCACCGCACTGGCGCTGCTGGCCGACCATGGCGTGAAGGTAGACACAGCACGTGCTGCAGAGCTGGAACGCAAGCTCACGGATCTGATGCCGTTCCGCCAAGGGCTGGAGCGCGCTTTCCCCTTCCCCACCGACTGGGCTGCGCACGCACCCGATGCGCTGGTGGTGTGCCGCTGCGAGAACATCACGGCGGGTGAGCTGCGCGCCTGTGCGCGCGATGCGGGTGCTGACGAGATGAACCGACTGAAGGCTCTGACCCGCGTGGGCATGGGCCGTTGCCAGGGCCGCATGTGCGGCGTGGCGGCGGCAGAAATCCTGGCCCAGGCCACGGGCAAGCCCATTGATCGGGTGGGACGGCTGCGCGGACAAGCGCCGATCAAGCCCATCCCCATCCACCTGCAAGCCCAGGCGGAGGCCCGCACATGACCGCCACCCGAACCATCGACACCGACGTCGCCATCGTGGGCGGCGGCATCATGGGTGCATCCGCCGCACTGGCGCTGCGCCGCAAGGGCGTGAGCGTGGTGCTGCTGGAGCGCGACCTGTGCGGCTCCCGATCCAGCGGTGTGAACTACGGCGGCGTGCGCCGCCAAGGCCGCCCTGTGAGCCAGCTGCCGCTGGCGCAGCGCGCCCACCAGGTGTGGGCCGACCTGCCTGCGCTGATTGGCACGGATGGCGAATACCAGCGCAGCGGGCATTTCAAGATCGGCCGCAGCGAGGCGGACATGGCTGCGCTGGAAGCCTATGCCAACCTGAGCCGCGACTTTGATCTGGGCATACAGCTCATCTCCGGTACCGCGCTGCGCGAGCGCTGCCCCTGGCTGGGCGGGCGCGCTGTGGGCGGATCGCTGTGCCCCGATGACGGGCAAGCCAACCCGCGCTTGGTGTCGCCCGCCTTTGCGCTGGCTGCGCGGCGTGCGGGGGCGCAGATTTTGGAACGCACACCGATGACCTCGGTGGAGCACGACGGCAAGATCTTCACCGTGCGCTCGGGCACTACCGTGGCCGTGCGTGCGCCCGTGCTCATCAACTGCGCAGGCGCCTGGGCCGGTGCGCTGACAGCGCAATTTGACGAGGCCGTGCCCATCCACTCCGGCCACCCGGCCATGGCCGTGACCGAGCCCCTGCCCTTTTTCATGCACTGGAGCCTGGGCGTGGAAGGCGGCGGCATTTACTGCCGCCAGGTGGCCCGCGGCAACCTGGTGCTGGGCGGCGGATCGGGCGTGGCACTGGATGCCGACCGCGCCCGCTCCGAGCGCAGCGCCATCGCCACCCTGGCCGTGCAGGCGGTAGAGCTGCTGCCCGCGCTGAAGAACGCGCACTTCATCCGCACCTGGAGCGGCACCGAGGGCTACCTGCCTGACCGCCAGCCCGTGCTGGGCCAAAGCAGTACCACGCCCGGCCTGATCCACGGCTTTGGCTTTGCCGGCGCAGGCTTTCAGATTGGTCCCGGCGTGGGCGAGGTGCTGGCCGAGCTGGCCCGCGATGGCCGCAGCACCACGCCGATTGATGCCTTCGCGATTGAGCGATTTGTTCCCAAAGCAGTGGCTGAAGTGGCCAGCACTGCGGCTGTCCAGTGACCCATTTGCCACCGACCCGTCCCCACTCTCCCACCAGAAAGGAAACCACCATGACCTTCACCCCCCGCTTTGCCAGCCGCACCCGCCGCGCCCTTGTGGCGGCCGCCGCACTGGCCACCGTGGCCGCCGCAGGCACCGCCACCGCGCAGACCAAGACGCTGTACATCGGCATGAACGGCGGCACCATGGAGAAGGCGTACACGCAGTACGTGTTCCCGGCGTTTGAAAAGCTGCACGGCGTGAAGGTGGTGGTGGTGCCCGGCACGTCCTCGGACATCCTGGCCAAGGCGCAGGCCAACAAGGACAAGCCGCAGATGCATGTGATGTTTCTGGACGACGGCATCATGGTGCGCGCCATGGGAATGGGCCTGTGCGAGAAGCAAAAACCCAACCAGCACCTCAACGAGATCTACCCCGCCGCCCGCTTCAAGGACGACCTGGCCAGCGGCGTGAGCCTGGGCATGACGGGCATTGCTTACAACACCAAGATGTTTGCCGAAAAGGGCTGGGCTGCGCCCACCTCGTGGATGGACTTTGCCGACCCCAAGTACAAGGGCAAGGTGGTGTTCCAGTCCATGCCTTCGTCGTCATTCGGGCTGCACGGTTTCTTGATGTTCAACCGCATTCAAGGCGGCAACGACAAGAACGTGGAGCCAGGCTTCAACAACTGGGCCAAGACCATCGGGCCGAACGTGCTGGAGTACATCCCCAGCTCGGCCAAGATTTCGGAGATGGTGCAGACGGGTGAAGCCGCGATCTTCCCGCTCACCCCGACCAGCGTGGCGGCCCTCAAGGCCAAGGGCATTCCGGTGGAATACGCACAGCCCAAGGAAGGTTCGGTGGTGCTGATGACCGGCCAGTGCGTGATCGCCAAGAACAGCGAGCCCGAGCTGGCCCAAAAGCTGGCCGAGTTTCTTCTGAGCCCCCTGGCCCAGGCCAACGTGCTGCAGTTTGGCGCGCAGATCCCTACCAACCCCAAGGCACCCGCAGTGGGTGAAGGCGCGGCGCAAGTGGCGCAAATCAGCCAGTGGATGAAAAACGCCGTGACGCTGGACTGGGACAGCGTGAACGCGAACCGCCCTGCCTGGAATGCACGCTGGAACAAAACCATCGAGCGCTGACAGGATATGGAGAGCGTGTGAGCGGGCTACACCTGCTCACACCGGCGGGCCGTTTGTGACAAATGTCACCGGCTCCGCTGTCCCCTGCGGTGGTGGGGTGTCACAAACCCCTTCTTCGACTTCAGAATCCGGCGCCAGGACACGCTGATCCTTTCAGCCAGTCCGCCCACATTCGAAGAAGACGGATACCACCATGAAACGCTGGATCAAATGGACCGCAGGCAGCGCGCTGCTGCTGGGCGTGATCGTTGTCGCCACCGCCGCCAGCGGCCTGTACCTGGCCGAGCAAAAGCGCAACCGCTACATCGACATCAAGCCCCGCCCCGTGGCCTACACCACCGACGCGCAGACCATCGAGCGCGGGCGCTACCTGTATGCATCGCGCGGCTGCACCGACTGCCATGGCGCGCAGGGCACGGGCCGCGAGTTCGTCAACGATGGCAAGGGCACGCGCCTGGCAGGCCCCAACATCACGTCTGCCGGTGTAGTGGCGCGCTACCAGCCTGAAGACTGGAACAGCGTGATCCGCCATGGCGTCAAGCCCAACGGCCGCCCGGTGCTGGTGATGCCCAGCGAAGACTACAACCGCTTTACCAATGAAGACCTGAACGCTCTGGTGTCGTACGTGCGCCAGTTCCCGCCCAAGGAAGGCACGCCCGCCGTCATCGAACTGCCCCACCCCGCCTGGGTGCTGTATGGGCTGGGCGCGATCCCCGATGCGGCCTCGCGCATCGACCACCAGCTGGCCCCCTCGCGCCCTACCGCTGCCGGCGTGACGCTGGCCAACGGCCAGTACGTGGCCAACATGTGCATCGGCTGCCACGGCGCCGACCTGTCGGGCGGCAAGATCCCCGGCGGCCCGCCCGACTGGCCTGCGGCAGCAGACATCCGTCCCGGCACACACAGTACCGACAGCGCCCTGGCACGCTACCCCAATGCCGCCAGTTTTGTGGCCATGCTGCGCACCGGCAAGCGGCCGGACGGCACGCCCATCCAGGTCATGCCCTTCGAGTCGCTCGGCCAGCTCAGCGATGTGGATGCGCAGGCGCTGTACCTGTATCTGAACGCGCCCCCCGGCAGCGTGAAGCAAGAAGTCGGCAGCGCAGCGGCCGGCGGCCAGAAGAGCAGCGCCAACACCGTGCCCTCGGGGCCAAGCGGGCTCAAGCTGCCCGGCTGACCTCGCAACCTGCGGGCGGCCCCTCAGTGGGCATCCACAGACACTCAGGCAAAGAAAGGGCGAGTAACTCCGTCCCCAAAAATGGCTGCCCTGCTGACCCGCCCCCGGTGGACCACCCGCTGTGGTGGCGGGTCAGCTGCCAGGGTGCTGATGCCCCCCTGGGACGGCACTGGCGCCAGGCTGTACGACCCCATGGGCCCGCCAGGGCTGTTGTTGGGGCCTGCGGGCGCGGCCGGGGGCGCACGCCGCACCCGGGGCACCACGCTGAGCTGCACGGTATCCAGCACCGGGCCGGGCACTACATTCAGCGCCTTGCGCGGCAGGTCCACCAGTTGCTCGGCGTGCCACACGCGCACCTGCGCGGCGCCATCGGGCACGTTGGCAAAACGGGCAATGCCGTCGCTGTCGGTCTTGAGTGTCCAGGCCGAATCGGTCACAAACACATGGCCACGCATGGAGCCGTGCAAGTGGCAGCCCAGCAGCACCACGCCGGGCGTGTCCAGCTTCACGTCGGCAAAGTTGGCGGGCTTGCCATCGGCCTTGCCCGCCAGGCGCAGCTCAAAGTTGGAACCCGCCGCAGCCGGTGCCGCCGCGGTGGACGCCCCGGTGGGGTTGCCGCGCACATGGTGGTCCCACCGGTCCTGGTTGGTAAAACGCACGGTGGTGCCGGGCATCACCACGGTGACGGCGGGCACAAAGCGCATGCGCTCCTGTTCGATGGTGGGGCTGGCCTGCAGCAAGCTGGGCGCAGCACCAGCCGTGGCACCGGGGTACATCACCACCACGGCGTCGGGCACGGGCTTGCCCTCGCGGTCCAGCACCTGTATTTGGACATTTCCGGCGCAAGCGCTAGTGAATATTGCGCTAACCGCTATGAAAAAAATAGCATTTTTCATCGTCTTACCGTTGGGTGATCACATCACGGTGCATGGGCGCCAACAAGGCCAGCAGGCGGTTTTGTTGAGCGAACGGTATGCCCTGGGCATCCATGGCGCTTTGCAGCACCTCCACCAGGGCGTTGAAATGGCCCTTGTTGATGTCCATGTCGGCATGGGCCGATTTCATGTCAGCGCCTTCATATTTGCAAGGGCCACCGCTCAGCTGGCAGAACTGGTCGGTCAGGCTCTCTTTGAGCGCGGCCGGTTTGGTGTCCTTGAAGTGGCCGCCGATGCGCGGGTCTTTGACCACGCGGTTCACAAAATCGTCCACCAGGCGGGTGATGCCGGGCTTTTCGCCGAGCGCCTGGTACAGGCCTGCAGGAGCTACAGGAGCGGCAGTAGTCGCTACCGGAGCCGCAGCGGTCTGCGCAAAGGCCGGGGCAGCAAGCCAGCCTCCGAGGGAGATGGCCAGGGCGATGAAGGTTTTGGAGTGCGTCATGACAATTTCCTCAGAAGGCGACTTGGGCCGACAGGTAGTAGCCCGTCTGGCGGCGGTTGTTGGTGATGCCAGGGACGATGCGGCCCAGGTCCACATAGGCGAGCGTGAGCGACACGTTCTTGCTGGGCGCCCAGGCCACAAAAATGTCCTTCCAGTCGTCTTCGCGCAGCGCAGCGCCCAAGCCCGCCGCGGCACCCAGCGCTTGCAGGTTATTGGGCTTGAAGCGGTATTCGGCACCCACCGCCAGGTTCTTGTTGATCAGGTACGCCACCGAGAACTCGGGCTGCAGGCTGCGGCTGTTCTTGCCGGGTGCGGCCGAGCCGAAGCCCAGCAGACCGTTCTGGTTGGCGTTGGTGTAGCGCAGCGTGCCGTTGACCAGCACGCTTTGCGCCAGCAGCAGCTTGGTGGCACTCACATACACGTCGGTGCCGCTGGTTTTGGTGCCCAGAAAGTCCAGCACCGAGCCGATGGAGCCCGGGTGCACCTGCTTGTGCTCCAGCCCCACCGCAATCTGGGGCATCCAGCTGTCGCTGTCGAGCACAGCATCTCCCGCCACCTTGAGCTTGATGCCCAGCACGTCCATCTTGATGTGCTGGCCGGGCGTGACACCAAACGGCGCAATGCCGTTGAGCGCAACGGCAGGCGACGCATCAAAGTCCTGCCGCGCCAGCGACAGCTCCACGCGGTCGTGCAGGCCCAGTGCCACGCCATAGCCGTTCAGGCTGTAGTCCTGCGTGGCCGCACGGGTGGCATAGGCGCTGACACCCACCTCGCCCTCAGTGGCGTTGCTGCCAATCACTGCCCAAGGGGTCAGCCCCCCACCGGCCGACCCGGCGATGGTGCTGACACCGCTTGTGAGCAACAGCTTGCCGGTATCGGCGTGGGCCAGCCCAGCGGTGGTTGCCAGAGCGGCCAGCAGCGTGCCGCCCACCAAGGGGCGCAGCCCATGTTTCAGCCTGTGTGTCATCGTCATCTCCGAAGCGTGAGGGTTGTAAGTGGATGTTGCTCTCAACTTACGAGCGCCGGCAGTCGGTGGATTCAAAAACGACAGAAATTTTTTTCAGGGGTGATCCGCGCCGCCGCCCCGCCACTCGCCACCCGTGCTCCGGCGGGGCTACAGCATCCGCTGGATCAGCTCACCCTTGAACAGCACCGGCCCCGTGGGCCCCGTGGCGCTGGGCACCCCCCCCTTGGGCTCCAGGCTGATGGCAAGCGTGGGCACTTCTTTCACATCGCCCTCCTGTGCCACCAGCTTGAGCAGCTTGTCCTGGCCCAGCACACCGAGCGAGCGGGGCCCCTGGCCCGGAGGCAGTGCCCACAGCTGCAAGGACTTGTCCGTCCCCTCCTGAAAGCCGCCCACGCGCTGCAGCACGAGCTGGTTGTTCTTGGGGTCGAATGTCACCAGCATCGACGCATCGGCCTTGTCGTCCGCCAGCACGGCCACGTACTGGATCTGCGGGGTGGCCTGCAATTGCTGCTGCAGTGCGGCAATCTGCGCCCCGGTGTTGGCACGCAGACCGCCGTTGACCTGCATGCCCACCACCACGGCCGCCAGCGTGGCCATGGCGCCTGCCGCTGCGGCGCCGCGCCACACCAGCAGGTTGCGCCACCAGCCACCGGGGGCTGTAGCAGCCGGGGGCACGCGCGCGGCCTGCATGGCGGTGGCGGCCCGGTCGGCCTGCACCAGGTTGTCGATGCGGGTCCACACGGCCGGTGCGGGGTCGATGGAGGACTGCAACTCGGTCAGGCCCGACCAGCGGGTCTGCCACACCAGGGCAGCGGCGCGCACAGTGGCGTGTTCGCGGGCCAGGGCCTCAAAACGGCGGCGGGCGCCGCCGCGCAGCGTGCCCAGGGCATAACTGGCGGCCAGGCGGTCCAGCAGATCGGGGTGTTGGGTGATGTTCATGGCGACGACCTCAGGCGTAGCGCGCCATGCAGGCACGCAGTTGCTCCAGCCCCCGGCGAATCCAGGTCTTGACGGTGCCCAGCGGCAGCTTGAGCTGCTCGGCCAGCTCACCATGGCTCTGGTCGCGCAGGTAAGCCAGGCTCACCACCTCGCGCTGCTTGTGATCGAGCTTGCCCAGGCACTGGTGCAGTGCAAACGCCTGCTCGCTGGCATCGGCGGTGTCCATGGGGTTGGGCGAATCTCCCTCCAGCGTCTGCACCATTGCGTCATCCAGCTCGTTCATGAGGTCGGCCCGGTCGGTGGTGCGCTTGCGCAGGGCGTCCAGGGCCCGGCTGCGCACGATCAGCCCCATCCAGGCCATGGGCGGGCTCAGCGATGCCCGGTAGCTGCCCGCGCCGCGCCAAATGGTCAAGAACGCCTCCTGCAGCACGTCCTCCGCCGCGTCGCGGTTGCGGACGATGCGCAGGGCCAGGCCAAAAAGCTGCGACGAGGTGCGCTCGTACAGCCTTTTCAGCGCGGAGTCGTCCTGCGCGGCGATGCGGTCTAGGAGGTCCATCAGTTCACTGTCTGGGTGGAGGGTGCTCATGCGCCCATTCTCTGAGATTGGTGGGGTTGGCAGTGCCTTCGGGGCATTGCTGTAGGTGAATACGCCACAGCGGGCGTTTTGGATGTGGCCGGGGCACACGCAGCAATTGGCGCCGGCAATGGGAGCGGGCACAGCCCCCGATGACACAAAACGCCGGGCGGCTGAATCCAGGCGGCGTGATCGCCCGTACTGCAAGAGACCGTACCGCTCACACCCCTGCGCTTTCTACCCCTCGCCACCACCATGCCCCTGCCCCGCCCGCTGTCCCCTGTTTGTCGTGTTGCCGTGGCAGCCGCCCTGGTCTGGGCGGCCCACGGCGCTGCCACCGCCCAGTCGGTGGAGCGTGGTGCCGCGCTGTACGCTGCGCATTGCAGCGGTTGCCACAGCATCGACCAGCATGGAGACGGCCCCGCCCACCGGGGGGTGGTGGGGCGCCGCGCGGGAGCGCTGAAGGACTTTGACTATTCGCCTGCGCTGCGCGCGAGCAAGATCTTGTGGACGCGCGCCACGCTCAAGGCATGGCTGAGCGACCCCGAGGCGCTCATCCCCGGCCAGGGCATGGACTACCGGCTCGAAGATGCGCGCGACCGCGAAGACGTGGTGGCCTATCTGGCCACGCTCAAACGCCTGCCGGTGCCAGAGGCGGCCACCCGCTGAACAGACTGCCTCGACTCAGGCAGTGGGAAAGGTGCCGGGCAGCAGGATCGACGAATCCACGTTGTTGATGTTGGTGTGGCCACAGAACGCCATGGTGATGTCCAGCTCTTTCTGGATGATCTGCAACGCGCGCGTCACCCCGGCCTCGCCATAGGCTCCCAGTCCGTACAGAAAGCTGCGGCCGATCAGCGTGCCCTGCGCGCCCAGCGCGCGGGCCTTGAGCACGTCCTGCCCGCTGCGAATGCCGCCGTCCATCCACACCTCGATGTCCTTGCCTGCCGCTGCTGCAATGCTGGGTAGCGCAGCGATGGACGACGGCGCGCCATCGAGCTGGCGGCCACCATGGTTGCTGACGATGAGCGCATCGGCACCGCTGTTGACCGCCAGGCGCGCGTCTTCGGCGTCCATGATGCCTTTGAGAATCAGCTTGCCGCCCCAGCGCTTCTTGATCCACTCCACGTCGCCCCAGTTGAGCTGGGGGTCGAACTGCTCGGCCGTCCATGACGACAGCGACGACAAATCGCCCACGCCCTTGGCATGGCCCACGATGTTGCCGAAGCTGCGGCGTTTGGTGCCCAGCATGCCCAGGCACCAGTGCGGCTTGGTGGCCAGGTTGATCAGGTTGGCAAGGGTGGGCTTGGGCGGGGCCGACAGGCCGTTCTTGATGTCCTTGTGGCGCTGGCCCAGGATCTGCAGGTCCAGCGTGAGCTGCAGCGCAGAGCAGTTGGCGGCCTTGGCGCGGTCGATCAGGCGGTTGATGAAGTCGCGGTCGCGCATCACATACACCTGGAACCAGAAGGGGTGGCGGCCCGTGTGTTCGGCAATGTCCTCGATGGAGCAGATGCTCATGGTCGACAGCGTGAACGGGATGCCAAACGCCTTGGCCGCCTTGGCGCCCAGGATCTCGCCGTCGGCATGCTGCATGCCGGTAAGGCCCGTGGGCGCAATGGCCACGGGCATGGCCACGTCCTGGCCCACCATGGTGGTGCGGGTGGTGCGGCCTTCCATGTTCACGGCCACGCGCTGGCGCAGCTTGATGCGCTGGAAGTCGCTTTCGTTGGCGCGGTAGGTGCCCTCGGTGTACGAGCCCGAATCGGCGTAGTCATAAAACATGCGCGGCACGCGGCGCTGGGCAATGACACGCAGGTCTTCGATGCAGGTGATTTTGGACAGATTGGGCACGCAGGCTCTCCGGTATGGGAAATGCGCCAAATGGTAGGCGGTGGCACGCGGGCCAGCCATCAAAATTTTTTTGGCGGCCTACAACAAATTTCCAGCGAACGGGTATCTGGGCCTGCCAGCCAGCCCAAAGCCCTGACATACGGCGCCCATCCACAACCTCGCAGTTGCGTTACTTGGCCGTGGTCACCAGGGCGGGCTCGGGCAGCACCACCTCGGGCTCGGCGTCAGGCCCCCGGTAGAGCATGAAGCGCATGCGCCCGCCACGCTTGGCCGCGTACATGGCACCGTCCGCATGGCGCGAGAGCTCATCGAAGGTGCTGCCATGCTGCGGAAACAGCGCAATGCCGCCGCTCACGCCCACCTGCACCCGCTGACCGGCGAGATCGAACGCAGGATTGCAGGATGCCAGGATCTTGCGCGCCACGAGGCAGGCGGGCTCCACCCCGTCCAGGCCGGGCAGCAGCACCACAAACTCGTCGCCTCCCTGGCGACACACGGTGTCGGATGCGCGCACCGCCGCCTGCAACCGCTGGGCAAACTGCACCAGCAGGACGTCGCCCACATCGTGGCCCAGGCGGTCATTGACCCCCTTGAAGCCATCCAGGTCCAGGTACATCACCGCCAGCGACCTGCCGTCGCGCTGCGCCTGGGCCATGGCCAGCTGGGCGCGGTCCTGCAGCAGCACGCGGTTGGGCAGATCGGTGAGTGCATCGTACTGCGCCAGGTGGGCCATGCGTTCGGCCATGGCGACCGCCTCGGTCACGTCGCGCAGCACGGCCACGGCACCGGTCACGACGCCATGGCGGTCGGTGACGGGGCTGGCAGTCTCCTCCACCTGGAAGCGCTGGCCGCTGGTGCGGTGTACCAGTACGCCGCGCACGGGGTCTGAGGCTGCACCCAGCTGAATGGCGGTGCGCAGCGTGTTGGACAGGAGTATGTCGTTGTCGGGGCTGCGCAGGCAGACCACTTCATTCACCGTGTGGCCCGCGGCATCAAACGCCTGCCAGCCCGTCAGGCGCTCAGCCACCGGGTTGAGGTAAGTCACCATGCCCTGGGCGTCCGAGCAGACCACGGCGTCGCCAATGGCCTGCAGCGTCAGGCGCACGCGCTCTTTCTCGTCAAACAGCTCGTCCTCCATGCGCTTGCGCTCGGTAATGTCAGTCACTTGCACAAAGAGGCCGGTCACCACGCCCCGCTCGTCGGCGTCGGGCTGGTAGGAAACGATGCAGTGCCGCCGCCGGCCCTGCGAGTCCTCGTCCGTGCGCTCAAAGCGCTGCAGCGCGCCGGCCAGAGCCTGGTCGTAATACGGCTTGCTGGCCGCGTAGCGGGAGTCACTCAGCAGCTCGCTGATGTGCCGGCCCTGCACGGGCGCCGGGTAGGTGCCGAACTCCTCCAGCGCCGCACGGTTGGCAAAGCGGTTGCGCATATTGGCATCCCAATAGGCAATCATCGAGGGCACGTTGTCCAGGATGGTCCGCAGGTCGTGCTCTGCCTCCGCCAGGCGCGCGGAAACCTGCTGGCGCAGCAGAAGCTCGCGGACAAACAGCAGGGCCAGGCCCAGGCAACCCAGCATCAGCAGCACGGCAAAGCCGCCCAGCACCCAGGCACTGTTCGTCCACTTGGCCAGGATGGTGTCGGTGGACTGGGCCACATTCAGGATCAGCGGGTAGTTGCCCACAGGCCGGAAGGAGTAGAGACGCTCCACGCCGTCGAGCGCCGCCTTGCCCACAAAAGAACCCGTGCCCTCCGTCTGAAAGCGCAGCAGGTTAGGAGAGCCCGCAATCGTTTTGCCCACATCCGAATCGCCATACGGGAAGCGGGAGATCACCACCCCGTCCTGCCGAAACAGGTTGATACCGCTGTTGGGACCCAGGTCCAGCGAGCCAAACAGCTCGTTGAAGTAGCTCAGGCGGATGGCGCCCACCACCGAACCGGCAAAGCTGCCGTCCGGATGGTAATACGCGCGGGATATGGGCAGGATGTTCAGTCCCGTGACCCGCGAAGGCACGGGCTTGCCAAAGAACAGCCCGCGCTCGCCATGGTCACGCCCTGCCAGAAAGTAGTCGCGGTCGGCAAAGTTGGCCCGGCGGGGCTCAAGGGAGCCCGAGTCCAGCACCACGTTGCCCTGCGCATCCAGCACCAGCACATCCCCCGCGCCGCGTGCGCGCAGCGAGTTGTCAAACACCACGCGCGAGCGCAGGTCGGGGGGCAACGCCCACACCTCGGGCCGTGCCACCTCGCGGGCCACGCCCTCCAGGGATTTGTCGAACGAGTCCAGCGACCAGGCCAGGCCCTGCTCCAGGGTGCGTGCCAGGTTGGTGTTGGTCTGCACCGCGTAGCTCCACTCGTCGTTGCGAATGGTCCAGATGGTGCGGGCAAACAATGCACCGATGCCCAAAGCCACCAGCAAAGCCAGCCAGATCAGGCGGTGAGAGAAGAACTGGCGAAACGAGGGCATATGGATAGTTTGTAACTATTTTAAACAGTCGCCTTAACCGGGACTCAGCCCCAAGTCACACCCTATTCCTCGGATTTGTCCGAGTCAATGCGCACCTGCCCGGGGAGGCACGGCCACCACACCCGCGCCACGTACCTCCAGCCGGACCTCGTCAAGCACCTGGCCCTGCGCGTCGGTGATCTGCACCAGATGCCGCCCGGGCCAAGGCAGCCAGGCTACCCGGGAGCCCCGACCCAGGGGTTTGCCGTCCAGCCGCCACTGCACCGCATCGCCGGTGGCCGTGAACTGCAGGCGCTGGCGCGCGGGTGGAATGTCCGGGTCCAGCGCAATCACCGTGCCGGATGCTGGAGCGGTGATGCGCGCCGGGACAGCGGCCGCAGGCGCTGCTGGGGCACGGGCGGCACTTTTTGAGGTTTTTTGGCTTGATGCGCTAGTGTCATATACCTCACCAGCTATTGAATCCATAGCAAACAACGGCTGCTGCGTGCCAGGCACAAACCACTCGTCGCGTGCAGCCTCCAGCGGCTGGGGGCCGCCTGCGCCAGACGACGGCCCCGGGCCAAACCGCACGGCCGCCCGCACCAGGCCCGGAGGGGTCTTGGGCGCCCGGCTGGGCTCGCGGGCGTGCAGAAAGCCCATCACCGCCGCCCAGATGGGTGCTGCGCCGCTGGTGCCGCTGACCTCGTGCATGGCTGCACCGCTGGCGTTGCCCACCCACACGCCCACGGTATAGCGCTCCGACCAACCCACTGCCCAGTTGTCGCGCATGTCCTTGCTGGTCCCGGTTTTCACCGCCGTCCAGAAGCGGGTGGCCAGCACGCTGTCGGTGCCGAAGGTGCGTGCGCGTGCATTGCCGTCGGACAGGATGTCACCCACGATGAACGCGGCGCGTGGATCGATGGCGGGCGTGAAGCGGGGCTTGGCATCGGCCGAGGCTACGGGGCCCTGTCGCCCGCCGTTGGCGAGCGTGCTTGCAACAGGACTCGCCCGCCCGCCGTTGGCGAGCGTGCGGAAGGCATTGGTCAGGTGCAGCAACGGCACCTCGGGGCTGCCCAATGCCAGGCTGTAGCCAAAGTAGTCGCCACTTTCGCGCAGCGGCATTCCGACAGCACCGAGCTGGCGGTGAAACGCATCGGGCGTAACCATGACCAGCGTCCGCACCGCAGGCACGTTGAGCGACGCCGCCAGCGCCGTGCGCACCGACACCCAGCCCTTGAACTGGCGGTCATAGTTCTGCGGGATGTAGAGCCCCCCCGCCGTGGTGATCTGCGCGGGCGAATCTTCGACCAGCGACGCCGCTGTGAGCCGCCGCTCTGCAATCGCCTCGGCATACAAAAAGGGCTTGAGCGTGGAGCCCGGCTGGCGCAGCGCCAGCACCCCGTCGACCTCGCTGGCCTGGCTGAGCTGGCCGGACGATCCCACCCAGGCCAGCACGGCGCCCGTGGCGTTGTCCAGCACCAGCACGGCGCCGTCTTCCACATGGCGCCCACGCAGCTCGCGCAGGTGCTGCTGCAGGATCTGCATCGCAAAGCGTTGCAGCGGCGCGCGCAAGGTGCTGGTCACCCGCTCGGGCACGGCGCTGTCCTTGTCCCGCTGGCGCAGCAGGTAGCGCGCAAAGTGCGGCGCCACGCCTTCGCTCGCGTCAAACGCGCGGCGCTGCAGAGCGGCCGTGGTGAACAGGTCCAGGGCATCGCATTCCACACGCGCCGCCTTGGCACCGGTGGGTTGCTGCATGTCGCGCAGCACGCCGCAGGCACGCTGTGCCACCAGCGCAGGCCGCGCGTTGGGCGCGCGCACCAGGGCCGCTGCCACCGCAGCTTCGCGGTCGTCCAGGCCGTGGGCTGCCTTGTCAAACAGGGTACGGCTCAGCGCGTCGATGCCCACCAGCTCGCTGCGAAACGGCACAAGGTTGAGGTACGCCTCCAGGATCTGGTCCTTGCGCCAGCGCCGGTCCAGCACCTGGGCGGCCACGGTCTGGCCCAGCTTTTGCGCCACGGTGCGCCCGCCCGGGCCCTGGCGCCAGTCGCCGTCCAGCAGGCCGGCCAGTTGCATGGTGATGGTGCTGGCCCCGCGCGTGCGCTGGTTCCACAGGTTGCCCCAGGCGGCGGCCGACGCAGCACGCCAGTCCACGCCGCTGTGTTCAAAAAAGCGCTTGTCCTCGCTCAGCACCAGCGCCTGGCGCAGCGCGGGCGACACATCGGCCAGCGGCACCCACTGGCCGCGCCGCACGGTGGCATCGGTGCGCAGGCGCTGCAGCACCTCGCCTTCGCGCGAGAGGATCAGGGTGTCCGAGGGCTTGAAGTCCGCGCGCACCTCGTCAAACGTGGGAATAGCCCAGGCGCCCGAGGCACAGGCCGCCAGCACCAGAGCGGCGGCCTGCGTTCGCAGGCGCAAGGTGAAGAAGAAATCGAAGGGAAGGAACACAAACGCACAGAAATGAAAGCGCCATCAGCGCGCTGCGCGCAGGCGCACGGCGTCGCACCAGCGCTGCGCCACGCCCGGCACTGTGACACACACCGCATCGTGCGTGGCGGTGGTCACTGCGCGCTCCAGCAGCTGGATGTCGGCCTCGTGCTGGCGCGCCACATGCGGGTCCTCAAAGAAAACAGCCCGGTGGCAACGGCGCTCCAGCACCAGGTCGGCAATCTGCGCATCGCCACCCAGCGGCCCGCTGTTGAAGCGCTGCACCCAGGGCTGCCCCTCGGGCCAGCCCTTGCTCCACGCCAGGGCGTTCAGTCGCTGGCCCGTGGTGCCGGTGGCCACCCGGTGGCGAAACTGCGACAGCACATCAAAGTTGCGATCGGCGAAGTCGAGCATGGCCTGCTTGCACGCGTCGTGCGCAATCAGGGCCAGCGTCTGGTTGCCATGGTCATGAAACCGGTCAGCCTGCGGGTCGGGAGGCAGCCCGGCGTGGATGCGCTCCATCTCGATCCAGTCGCGTGCACTGGCCACGGTGGAGAGAAACGGCTTGCCATGGATCACACACTGCCGCTTGAGCGCCAGCGCCTCGGGAAAGATGGAAGAAGGGTCCACAGGGTCGGTGAGGTAAATCGCACCATCGAGCGTGCGCCCTTCCCCCATGCCCACCACCTCTGCCACCACTTTCATCAGCCCACCTTCGCGCCCGTACGGATAGCGCACCAGCGGACGGTACCCCTGCAGCATGCCCGCAGCGACGATGGCATCGTGCGTGCGGCCCACGGCGTGCAGCCCCAGCTGCAGTTCCCGGATGCCCGCCTCGCAGGCGCGCAACCAGGAAAAGAGCGCCGCGTCTTCGGTGTGGTGGTGCAGGCGGTTGGCAGCGAGACCCAGGATCATGGCGGTTTGACTTTCTGAAAACGAAGGGATCGGAGCATCGTAAGCCCCTCACGACTCAGCGATCGGAGTGCTCACGGTCAAACCGCCCCTCGGCCTCGGTCAGGTGGCGCAGCAGCACGTGCGAGATCAGATTGACGCCAATACCGCCGAACACCACCGGCAGCAGGTACAGCGCAATCGTCAGCTCGGAGCTGAACCACGCGTCATCCGCCGGCGACAGGGTGCTCTTGGCCTGCGCGGCCAGCGACTGCAGCAGGTACACATCCACACCCGCAATGAGCACCAGCGCCACCCCAAACCCCAGCACCGCCCAGCGCGAGATCGACCGGGTGACCAGCAGCAGCGCATAGATGCCCACCGGCAGCACCAGCGAGAACCCCACCAGCAGCCAGAACCGCAGCTCCAGAAAGACGCTGAGGCTCATGGCATGCGGGCCCTGGGTGAGCGATGGGCAAGGCGGTGCATGGCGGCGTTAGGGTGTTACGACGTAGCGGCCTATTTGGCCACCTGCACCTTCACCCGCGCGTTGGGCAGTTCGCCAAACATCTCGGGCGCGTACATGGCCTCGACGCGGCTGGGCGGCAGCGCAAAGTCGCCCGCGTTGTTCAGGCGCACGGTGTACTCCATCTTGACAGTGCCCTTGGGCAGGTACTCGTAGTAGCTGCGGAAGGACTCAAAGCTGCGCTCCTCGAACGCAAGCCAGCCCGCGCCGGTCTTCTTTTCGCCCTGCGTGGCGATCTCGGAGTCGCGGCCCAGGCCGCTGCCCAAAATGGTGGCGCCGCCCGGGATGGGGTCGGTGATGGCCACCCAGGTCATGTCGGCCGTGGCGTTGACCTCCAGCGTCACGCGGAGCACGTCGCCCCGTGTGTACTGGCCGGCGGGCAGCGACTTGTTGGCCTGCTCCACCGGGGTGATGGTCTTCTTGATCGCATAGCCCGCCGCGAACGGCGCCTTGAGATCAATGGCCGCCACCGACTGCAGCGTGAGCCAGGGCTTGCCCGGCCCTTGGTGCGTGACGGCCAGCTGCTCCTTGCCGCCCGCCTTGCTCCAGGGCAGGAACATGCCGTTGTTCTTCAGGTTGCCGGGCGATGCGGGCGCGCCAAACCAGGTGATCTGGTTGGGAGCGCCGGTGGCGTCCGATGCCTTCACGCGGTCCACCTTGCTCCAGTCCACGCTGACGGTGTTGCCGCCCATGCTGGCCTTGGTGGTGCCCGACACGGGTGTGGCCTCGAACTTGGCGCTGAATTTTTCCAACGCCAGGCCGCCCCACAGGTTGGCCGTGGTGGTGTGCCAGGCGCCCGCCTGCTGGCGGCTGATGAAGCCGTTGGCCAGGCGGCCCATGTCGTCCTTCCAGGCTGGGTCGTCCATCACGGCCAGCATCAGGCGGGCGGTGTTCACGTCGCCGTTCTGCATCAGCCACCACCAGTAGTCGTCCTGCTCGTTGCTGAAGATGAGCTTGGTGCCCTGGAACGACAGGCGGCCGCGCAGGATCTGCATCGCCTCGGCCAGGCGCTTGTCGCGCTCGGGCACATCGGCCACACGCTTGAGCACATTCACCCAATCGATCACCGTGTGGGTGGGCCACTGGTTGGGCGCGATGGTGATGCTGCTCACCATGCGACCCTGGGCCTTGCCGTAGCGCGACAGCGCTTCGAGTGCGGCCACCTTGCGCATGTCCAGGTCCTTGCGCGGGCTCCAGAAGTTGCGCTGGATGCGGCCTTCCACAAACGCGATCAGGCCACGCTCCATGGGCGCGCGGGCTTCATCGGGCAGGGCAAATGCGGGGTTGATGCTGGCGGCCTCGTGCGTGGCGGCCAGTACATAGGCCGTGAGGGTGTCGCTGCCCCGGTTGGCATCGCCGTCGCGCGGCGGGAAGTAATTGGCCAGGCCATCGCTGTCGAGGTAGGTGGGCAACTGCGCCACCACGGTCTGCCACAGCGTGCCGTCGCGCAGGCCCACGGCCTTGCTGGTCTTTTGCTCCAGGCAGGCAAACGGGTAGCGGGCCCACCAGTCGCGCACGCCGGGCAGGCCTTCGGCCAGCTTGGGTTGCAGCGACATCTTGAGGCCGCCCCGGCCGGGCAATGCGTCGGCGGGTGGGTTCACATCGAGGTTGTAGCTACCGTCCACCTGCACCAGTGTGGCCTGTTGCACCGTGAGCGGCACCGCCTGCACGATGCGCTGGCGGGCCTTCAGGGCGTCGCGGGCGCCGCTGATCTGGTCCTTGGCTTCGATCTCCCACAGGATGGCCTCGGCGCGCGTTTGCGCCAGCTGCGCGGGAGCGGTCACGTCCCAGGCCACCTCGCGCGCCTCTCCGGCCGGGATGTCGATGGTCTGCGGCTTCAGCTCCAGCAGCGTGGCGCGCGGTGCCACCTCCACCTTCATCGCGGCCTTGGTGGTGTTGCGCAGCGTGAGCTGGGCACGGAACTGGTCGTCCTCGCGCACCAGGGGCGGCAGTCCGCTGATGATCTGCAGGTCCTGCGTGGCGCGAATGCTGGTGCTGCCCGTGCCGAACAGGCCGGTGGACGCATCGGCCACGGCCACGATCTTGAAGGTGGTCAGTGCATCGTTGAGCGGCACCGTCACCTTGGCCTGGCCGTTGGCGTCGAGCTTGAGTGCGGGCTCCCACAGCAGCAGCGTGTCCAGGAGCTCGCGCGTGGGCGACTTACCCCCGCCGCCGCCAGCGGGCACGGCCTTTTTGCCGTAGTGGCGCCGGCCGATGATTTCCATCTGCGCGGTCGAGGTCTCCACGCCCCAGCTGCGGCGCTGCAGCATGGCTTCGAGCAGGTTCCAGCTGTTGTTGGGCATCAGCTCCAGCAGCGCCTGGTCCACAGCGGCCAGCGCCACTTCGGCATTGGCGGCGGGCTTGCCGCCCGGCAGCGTGGCGGTGATGGTGACCTGGGCCTTGCCGCGCACGGCGTAGCTCTCCTTGTCGGCCTGCACCTTCACATCGATCTGGTGGGCCTGCGTGCCCACACGGATTTCGGCCACACCCAGGCGGTAGGCGGGCTTGGACAAGTCCACCAGCGCCGTGGGCGCCTGGTATTCCTTGCCTTCGTACCAGAACGAGGTCCACCACTCGCGCGGCGCCTTGAAGCCCCAGGTGAAGAAGCTGTACCACGGCACCTCGCGCAGGCGGCCGCGCAGGGCCAGCACGCTCACGTACACGTTGGGGCCCCAGTCGGGCTGCACCTTCAGGCTCACCGTGGGGTCCTGGCCGTTGAGCTGCACCACCTGCGTGTCGATGATGCCCTCGCGCTCCACCGCCACCAGGGCCGTGGCAAAGCGGAACGGCATGCGGACCTGGAACTTGGCGGTCTCGCCGGGCTGGTAGCTCTTTTTCTCGGCCAGCAGGTCGATGCGGTCGTGGTCTTCGCCACCGAACCACAACTCGCCCTGGCGCGTCACCCATACCGACGACGCGGCCACGCTGGTGTTGCCGTCTTTATCGGTGGCCGTGGCCACCAGCTCCACCTCGCCCGCTTCGTCGAGCTTGGCCTCACACAGCAGCAGGCCGCGCGCGTCGCTCTTGCCGGTGCACAGCGTGCCCAGGTCTTTGGTTTCGGTCTGGTTGTCGTAGCTATAGAAGCCACCCACCATGCGCTTGCGCGTGGTGGTGGTGATGCGTGCCACGGCCTGCACCTGCAGCGAGGTGTCGGCCGCCGGCTTGCCGTTGTGTTGCAATGCCAGCGCCTGGAAGCGGATCTTCTGGCGCGCAGACACCCAACCCTCGGTCTTGATGCCCGCCACCACACCGGCAGGCCACAGGGTTTGGGTGCTGCGCAGGGTCTGCACCTCGCCATTGGGGTCGGCATAGGTGGCCTCCAGCAGCAACTCTTGCGGCTGGCGCGCCTGGGGCACGTTGTCGATGGTGACCTTGCCCGCACCGTTCTTGTCCAGCGTGAGCGGCAGCTTGTCGGCAATCACGCGCGCGTCCTGGCTGGCGGAGGCTTCTTCGTCGTCGCTGTTGGCATTGCTCTGCTCGCGCTTGCGCGGCGGGCTGAAGCGGAAGGTGTCGTAGTCGCTGAACTCCAGGGACTTGCCGCGCACCAGGGCCGACACGCGCACCGGCAGGTTGGCCGCGCCGCCACCGGCCACATAGTTGATCTGCACATCGGTGGGCACCGAGCGCACGCGCACCAGTGCCTTTTTATCGACCGGGGCAATGCGCCCTTCCAGCACCGGCAGGCGGAACTCCTCCACACGGAACGAGCCGGACGCGATGTTGCCGTTCATCGTGCCATTGCCCGCAAACTCGACCTGGTACACGCCCAGCTTGGCCGCGGGCGGAATGGCAAAGGTGCTTTGCGCGCTGAGCCCGCCTGTGGCCGTGCCGCGCCACACCAGGGGCTGGGTGAACTGCTGGCCGCTGCCCAGGTGGGTGACGACCAGGGTGTCGGGACGCGACCCCGGCAGGGCAAAGCCCTGGCGTGTTTCGGCACGCAGCAGGTGCTTCATCGACACCGTTTCACCCGCGCGGAACAGCGTGCGGTCAAAGATCGTGTGGGCACGCTCGTCCGGCGAAGGGGACCGGCTGGTGGGCACATTGAAGCGCCAGGGCTCGATGCCGCGCTGCCAGTCACTCCAGGTGAAGGCCATGTCTTCCACGCCATCCACGCTCTTGTGGCGTGCGCTCACAAAGTACGACTGACCGGCCTCCTCCTCAGAATCGGAATTGCAGCCCGGTGGCTCGGGCGAGAGCCCTTCGATGCGGGCTATGCCCTGGGCATCGGTGGTGGCGTTAGCCAGTTCGTTGCCCCGGCAGTCCGACACGCGCACCGTGGCGCCCTGCACGGGCTGGCCCTTGTCCAGCGTAGTGACCCAGGCCATGGCGTTTTCGCGGCCGAGCTTGAAATGCACTCCCAGGTTGGTCACCAGCGCCGAGGTGCGCACATACATCGTGCGGCCTTCGCCATGGCGGTCGTCCAACAGCGAGGCGCCGAGCTTTTGCGACGCGATCTCCACCACATGGAAGCCGGGCGTGAGCGGAATGCCCACCACCTCGAACGGGCGAGGGTCGTTGCTCGCGGGCTTGGGCAGGTCCAGCGTCTTGACGCCACCCTTGCCCGCCAGCAGCGACAGCATGCGCGACTGCACGTATTCCTTGTCGTCATCCAGCACCTTGGGCAGCGGGCCGGTCACGTCCTGGCGCGCCTGCTTGCGGTTCACCACATAGCTGTCGTAGCGCTGCACCTTGCGGAACCAGGCAATGATGTCCGCATCGGTGCGGGGCTTGAGCGTGCTCACCTTGCCCGCTGGCGCGCTGGCTGTGGCAGCGCCCGCCTGCAATCCCTGCACACGCAGCGCAGCCTCCACGTTGCGCAGCGTCACGGGCAGCAGCGCAGGCGGGTTGTCAGACGCAGGGCCTTCGGCAAAACGCTCCACGATGCCAAACGGCGCGGCCGCAAACTTGGCCAGCGGCGGCATGCCGCCGGTGGACACCTTGAGCGGGAAGTTGTCCGCATTACGCAGCGGACGGCCCGAGGCGTCCTTGAAGTCCTTGGGCAGCTCGATGGTGAAGGCCGTGTTCTCGGGCAGCGGGGCGCTGAACTGCAGGCTGTTGACCAGCGCATCGGCCTGCGCGCCTTCTGCGCCGCCATCGATCTGGGGCTTGAGGGTTTCCTTGGCGGACTTCAGGCGAATGGCCGCCGCCAGCTTGCGCGGCACGGGCGCATTGAACGACAGCATCATGGGGCGGATCGGCAGGCAGGCCGCCTGGGCGTTTTCACGCTCGCAGTTGAACTCGGCCGAGAACGGCTCGCGCACCTTGAAATCGAACCGCCGTTCCACCGTGTTGGCCACCCCGCTGGGGGTTGCCACACCCTTGCCAAACACCAGCTGCATGCGCGCGCCCGAGGTGAACCGGCGGTTGCAGGCCAGCGTGGCAAACGACAAGGGATCGCGTGCAGCGTCTTTCTCCAGGCCCAGGCCCTTGAGGATCTCGGCGCGCTGGGCCCCTTCGATCAGGCGCACGGGGATGCGCTCGCCCACGCCTTCGGCCGTGCACCACACATTGGCCTGCACGCTGGCCGTGGTGGCAGCACCATTGAGGAACAGCACAAAGAACTGCTCCTCGTCGATCTGCTCGTAGGTGCTGGGGCGCAGGTTCTGCACAAACGGCCCACCGCTATTGAACTGATAGCTTTTAGCGCCCGTCAGTTCTGCGCCAGCGGCCGATTTGAAGCCTGGTCTGACGCTGGCTGTGCAACGCACGCCCGGCGGCAGGTCGCGCTCGAAGTCAAACACCCACTCGCGCTCGCCGGTCCATCGGCCCGTGCCCTTGGTGACGCTGGCATCGCTGCAGCTCAGGCTCAGGGGTGCGGGCGCCTTGGGGTCACCAAAATTGACCGCAGCGGCGTCGAACTTGGCCACCACCTGGCGCACGCGCGCCACCTCGCCCTGGGGCGAGAAGCTGGTGATCTGCAGGGCCTGAGCCCCCCAGGCCACCAGACACAGGCTGGCGGCCAACATCCATTTTTTTGCGTTCACGCGATCCCCTCCGAAGGAACCGACAAGCGTAACAAAGTGCCATGTCGCCCGGGTGCGTGTTGCAAGCCCTTACGTATCGGCCCGACAAGGGGCTATCACCTGCAGCGCGACGACGCGCCGATGGGGCCATGTCCTACCCGCCGCGAACGCCCGGCGTCCAAAGATGGTGGCTTCGTTTGACCCCATGCACCCCCAGGAGCGCCCATGGCACGACCCCCTACCTCGCGCAGCGTGGCCCACAAATCGCCGTCTGCCCTGCCCTCATCCACCCAGTCCGACAACTTTCGCGGCAATGCGGGCGAACTGCAGCAGCAGGCTGGCGGCAAACACCCGGTACTGACCACACAGCAGGGCATTCCGGTCGCCGACAACCAGAACTCGCTGCGTGCGGGGCCTCGCGGCCCTGCGCTGCTGGAAGACTTCATCCTGCGCGAGAAGATCACCCACTTTGACCATGAACGCATTCCCGAGCGCATCGTGCACGCCCGCGGCACGGCGGCCCACGGCTTCTTTGAACTCACGCACTCGCTCAAAAAGTACACCACCGCCAAGGTGCTGACCGAGATCGGGGTGCAGACCCCTGTGTTCACCCGGTTTTCCACCGTGGCCGGTGGCGCAGGCTCGGTGGACACACCGCGCGATGTGCGCGGCTTTGCCGTCAAGTTCTACACGCCCGAAGGCAACTGGGACCTGGTGGGCAACAACATCCCCGTGTTCTTCATCCAGGACGCGATGAAGTTCCCGGACCTGGTGCACGCGGTGAAGATGGAGCCCGACCGGGGCTTTCCGCAGGCGGCCAGCGCGCACGACACCTTTTGGGACTTTGTCTCGCTGATGCCCGAAACCATGCACATGGTGATGTGGGCCATGAGCGACCGCACCATCCCCCGCAGCCTGCGCATGATGGAAGGTTTTGGCGTGCACAGCTTTCGCCTGCTGAACGCGGCGGGCGAGAGCACGTTCGTGAAGTTCCACTGGCGGCCCAAGCTGGGCATTCAGTCCACCGTGTGGGATGAGGCCGTCAAGCTGCAGTCGGCCGACAACGACTACCACCGGCGCGACCTGTTTGAAGCCATCGAGGCGGGCGACTTCCCCGAGTGGGAGCTGTCGGTGCAGTTGTTCACCGAGCAGGATGCCGAGCGCTTTCCGTTCGATCACCTCGACCCCACCAAGCTCATCCCCGAAGAACTGGTGCCCCTGCAGCCGATTGGCCGCATGGTGCTCAACCGCTGGCCCGACAACTTTTTTGCAGAGACCGAGCAGGTGGCGTTCTGCCCCGCCAACGTGCCGCCCGGCATCGACTTCAGCAACGACCCGCTGCTGCAGGGCCGCCTGTTCTCGTACCTGGACACGCAGCTGTCGCGCCTGGGCGGACCCAACTTTGCGCAGATCCCCATCAACGCGCCCAAGTGCCCGTTCCACAACATGCAGCGCGACGGTCACATGCAGATGCAAGTGCAGGCGCTAAAAGGCCGCGTCAACTACGAACCCAGCAGCCTGCAAGGCGACACGCCCCGCGCCTCGCTGGCGCAAGGCTTTCGCCATGTGGCCCAGGCCGACGATGGCGTGAAGGGCCGCGTGCGCCCCGAGAGCTTTGCCGACCACTACAGCCAGGCGCGCATGTTCTACCGCAGCCAGAGCCCGCTGGAGCAGGCGCACATGGCGTCGGCGCTGGTGTTCGAGCTGTCCAAGGTGGGCACACCCCATGTGCGCGAAGCCGTGGTGGGCCATCTGCTGCATGTGGACGCCGACCTGGCCCAGCGCGTGGCCGACGGCCTGGGTCTGCAAACCCTGCCGCCGGCCCCTACCACCACCGAGCCGGTGCAGGACCTGCCCCTGTCGCCCGCGCTGCGCATCATCGACCGCATGAAGCCCACGCTGCAGGGCCGGTGCATCGGCATCCTGGTGGCCGACGGCTCCAACGGCACCTCGGTGGCCAACCTGCGCAAGGCGCTGGAGAAAGTCGGCGCCACCGTGAAGATCGTCGCACCCAAGGTGGGCGGCGCCATCCTGAAAGACGGCACGTTGCTGCCCGCAGACGGCCAACTGGCCGGCACCCCATCGGCGGTGTTTGACGCCGTGGCCTCCATCCTGTCGCCCGACATGGGCGCACAGCTGGCCAAGGAGGCGGCGGCCGTGGACTGGTTCCGCGACGCGTTTGGCCACCTCAAGGCCATTGCCGCCTGCAAGGGCACGCGGGCCATCCTGCAGGCCGGTGGCATCGAACCTGATGCAGGCGTGGTGGACCCGGCCGATGCGCAGGGCTTCGTCGCCGCCGCCCAGACACGCCAGTGGGACCGCGAGCCCCAGGTGCGCACCCTGGCCTGACCGCATCGCCCCCTTTTGTTCACCCACCCCCAAGGAGTCACCATGCCCAAAAGCCACTACGACAGCCATCAACTCGACGACCTCGTCCTGCAGATGATGGAGACCGAACTCGGCGGCGAACAGGTGTACCGCACCGCCCTCACCTGCGTCATCAACCCCGACCTGAAGAAGGAATGGGAAGGCTATCTGGAAGAAACGCTGGCGCACCAGAACGTGGTGCGCGGCTTCTGCGATGCCCTGGGCCTGGACCCCGATGCGCAGTCGCCCACACGGGCCGTGGTCAAGCACATTGGCACGTCCCTGGTCCAGGCGATGCAGCTGGCCAAAAAGTCGGGCACGCCAGACGCCGCACAGCTGGTGGCCTGCGAATGTGTGGTGCATGCCGAAACCAAGGACCATGCCAACTGGGAGCTGCTGGGCCAGGTGGCCAAGGTGGCCACGGGCGATGTGGGCCACACCCTCAAAGTGGCGCACAAGGCCGTGGAAAAAGACGAGGACCACCACCTGTACCACACCAAGGGCTGGTGCCGCGAGCTGGCCATTCAGGCCCTGGGCATGCCTGCCGTGCTGCCGCCGCCCGAAGAGGTCAAAAAGGTGGAGACCGCCATTGGCGCATCGCGCGCGGAGCAGCAGCGCACGGCCATGCTGTGACCGGGCTGCGGGCTGAACGGCAGCCCCACGACAGCCTACGCTCCTAAAAATATAGCTGCAAACGCTTGATGGACTAGCGCTTGCAGCTATTTTTATTTGATACTTGCGAAAACCGCCTCTCACGCCGATGGCGCTGAGGTCTCCTGCGGCGGCTCTGCAGCTCCGGGGGCTTCGGCCAGTATCGCCAGCCCTTTGCCGCTGCGCTTGCTGGTGTACAGCGCCCGGTCCGCCCGGTCCATGAGCGCCGGCATGGACTCCACCGCAGGGCCCTGGAACAAAGCCACCCCGACGCTCGCGCCGGTCAGCACGTGTTGGCCACTGTCCAGTCCGATGGGTGCCACCAGCGCTGCCAATACCTTCTGGGCCATTTCCATGGCAGCCTCGGGGGACGCCACGGCGTTCAGCACCAGGGCAAATTCGTCGCCGCCCAGGCGGGCGGCAGTGTCATTGGCGCGCGCCAGTCCGGCCAGACGCTGCGCCACACGCACCAGCACCTGGTCCCCACTGCCGTGCCCCAGGCTGTCGTTCACGGCCTTGAAGCCATCCAGATCCACCAGCAGCAATGCGCCAGCACGGTGGTCGCGGTAGGCCGTCAGCACCGCCTGCGACAAGCGGTCTTCAAACAGGCGCCGGTTGGGCAAGCCTGTCAGGCGGTCATGGCTGGCCAGGGCCAGCACCTGCTGGTGGGCGCGCACCAGCCGCGCGCTCAACAGACCCAGCACCAGCGCAAACGCATAGGCCAGCATCACCACCAGCACGGGTGCGCGGCCTGCCGCCCCCCAGCCACCGGTAGGGACCGCGCCCAGAATCCAGCTGCCGCCCCCCGGCAAAGGCACATCGAGCGTGGCGGGCTCCTCGTCGAACAACTGGGATCGACCGATGAACACAGCGCCCTGCGCGCCCATCGCGTCCAGGCCGCGTGCCGCCACCTGAAAGCCCATCTGGTCAGAGTTCAGGCCCACATCGGCGAACAGGGTGTCGGCATTGACGGTGAGCGACACGATGCCCCAGTAACGGGGCCCGCCCACCGGTGCACGCCCCGGCGGATGCGCCAGAAACACCGGCGTGCGGCTGATGATGCCGAGCCCCCCTTGCACCAGCGGAATGGGGCCCGCAACGACCGTGCGGCGGGTCTGGATGGCGCGCTCCACCGCGCCACGCTGCTGCGGGTTGTCCAGGTACCGCAGGCCAATCGCCCGCTCATTGCCCACGCGCGGGTACACGTCGCTGATGACGTTGTCGGGCGCCAGGGCCAGGTTGCGGATGTTGCGCTGGTGCTCCAGCAGGCGGCCCACCACGGTGGCAAAGATGTCGGGCGACATGCTGCCTTGTGCGGCGATGAAGGCCGACACCGTTTCGGGCACCGACAGCGTGCTCTGCAATTGCCGGTCCAGGCGATCACGAATCTGCAGCAGATGGCTTTGCGCCTGCGCAGCAATCTCGGTGCGCGCCTTGGTGTGAGAGATGTCGATGACCACCCAGGCCAGCAAGGCGGCCAGTGTGCTGCTGCACACACCCACCGCGAGGGGCAGGTACCGGTGATGGATCCAGTTCGAAGGAAGGCGGCTGGTGGGCATGAATGAGGTCCGGGGAAGGTGCCGGATGGTGCCACGGCCTGTGCAGCCCAGCCAGTGAAGAATGCGCAGTCGCTGGCCGCTTGGATGGCATCCAGGCCGGTCGGTGAGATGGCTTCCTGCCGCCCCCGGCGCTGCAAATCCGGGCGGGGTCAGGTGTATGACCAGCCGCCCGTTTGACGGCCCTTATTGCGCCACAAACCCGCTGGTCTTGATGATGCGCGTCCAGGCTTCGGTGTAGGCCTTCTCGCGCGCAGCCAGCTGCTGGGGCGACATGTAGCCCACCGTCAGGCCCATGGCGGTGAGGTGTTCGCGCACATCGGGCTGGGCCACGACCTTGGCCAGCGCATTCGAGAAGTCGGTGATGAACTTTTGCGGCGTGCCGGTGGGGGCGTAGATGCCGTAGTACGGCAGGTCTTCAAAGCCCTTGAGGCCCATCTCGTCGAACGTGGGCACGTCGGGCATGGAGGCCTGGCGCTTGGTGCCCAGCACGCCCACCACGCGCACCTTGCCGGCCTTGTGGTTCTCCATGAAGTCTTGCACCGAGGCCACGCCCGCGCTGATCTGGTTGCCCAGCATGTCGGCCATCATGGGGGCGCTGCCCCGGTAGGGTGCAGACACCAGGTCCAGCTGGTACTTCTGCCCGATCAGCTTGACCAGGAACTCCGGCGTGGACGCCGGGGCGGGAATGCCCACGGCCCCCTTGCCGCCGCCCGAGGCCTTGACCCAACCCACGTACTCGGTGAACGACTTGGCCGGCGTGCCGCCCGACACCGCAAACGCGTTCACGAAGGTAGCAAAACCGCCCACCGCCACAAAGTCGCGCGCAGGTTCGTAGCCCGGGTTCTTCACCACCTGGGGCAGGATGGAGATGGTGTGGTCATGCGTGAGGAACAGCGTGGTGCCGTCGGGCGCCGAGGCCTTGAGGGCCTGCGCGGCAATCTGGCCGCCCGCGCCCGGGCGGTTTTCGACCACCACGGGCTGACCCAGCTCGTCCTTGAGCTTCTCGGACAAGGTGCGCGCAATGGCGTCCGTGCCACCGCCGGGCGGAAAACCCACAAGCAGGCGGATGGGCTTGGCCTGCTGGGCAGACGCCAGGCCCACGGCCAGTGCGGCCCCCACAAAAGCACTGGTGCGCACAAGGCGGGACAGCAGGCTGCGGCGAGAAGTTGTCATGAAAAAGCTCCAGGGTAGAAGGTCAAGCGGCGGTGCAAGGATCAGGCCAGGCGGGCGCGGTGGCGGGCCAGCTGGGCGCGCACCTGGGCCGGGGCCGTACCACCCAGCGTGTTGCGGGCATTGAGCGAGCCGCGCAGGCTCAGGCATTCGTACACGTCCTTCTCGATCTGCGGGTGAAAGCCCTGCAACACGGTCAGGGGCAGCTCTGACAGGTCACACGCATGGGTGGTGGCCGCCTTGACGGCGTGGGCCACGGTTTCGTGCGCGTCGCGGAAGGGCAGGCCCTTTTTGACCAGGTAGTCGGCCAGGTCAGTGGCTGTGGCGTAGCCCTTGAGCGCGGCCTGCTCCATGGCCTGGGCGTTGACGGTGATGCCGCCCTCTTTCTTGCCCGTGGCAGGGTTCAGCTGGCCACCGACCATTTCGGCAAAGATGCGCAGCGTGTCTTTGAGCGTGTCCACCGTGTCAAACAGCGGCTCTTTGTCTTCCTGGTTGTCCTTGTTGTAGGCCAGGGGCTGGCCCTTCATCAGGGTGATCAGGCCCATCAGGTGGCCGACCACGCGGCCGGTCTTGCCACGGGCGAGTTCGGGCACATCGGGGTTCTTCTTCTGCGGCATGATCGACGAGCCCGTGGTGAAGCGGTCGGCGATCTTGATGAAGCCGAAGTTCTGGCTCATCCAGATGATGAGTTCTTCGGACAGGCGGCTCACATGCACCATGCACAGGCTGGCGGCGGCGGTGAATTCGATGGCGAAGTCACGGTCGCTCACGGCGTCGAGGCTGTTCTGGCAGACCACGGGGGCCCCGTTCGCATCCACCATGCCCAGCGTCTTTGCGACGCGTTCGCGGTCCAGCGGGTAGGTGGTGCCGGCCAGGGCTGCGCTGCCCAGCGGCAGCACATTGGTGCGGCGGCGCACGTCGGCCATGCGCTCGGCGTCGCGCTTGAACATTTCCACGTAGGCCAGCATGTGGTGGCCAAAGCTCACAGGCTGCGCTACCTGCAGGTGGGTGAAGCCGGGCAGGATCACTTCGACGTTCTGCTCAGCCACGTCCACCAGCGACACCTGCAGTTCCTTCAGCAGGTCGCCAATCAGGTCGATCTCACCGCGCAGCCACAGGCGCACGTCGGTGGCCACCTGGTCGTTGCGGCTGCGGCCAGTGTGCAGGCGCTTGCCGGCATCGCCCACCAGCTGGGTCAGGCGGGCTTCGATGTTGAGGTGCACGTCTTCCAGGTCCAGCTTCCATTCGAAGGCGCCGGACTCGATCTCGGAGCTGATCTGCGCCATGCCGCGCTGGATGGAGGCGTGGTCGGAGGCAGAGATGATGCCCTGCGCGGCCAGCATCTCGGCGTGCGCCAGGCTGCCTGCAATGTCGGCCTGCCACAGGCGCTTGTCGAAGAACACGCTGGAGGTGTAGCGCTTGACCAGATCGCTCATAGGCTCGGAGAACAGGGCTGACCAGGCCTGGGCCTTGGTGTCGAGCTGGTTGTGGGATGGCGCAGCGGCCGAGCCAATGGCTTGGGAATTGGACATAAGGAGGGCAATAATCCGGTGGTTCAGACACCCGGATTGTCCGGATGCCGCAATGCAAGATACGCAAATTTTATCGACCCCGCCCCCGCCACCGGATTCCGCCCTGCCAGACAGGCCGGCGCGCAGCGTGCGGGCAGCCGCTGGAGCCGGGCCGGGCGGGCAGCCGCCACGTGGGCGGGCCCTGGTGTTCGATGCCTGCCAGGTGGGTGTGGTGCTGCGGGCCGTGCTGTTTGTGGAGGTGGTGGTCGGCGTGGGCGCCATGTATGGCGTCAGCACCCCCGTCGAATGGCTGAGTAGCCTGGCGCTGCTGACGGGCGGTGCGCTACCGGCCACGCTGGTGTGGCTGATCACGGCGTGCAGCCTCAAGACGCTGCTGCAGCGCCTGTCCACCGCTCAGCAATATGCCGCCGGGGTGCTGCTGGGCGCCGTGGCCGGGGTCTATGCCTGCGCCATGCTGGCGCTGGTGGGCTTGTCGGCATCGCCCCCTTGGCTGGCCAGCGCCGCCACGGGCGCGTTGCTGGCGGCCATGCTGGTGGCCGCGCTGGTGCTGCGTGCCCGGGGGCGCACCCCGGCCGCCACCACAGCGCGCCTGTCAGAGCTGCAGTCGCGCATCCGCCCGCATTTCTTGTTCAACACGCTCAACAGCGCCATTGCGCTGGTGCGTGAGGAGCCCGCCAAGGCCGAGTCGCTGCTCGAAGACTTGTCGGACCTGTTCCGCGTGGCCCTCGTCGAGCAGGGCGAATCCACCACGCTGGCCGAGGAGATCACGCTGGCGCGGCGCTACCTGGGCATCGAGCAGGTGCGCTTTGGAACGCGCCTGCAAGTGCAATGGAACCTGGACCCGCGCACCGACAGCGCGCGCCTGCCCCCGTTGCTGCTGCAGCCGCTGGTGGAAAACGCTGTCAAACATGGCGTCGAGCCCAGCGCCCGGGGCGGCAAGCTGCGCGTGCTGACCGAGCTGCGCGGCAACCGCGTGGTCGTGCGCATCACCAATACCCTGCCCCCCAAAGAGAGCCGAGCGGGCAAGCACGACGAGCCCAGCACCCGGGGCCATGGCATCGCACTGGCCAACGTGCGTGCGCGGCTGGCCTTGCTGCACGACGTGCAGGGCGAATTCACCGCCGGCGTGCAGGACGGGCTGTATCAGGTGCGCATCACCCTGCCCGCTGCCGACCCTACCCCTGCGTCCCGCCAGCGCACCGCCCCACGCGGACGTGGCGACCTGCGGGGCAACTCCCGCCGTGGCGTGGTCGCGCCCACCGCACCTACCCCCTCCAAACCCCATGAACATCCTGATCGTTGACGACGAAGCCCTGGCGCGCAGCCGCTTGCGCACCCTGCTGTCCGACTGCTCGGACATCCAGCGCTGCACCGTGGCCGAGGCCTCCAACGCCGCCGAGACCATGGCACTGCTGAGCCCCACGGGCGGCCGCGCGTTTGACCTGGTGCTGCTGGATATCCACATGCCGGGGCAGGATGGTCTGGCGCTGGCCCACGCACTGCAGGCCCTGCCCCAGCCCCCGGCCGTGGTGTTTGTGACGGCCCATGCGGACCACGCCGTGAGCGCGTTCGAGCTGGACGCCGTGGACTACCTCACAAAGCCCGTGCGCCGCGAGCGCCTGCAACAGGCCCTGGCCAAGGTGCAGCGCACCAGCCGCCCCGCCGCGCTCAGCGTCGCGCCCGGACTGCCCGAGGGCGAGACCCTGCTGATCCAGGACCGGGGCCGCACCGAACGCCTGCCCCTGACCGAGGTGCTGTACTTCAAGGCCGAGCAGAAGTACGTGACCGTGCGCACCACCACGCGCAGCTACATCATGGACGGCTCGCTCAGCGAGCTGGAAACCAAGTTTGCGCCGCGTTTTCTGCGCATCCACCGCAATGCACTCGTCGCACGCCGCGCCGTGCGCGCGCTGGAAAAGCACTACGACCCCGAGGAGGGCGAAGGCTGGGCCGTGCGGCTGCAAGGATCGACCGAACTGCTGGCGGTGTCGCGGCGGCAGGTGGCGGCCGTGCGCGAGGAACTGGCGCGTTAATAACAGGTCCCCGCAGGCTCTCACAGGCCCTTGAAGGTCTCTAGGGGATTTTTTTGGTCATTTGGGCCGCTAGCGCCAATTCCATATACCTGCGAAGCTATCAATAAGATAGCGGATTCCCTGTCACTACGGGAGTTGCGGGGCCACCAGCCGCCCCAACGCCTCCACCCCGACGGGCGGTGTCGCCAGCCAGGGCAGCACGTAGGTGCGCTGCGCCAGGCCGTTGGCAATGCGTGCGGCCTGCTGTTGCTCGCCCGCCAGCCGGGCCTGCAGCAGCGGGTCGCTGGTGCCGGTGGCCGCCACGCTTTTGTTGATGACCCATGCCCAGGGTTCGATGCGGGCGCGGCGCAGGTCGTCCTGCAGCGCGGCGGCCTGGCTCACGGGCGTGACTTCAGGCAGCGTGACGATGACCACATGGGTCATGTCGGCGTCCTGCAGGCGCATCAGCGGCGTGATGATGTGTTTGGAGTTCGCGCTGCCTTCGTACTGCTGCGTCATCTGCCGGTGGTAGGCGCCGGTGGCATCCATCAGCAGCAGGCTGTGGCCGGTGGGCGCCGTATCCAGCACCACAAAGGCGCTACGGGCCTCGTTCACCACGCGGCTGAAGGCGTGGAACACGGCCACCTCTTCGGTGCAGGGCGACTGCAGGTCTTCCAGCAGCAGGGCGCGGCCCGCGTCGTCCAGCACCTTACCCCGCGTGGCCATGATCTTGTCGATGTAGGCCTGGGTTTCAGTCTGCGGGTCGATGCGCCCCACCTTCAGCCCTGGCAGGGTGCCGTCCAGCTGGCTTTGCACATGGGCCGCCGGGTCGGTGGTGGTGAGGTGCACGCTGTGCCCCCGGCGTACCAGGCCCACGGCCAGCGCGGCGGCAATGGTGGTCTTGCCCACCCCACCCTTGCCCATCACCATGATCAGGCCATGGCCCTTGGCGGCCAGTGCGTCGGCCAGGGACGACAGGGGTTCGGCCTCTAGCGAGACACCAGCGGCCGCAGGGGGCAAGGTCCTCGGTACGTCGCCGCCACCCAACAAGGCCCGCAACGCAGGCAAACCCACCGTGTCGAAGGGACGCAGCGGTACCTCGTCGCGCGGCAGCTGCGCAAGCGCATCCGGCATCTGGTCCACAGCCTCACGGCCGAGCGCCTCAATGGCGTCGGCAATCGCGTCCTGTCCCGGCTGGTTGGCATGGAACACGCCGTTGATGGCTAGGCGTTGGTTGGCCAGACCCAGGGAGCGCAGCTCGCGCGCAGTGCGGGCTGCCTCCTGCATCGGACGGGGGTCGGGGCGGGTGACCAGCACCACGGTGGTCAGGGCCGGGTCGCTCAGCGCGGTCAGAGCGGCGTTGAAGCGTGCCTCCTGCATCTTGAGCCCCGAGTGCGGGCCCAGGCACGACGCCCCCCGGTCGTTGCCCGCCAGAAACCCGGTCCAGGCCTTGGGTAGGCTCAGCAGGCGCAGCGTGTGGCCGGTGGGCGCGGTGTCGAACACCACATGGTCGAAACGGTGGCCCGCCGCATCGCCCTCGCTGGCCAGCAATGCCGCAAATTCGTCGAACGCCGCAATCTCGGTGGTGCAGGCACCCGAGAGCTGCTCGCGCACGGTGGCACGCTCGTCGCTGGTGGCCGTGGCCTCCAGCTGTGCCAGCACGCGCTGTCGGTAGGCCTCAGCGGCCGTGTCGGGGTCGATGTTGAGCATGTACAGCCCCGGCGCCCCCGGCACAGCTACTGGCTGGTTGGACAGCGGCACGCCCAGCATTTCATCCAGATTGGAGGCCGCATCGGTGCTGACCAGCAGCACCTGCCGGCCAGCATCCGCCAGGGCGATGGCCGCGGCGGTGGACAGCGAGGTCTTGCCCACCCCGCCCTTGCCGGTAAAGAACAGGAAGCGCGTGGGCTGAGCGAGCAGGCCCAGGGAAACGGTGGTGGCGTGCAGTGCGGTCATGCCCCCAGCATGGCATAGCCGTCTGGCACAGCCTTGAGTCAGGTCAAGTGCATCAGTGCGCGTGCGCCGCCCCGCTCACCAGCGTGACCACCGCCATGCCCGCAATCAGCCAGGCAATCTGGAGCACGGTTTCGCGCGCTGTCAGGCGTTTTTGCAGTTGGGGAATCAAATCGGCCAGCGCCACGT